>CAXEOD010000059.1:0-10856 GCA_963997805.1 uncultured Candidatus Poseidoniales archaeon
TTGGAAATACTAATTATCATCCTAACTCATTGAGTGTGAGTCCAATATTCCGACGGTTTGAAGTCAACCGACCATTCGCCATGCAATTGGGTTGACATGAACGAAGGAGAGGGCGTTGATTGGGCAACCACCGAAATGCCTGAACTTGACATCACTCCTAGGAAATCAATTTCACTAAATAAGCAACAAATAACGGCTATTGTTTCAGCGGTTATTTCAGCACTATTGTTACTCTCCTCTGGGTACATGCTATACAATTGGTACGAGAATTATGATGGTTCTAATAATGCCAATTTACCTCCTCCAGATGAATATATCAGTTGGCAGAGTGACTTCAGAACGATAACTGGGATTGATGGTGTTTCTGCCACAGGTTTAGGAGTTGGAATCTGTGTTGTTGATACTGGCATTGACCTTTCACATCAGGACTTTGGCGGTCGTCAGTTAGCAGGCTGGAAGGATTTCATCCAAGACCAGGAAACACCCTACGATGATCAGGGTCATGGGACCGCAATGTCAGGATTAATTTGGGCCGATGGTTGGATGAAAGGTGTTTCACCGAATGCCGACTTATATGTTGCAAAAGCAATGAACTCACAAGGAGAAGGCGTAGATGAGACCATTGCTGCAGCAGTTGATTGGTGTGTTGATTCAGGTGTTGATATCATTTCGATGAGTTTGGGTGGTGCAGGTGGATTCAATTTCTTCATCAGTAGTACAGACGAATTGGAAAATTCGGTTGACAACGCTCTCTCACAGGGTGTGTTCGTAGTTGCTGCTGCTGGTAACGATGGTGAAGATGACGATGGTGATGTTGCTAGCCCCGGTTCAGTTGAGGACGTAATTTGTGTTGGGGGTATAGACCGTACTGGGGTGATTTGGAGTGGCTCTAGTAGTGGTGATAATAATGGTCGCATTTTGCCACTCCCACCAATTTTACCACGAAATAATCCAGATATGAAACCAGAAGTGACAGGTCCGGGGAAAGACGTACCAGTCATGATTCCGCCATCACATCAATCTAACGAACCAAGCCGATATGGTCCTTATGCCCATGCATCTGGGACATCTGCTGCAACTGCTTGGGTGGCAGGGGGGATTGCCTTGTTGTTAGAAGAAAAGCCAGAATTAGCACACAATGGGTCATCAGGTGGAAGTGGTGCAATTTCAGATGTTAAGCAATGGCTTTCTGATAGTGCTACTGGTCAAGAGAGTCATGATGACCATTATGGATACGGGATATTCAATGTAGAGGCATTGATTTCTACAGCCAATTCTTGAATAATAATATCATTCACTTTACAGGACGCCGTTTGATTCCGATAAGAGTGCCGCCAAACATTGGTACAAATCCAACATCATGGGTTTCATTCAGCATTTTGATTAACATTATCCATTCATTGAAGGCGGTTATTTTCTCTTCATCTACTTCATCTTCTGTAGGAACTTCCGGCTCTGAAGTCAGAAGTAAGCCGTTCTCCCCGAGTAATGGTGTTGCTCCCATCACACATTCATTCTGATTTTTCCAACCCACATCTATAATGCAAACATCAATGGATTGAGGAAGTGGTGATTTTTCAGTTGCAGCTAGTGGATTACTAGAATTTGCTGCTACCCAAGCCCGCTGAGTGGACACAATATCATTCCAGTCTCCAACAATGACATCACTCCATTTACCAGCATCATATCTCTGCATTAAACGCTTCAAAATAACCCCGAACTTTCCTCCTCCTTCAACGAGGACGTATCGTTCAGGTTGTAATTCCTCATCCTGCCACAAATCATACAACCAAGCAGATAAATGACCGATTCCGGCTCCTACTTCAACCACATTTTGAGGTTTAACTCGGGCAATAACATCACGAATACGTCTCCTTACACTAAGTGGTAAGGATTGTAATTCCATATGCTTCAATTGTTCACCGATATTGGCCGCCACCTCTGGTTCGTTACGGTCTAGCAGTTCACTCTTGGAAAGCAGCTCGTCGAGTGGGTGCTCCTCTTCCTCCATGCCGCTTCGCACCATCAACACCTGTTCAAGGATTGCCTTGTACGTTGTTTCATAGTGTGGGTCGGGTTCAAGAGGGATGGGCTTGGCCGGTTGCTCATGGAAGAGACGAGTGAGGAGGAGGTGGAACTCGATAATTTCGCGTTATGCCCGACCTGCAAGGAAGAAGTCTCTCACCAAATTTTACGGACTACTGAGAAAGGAAAAGGTGTTGACCACCTAGTGAAATGTGACACTTGTAATGGAGTTCATAAGATTCAATTACGCCCTCCCAAGAGTACTGAAGTACGTTTCACATTATCCGAAATAGGAGATTCTAGACAGATAATGATGGAGATTGACGTAGATGAAATATTCACTCTTGGTGACCAATTTGACCATGATGAATTTATTTTTGAGATAACCCGGCTTGAAATGCCGGATGCAACATCTTCTAACCGAGTTAGTGCTGAAGATGTCAGAATGGTATGGGCAACCAGAGTGGATAAGGTGATGGTAAGATTGACTTTTACCGAGGGTGAAGAGTCATTTTCAGATACAATTATGTGTGAACCCGATGAAGAATTTCACTGTGGTGCAATTTTTGAACATTCAAGCGGATTGTGGCGAATTAGAGCCTTACATAGTGGTAAAGGAAGAAGTCTGAATGGGAAAATGAAAGCAGCAAATATACGTCGCGTTTTCCTTCACTTACCACCGTCTTATGAGGATGCTCAGGAAAAGAGGCGACTCGAAAGAGGAAGTTGGAAAGGTCAGAATTTCTCTGGTCGTGAAGACCATCAAGAAAAGATTCGTTCAGCAAATATCCGCTCAAAGAAGGTTTATCAAAAACATAGAGAATAATCTCTAGTTCAACGTGACCATGGCATCATAAACGACTTAGCAACATGCCATGCTATGTCGGGATTTTCTCTTAATCTACGAATGCTGTACTCATACCATTTTTCTCCAAACGGCACATACACCCTAACTTTGTGGCCTTGTTTGATTAGTTTCCTTCGCATATCCCCTCGTACACCCAAGAGCATTTGAAACTCGTATCCTGGTCCCTTATCAACACCAGTTTGACGGGCGCCGTCGCGGGGATCAGTTATTCCAACCCCCATCTCTTTTTCTTTAAGTTGCAAAAGTGCATCTGAAACCACTGGTTTATCATGCGTGGCAATAGCGCAATAGGAATTATTTTTCAACATCAGTGAAAGTGCTTCAGAATATCCTGTGTTGATGGCTCTATATTCAGTGTGGGCAATATCCGATGGTTCTAGATAGATGCCTTTGCAGATTCTAATATCTGCGTCACCTTGTAAGGATGAACAGATGGATTTGATGTCACCCAGTGTTCTGAACAGCCTTGCTTGCAACACGACTCCAACGTTTTTCAAACCAATCTCATGCATTTTTAGTACAATATCAATTGTTGATTGTGTTACTCTATGGTCTTCCATGTCAAGACGTACAAACATATCATGTCGTGCAGCTTTTTCAAGTAATTGTTGGATGTTCTTAAGGGCAACCTCTTCGTCAATTAATAGCCCAAAAGCAGTTGGTTTAATTGAGATATTAGCGTCTAACCCATGAGTGACAATTGCATCTATAACTTGTTCATAGATAGTGAGAAAATAATTGGCTTCGGCCAAGGTGGAAATGTCCTCTCCCAATACATCTATTGTAAAGCAACATCCTTCTTTTTCACCTAATTTTTTCATTGCTGATATCGCAGAATCAAGGTCTCTGCCAGCAACGTATCGCTTTGAAACCCAGCGAACAAGAAACTTCGGAGTGAGGGGTAGAACTGCAACAATCATCCGTCCAAACAGACCCATCGCCTTCGCCCCGCATATCGGAAGTCCGCGCCCGCTCTTTGACAATTACCCATCAAATCTCATTGGAAATCTTTAGTCCTACCAATTGGTAATTCTATTCTTTCACAATATCTTTTTATTGCTTGTCGTTCCCATCCTTTGAACGATTTCCGGTCTAGGTGAGCAATTACTTGACCCCCTGGAAAAGATTGTTTTGTGCTTGCCAAAGCCACTTTTATCGCATGTCGCCATTGCCCGGTTGGTAAATCTCCAGTTATCGGGTCCCAATCTTCTGCATCTGGTCTTATCATTTCTAACGCGTAAGAAGCAAGTTGGTGGCCAGCCCAACAATTGGTTTTACGAATGACATCTGTATGCCGAGGTGCATAGTGGCCACCACCAATACCCAGCATTATTTTTTGATTTTGTTTTTCATCCACTGAAAGAACATCCCAATCACCTAAACTAACTTGACCATCATCAGAATCAAATCCAAAACCATCTGAGATAACATCTGCCCACGCCTCAGCAGCATCACGCCGATTCCAGTGAGTTTCTGAAGATCCAATTTCAATAAACATTGTTGGAACTGATAAACTAGGACCATGGTGTGTAGTTTCAATAGTCATATCAAATTCGGGAATTAATCCATGTTCTGTGCCTGCTTGATACATGCGGCGGTACCATTCTGCAAAGCGAGTATTAGGAGGGACGACTTCTCCTTTGATTCCGCCAAATTCTGCGGTTTCCCCTACCGGCGATTCACCTGGTACACCTATCACATGTAGTGTCAAACTTGGGATGCCACTTGCCGCAAAGTGGCGGGATAGAAAAATTACTTCCCTTACGTTAACACCTGAATCTTTAGAGTATCTAATATCTAGATTATCTTCCATTAGTATACGACCAGGGAACCACCAAAGGTGTACAGGTTTGGAGTTGTGAGCCCAACTTTTACCATTCTCAACAGTTGCTACTTCTGTCCAACTACCTCGTGCGAGCAGTGCATCACCTTGAATGGTTGAGGCGATGTCTGGTTGTGAGACAATAAGTAGTGATATTTCCAGAATCATTCCTCCTCAATGTCTGGGGATTCAAAAACAGTGTAGAAGGTTAGTAGGCCACAATTAAGAGATATGAAAAGTAACCATTCGAATGCAGCAGAAACGGTAGTAGAGATTAGGACAAATGAAATAATTGAGAGTTGCAATGATATGAATGCAACAGACATCAAAGTCCAACGTAATCGGATAATGTTGTAACCACGCCATTGCTTATCAGCATCAAGAATAGTTCTAGAAACGGTGACTAAAATAGTCCATAAAATTGAACCTAAAAATACTATTGTCGCCATTACAAGATGTGCTATTAATTGGGTATTCATCGGAGTCCACGCTAGAAAAATTAGAACAATACCCCCGCTCATCCCGGCAATTAATCCAATATTATTTGTCCGAAGGTGTAGAGTTGTAGTGTGTGTTTCTTGGAATTGTTTGCAAGTTTCCTTCCATATTTCCTTTGATAACCAGATGATTAACGCTCCAACAATTGATAATCCAATCCCAAACAGTATACTTTCAGGAGCAAAAACTCCAGCCGAAGAAATGTAAGGTGGCAGGCCATTTTCAAAAATTACAGCTTGCCCAAATACAATTAATTGGTCTGACAAATCCATCAATTCATCTCTTGCCCCACCGCCTAATTGCAACATTATTTGGGAAATAATCGCGGTGAAAAAAGTAATTTCAACCATCACAAACAATATTTTTGTCCTGCGATCTTTATTTTCAAACATATTCATTCCTCCTCAAGAAGCATTCTAAATGCATCTATATCAAACATTGAAGCTCCGATTGCCATCGCTTCTTCAACATCAAACCAGCGTGCTTCTTCTACTTCATCTGGTTTACACACGAATTCTATTCCATCTGGGACATCAATGAGATATGTGAACGAAACCCAATCAATTCCTTCGGCGTTGAAAATTCGTTCTTGAACAATGCATTTGTCAACCCCATCTTGGATAATACCCGCTTCACCTCTTGGGTCAGGGAGTTTTAATTCAACACCTAATTCCTCAAACAGTTCTCGCTCTGCCCCACGTCGGGGGTGTTCTGCATAATCAAGGAAACCACCAGGTAAAGTCCAGTGCCCAGTGAAGAATCCGCGCTTCACTTTTTGCAACAGAAGTTGTCCTTTTGGATTTCTAAGTACCACTTTCGCAACTACCCTATGCATTGTTCTATAGACACTTTCCCTAGCAACGGGATGAACTGCAGAATCAGAAATCAGGTTGTCCTTCCAAGCCCATTCCTTAGGCCATTCGATATTAGGTAGTGCATGAGTAACTTCGTGTGTGCTGTCTTGAAAATTAAAGCGGTTAATTCTTTTCACATCCCAAGTAAGCCCTAACTTACTTGCCTCCGACTCGGTTGGTAATCTATACAGCCATCCGGTTTTGGCATCACGCCCTCTAACTGGGATTTGTGGGCCTTTTCCATTCTTATCAACGAGTAGCACTTTCCCATCGTGTTCTAGGTAAAGGTGCTCCTGAGCCATACTGTGGCCACAGGCGCCCCCATTCTAAATCCGCCGCTTAGAAAATGTCCCAGTTGTTGTGTGGTTATTGGAACTCTAGTATCCGAGAAGTTCACCTAATTGCTCTTTGTAGAAGTTTGCTGATCCTTGCAGACTATCAAGCTCAGATTTTTCCAACTCTAATTCAAGAATCCCTTCAACCCCATTTCTCCCAAGGGTTACTGGTACTCCGATGTAAATATCATCAAGCCCGTATTGTCCTGTGAGGTAAGCAGAGCATGGCAACAATCTTTTTCGGTCCTTTACAATGGCTTCAGCCATAATTGCAGCGGCTGAACCTGGTGCATAGAACGCACTCCCTCGTTCTAGAAGTTTGACAATTTCTCCACCACCACTTGCGGTTCTTGCAGAAATAGCATCAATCGTATCTTTGTCTAAAAGTTGAGTAATAGATATTCCTCCAACTGTTGTGTAACGGGGTAAAGGAACCATGGTGTCTCCGTGACCACCCAACACCATTGCTTGTACATCTTCATTTGAGCACCCAATTTCCTGGGCTACGAAATGAGTCATTCGCGCAGAGTCAAGAATTCCGGCTTGACCAACCACTCGATGGTGTGGGAAACCTGTCACTTTTTGCATATGATACGTCATCAAGTCTAGTGGGTTTGTAACCATGACAATTACTGAATCAGGTGCGTGTTCGCGAATACCGGTACCAACTTGTGAGATAATATCAGCATTCTTGCCAATCAAATCTTCTCGACTCATTCCAGGTTGTCTTGGGAATCCGGATGTTACAACGACAACATCTGCTCCTGCGATATCAGCGTAGTCAGATGTACCTGTAAGACTACCATCGTAGTTGAGAATTTGACCTCCTTGGCTCATGTCCAATGCCTTTCCTTTGGCAAATCCCTCAAAAATATCAAGTAAAACGATATCACCTAATTTTTTCTGAGCTAATACAAAAGCGCAAGTAGCACCAACATTTCCAGCCCCTATTACTGCGATTTTTGCCTTTCCGATACTCATCATCAACACCTAGTGTAAACCCCATCGGGGGGTGCACCATCCAAATACTAACCGCTTACTTTATTTCTCATACCCTGGCAATGTAGTGTTAAAAATGCACTAACTTTTGTAGGCTTACTCTTGAGCCACATTCAAGAACCTCATGCAGGTCGCCTATCTTGCTGAAGAATTGGTGTTGCCCTACGGGCAGGCCTTTCTAGCGGGTGTGTTTGAGCATGAAATTAGGGGTTGTGAAAGAGGCAGAGGGGGAAACTCGAGTCGCGATAGTTCCGGGTTCAATCAAAAAGTTGAACAAAATGGGTTTTGAAGTATTGGTTGAATCTGGAGCGGGTCAATCTTCTCATCATCGCGATTCTGAATATACTGAGGCTGGTGCTACAGTGACAGACAGGGTAACTGCACTGACTGCGGATATCGTAATTTCTATTGGCATGCCAGAATTAGACGGGATGAAAGAAGGCCAAATGGTCGCTTGTGTTTCAGATCCGTTCAGAAATCCTGAAAGGGTCAAATCAGCCATTGACGCAAAGATTACTCTCTTCAGTATGGATATGATTCCTCGCAGAATATCTAGAGCACAAGCAATGGATGTCAATAGTAGTCAAGACAACCTTGCTGGCTACAAGGCAGTCCTTACTGGTGCTTCTCATGCTCCTAAAGGAATTCCAATGATGACAACTAGTGCTGGTACCGTTAGGCCAGCAAAGTTTGTCATTATGGGTTCAGGTGTCGCTGGCTTGCAAGCGATTGCAACTGCCAAGCGACTCGGGGCAATCGTTTACGCTTCTGATGTCAGAAAGTCAGCCGCCGAGCAAATAGAATCTGTTGGCGGCCGTTTTATTGAAGTAGATGGGATGGATGACTTTGAGGATGAATCAGGATATGCTAAGCCACTCACTCCAGAGTTTATTCAGAAAGTAAATGATACGGTGTGTGAAGTTGCATCGGATGCAGATGTTATTGTCACAACTGCGAGGATTTTTGGTCGTCCTGCGCCTATCACTGTCCCAGCAAGCGCAATTGAAAATTTCAAGGCCGGCGCAGTGGTTGTTGACATGAACGCAGATGTTGGTGGTAATTGCGAACTCACCGAGGTTGGGAAAATCGTCCAAACAGACAACGGAGTAACCATAGTGGGTACTCCAAATCTGGCGGGTCAATTAGCATCAACTGCAAGTATGCTTTACTCTAATAATCTCACGACATTTGTCACATCAATAGTCAAGGATGGCGAGTTAACCCTAGATTTAGAAGACGATATTTTGGTTGGCTCTCCCGAGGGCAATGATTTCCACATTCCTGGCATGGGTGGCGTTCTAATTTGCACAGGTGGAGCGATGCACGAAAAGCAAACCCGTCTTGAGGAGGTGGTTCAATGAGTCTAACACTAGCAGCACTTATCGGCAGTATTACGGTTTTTGTATTGGCAATTTTCCTAGGATTTGAATTAATCAGTAAGGTTCCGGCCACTTTGCACACACCGCTTATGTCAGGTGCAAATGCAATTTCTGGAATTACGATTGTTGGAGCCTTATTTTTGTCGAATGCCGCTTTCAAGGATGGCGATCCGGGCACTGCTGCTTGGCTTGCATTTGCTGCTTTAATTCTCGCTACCATCAACTGTGTTGGTGGATTCATGGTAACCAACAAGATGTTGGAAATGATTGCTGGAAAGCGCAGGAAGAAGGGAGGTGCTTAGGATGGTTGATGCAGTAGTTTGGGATATCGGCTATCTTGTTTCAGCCGCACTTTTCATTATGGGTATCAAGAAATTGTCAAGCCCTAGAACAGCACCGGATGGTAACCGTTTAGGTGCCTACGGGATGTTTTTGGCAGTGCTAGTAACACTAGCCAAGATGTACAGTGAAGGTTTCATTGGTATTGAATTGATAGTAGGTGGATTAGTAATTGGTACAGTCGTTGGGGCTTGGTTGGCAATCCGTGTAGAAATGACGGGGATGCCTGAACTTGTTGCTATGTTCAATGGATTTGGTGGTGCAGCTTCTGCACTCGTTGGATTGTCAGAAGTGTTGGGCCGTTTACAGACCGGAAACGTACCTCCGCCAGGTGTTGAGCTCTATGCAATATGGGTTGCAATTGGGCTCTCTGGATTAGTAGGATGGCTTACACTAACAGGAAGCATGATGGCAATGGGTAAACTGATGGGTGGATTTTACATTCCATTAACAAAAAAGGATGAAAGAGGACGTAGGAAATGGGTTAGTTTCCCAACTTGGGGTCCACCTTGGTTGAATATTGTGAAAGTTGGATTACTCATCGCTTCAGTAGTTCTAATCGTTTTAACAATCCAAGAACCGAACAATACTGATTACATCTATGGTTTGGTGGGGGCATCTTGCCTACTTGGAATATTGTTTGTATTGCCCATCGGAGGAGCTGATATGCCGGTGGTCGTTAGTCTGCTGAATTCACTTTCAGGAATTGCAGCCGCTTTCACCGGCTTCGTAATTGGCAACAATGTATTGATTATTGCTGGTTCAATGGTCGGTGCGGCTGGCTTGATTCTTACGTTCATTATGTGTAAAGCGATGAATCGTACTTTGCCAGCAGTTCTCTTCAAGTCGTTTGGCGGTGGAGGGCGAGAAACCGTGACTCGCACAAAAGTTGGTAGTGATCCTGAAGAGGTTGCAATGGTCTGTGATGGGATTGCAACATGTGTTATCATCCCAGGATATGGTATGGCAGTTTCACAAGCCCAACATGCCGTCAAAGAATTTGCTGATTTGTTAGAGGCTCAAGGAGTTGATGTCAAGTACGGAATTCACCCAGTGGCTGGCAGAATGCCTGGCCACATGAACGTCCTTCTTGCTGAGGCAAATGTGCCATATGAGCAATTAATTGAGATGGAGGACATTAATTCAGAATTACCAGAATGTGATGTTGCTCTTGTGATTGGTGCTAATGACACCGTTAACCCAGTAGCACGCTCTGGGGAAGGGCCACTCGGTGGCATGCCAATCATTGATGCAGACAAGGCTAGAGTAGTTGTAATCATCAAGCGTAGCCTCAATGTAGGCTACGCGGGAGTGGACAATGACTTGTTCTTTGAGGACAAGACAATGATGTTATTTGGTGATGGAAAGAAGATGATGAATGAGTTGAATTCAGCAATGAAAGATCTTTGAAGAGTTTTTCTTGGATAACACAGTCGATGACAATGCTGGGCTCCCCTAAGGGGGAGCCTGCGAGCAACCGTTATGAAGCGCCCACAGGTCGAGGATAAACACAGGTGTGGCCATGCGTGCATATGCAACTCGTTCACTACTCGTGATTTCCCTCATATTACTGCTTACAGCACAAGTTTTGGCATCGTCTGGCGGTCCTCCTGATTTGAATATGAGTGGGGAATCAACTGTGCTTAACGGTTGTAACTGTCATGGCTCCGCAGCACCTTCTGCACCTTCTGGCCCATCAACGGAAGTTGTGGTGTCAATTTCAGGCGTCCCCGCAGC
>CAXEOD010000060.1:0-10820 GCA_963997805.1 uncultured Candidatus Poseidoniales archaeon
ATCGGACTCCACCCGATGCTCGCCGACGACGACGCCCTCTTCCGCCACACCCTCGTTCACGAACTTCTCCACGCTGCCGGACTTCTCGAGCACACCCCTCGCCACCGCAAACTCGCTGACGAAATAGCACCCCCTCCTACCCTCTCAAACTCTCCTGCCTTGCGCGCGCTGCGCGAGCAGGTGTTGGGTCAGAGCGACCAGAAAGAGTGGACTTGCGGTAATTGTGGCTTTGAGTGGAAGCGAAAAACGGTCAGGAAACCGAGTCGCTGTCCGAAGTGTGCTCATGTTTTCTAGAGAAAATCGTAATTCCCTTGATTGCCATCGTTTTTTTTAGCGGGCGATACAGGATTCGAACCCGTGTTCTCGGATTAGAAATCCGAGGTGATATCCAAGCTACACTAATCGCCCTTTGACTCTGCGGGCATGCCCATCCTTCATGAACACTACACCTTATCAAAGTCGTGAGTGAGTAAAGCCTAGACAAAAAACCAACATCAAATTAGTAATTTACATCGGTTTAGCACACTTCAAACAGCGCGCCGGTTTTCGCATAGTCCGGCGCTCCCATTCATAGCCACAAGAAGTACAAATCCAGTATTTTTCACCGCTTGCTGAAATTGCATTCTCACGCAAAGAGCGCAATAGAGGCGATGAAGAAAGGGTGGGTGGTGGGGCAATTTCATCAGCCAGTTTTGTATGTCGCTCAGTGTGGTCTAATAGGCCAGCAGCATGGAGTAATTCATGCACTAAAGTGTGACGCAACAGTGCCTCGTCATCAACCAGCATAGGGTGAAGTCCAATCGTTATTGGGCCAGGGGGTGAGCGCATTCGACGTCGTTTGAACAAATCGTGGTGGTTCATTTCAAAATGTGTATTCCCTAGACTAGATGAGTCAGGGTCAAGCCATTCAAGTCGTAACTCCCTCTCAAGGTAAGGAAGGAAAGGTGCCTCCTCCTCTGTCAAATGGGACGAGAGTGTGGCGAGTAACTCAGTAGGGAATGGAGGAGGGTCCACAACGCCTCGGTCGGTTGGTCAGGCTTAAAGAGAAGTGGCCGGTGGGTCGCCAACATAGAGGGCCGGTAGATCAGGTGGAAGATCGCTACATTGGCATTGTAGAGGCCGCGAGTTCAAATCTCGCCCGGTCCACTAAACATAATTTCGTCTACTTCTGAAAAGTGCAACTAGCCCTAACATTGAGAGTGTAGCGGTTAGTCCAAATCCAGGAACTCTAACACCATTTTGTTCGCCATCTTCGTCATCGACTAAATCGTCGTCAATCACTTCATCTTCTGTCAAAGGAGGGTTGTCAACTGGGTCAAACTCAGGTATCTCGCCATCTTCAGTCAGGCATATCCACACATCTTTTGTGGTGTTGTAAGCGACCTTGTTACCTTCAGTGTAGAAGGTGATGCTCTCCCTATGATCTTGTAGAACAACTTGGGTTGTAGTCGGCCAGAATTTCTGACAATACTCTAACTCGAGCCCCCCGTAATCATTAGGATATTCACTATTCGGATGGCCACCTGAAACGCCATCATGGTCAGTTAACCAAGTACCGTTCTCATTGTGTTGATTCACCTTTCCAGGCCACAGTGATATTCTAGGAACTTGGTTGGAATCATCGGGACAGTAGATCATCGTACACGCCCATATCTCATCCTCGGTGCAGACGCAGTTGTTGCAGCCATCGTCCGCCGGTTTTGTGTCCCCGGGAGTGCAGGATGGCATGGGCTTGGACAACGAAATGTTGGCCCAATCCACATCGTAGATTACGCTGGAGATGGTGCTCGTCCTGTCCGAAGTCCACGACTTCCCATCAATCTCCAGACTGGATGTCGGCCGGGTGTTAGAAAACATCACGACGAACACGGGTTCGTCAGTTCCGTTGTTATCAACCATGACCCGCTTGAAGTAAGTCGATGAACCTGAGAATGCGCCCAAGTGATTCCAGATGTCAGTGTTGGCCGCACTCACGAACACACCATGACCGTAGTATGAACTGTATTCAGGTGCGTCGGGATTTGAGATGAAATACTCGAACGAGTCGTTGAAGGCGGTCGTAGTGAGAGTCCCGTCGATGTGCGCAAGGAAGCGTGCATAGTCCGCAGCAGTGGCAATCCAGCCACCGCCACCATCCTTCTCCTCAATCACGAAGTTGCCACAGTCAGGGTCCGCAGCCGTAGGGAAGACCGGGTCACCGTCCGCATCCTCTCCTGAAGGGAAGTGGCACGGGCTGGTGTCATCCTCGTAGTCGTAGTAGGTGGATTCATTCTCAGCTCTCTGGTCGGGCATCGTCATTCCGATTGACATGCTGTCGATTCCCATCGGTGTCAGCACGTTCTCGAGGATGTAGGCCTCGTATCCCATGCCGGACTGTGCCTCGATAATCTGCCCCAGAATCTGGTAGCCGATGTTGGAGTATTCGTAGTCACTACCCGGCTCGTAATCGAGTGGGCGGCGCAGCCATTCGGAGAGGATTCTTTCCATCGAGACGGGAGCGAGATTCCCGTCATCGTAGTCTGTGTTCAGTGAATCTATGTCGAGGCAGTCGTCGTTTCTGTTGTCCCAGGTGTTCCAGTGCCAGTAGGTCGGGTCTGAAGAAGGGTCGAATCCAGCACGGTGGTTGAGCAGATGTGATACCGTGATGTCGTTAATCGAGTATGATGTGGAATGACTAGGATACTCGCAACCTAACAGCTGACTGGGTAGCAGGTCCGGGATCAGGTCGACCATCCTGTCATCCAGCGAAATTGTGCCGTTCTGGATCAGTGTGAGAATCCCCGCAGAGGTGACCGCCTTGGAGAGGCTTGCGATTCTGAACTTCGAATCGGCCGTGACATTGGTGGCCGATTCGCTGTCAGATACCCCGTATCCATTGTAGAAGACGAGCGTGCCGTTGAACATCACAGCCACTTGGGTGCCGGGTATGCTCCATCTCTCGGTCAGTTCAGTAATGGCATCGTCAAAGTCTTCGAACGCTCCATTCTCGTCGAGTTGCCAATAACTCACAGTATCCCGACCAGCAGTCCCATCGGCTTGAGTGAGGGGCAGAGTGGATGTCATCAGGAGCAGGGCGGCTAAAACAATACTGAACCAAATTCGACTATTCATGATACTTCAGATGAGCAATAGGACATGAAACCTACCCAAAGAAGTGTTAATTTGAAAATTTGAGAAATTTTATTCATTTTTTTTATTTCTGCCCATCCGTTGTATTGAAGTTTAGAATCCATCCCACGCCAAAGTGGGGAGGGGTTGCATGAGAATTGGAATGGCAGTAACTCTCTCCTTACTAATGATGTTAACAGCATTTTCAGGATGCTTCGGAAACAAGGAATCTGAGGCTGTAAAAGAAGATACACCCTTCACATTTGACAAGGATATTCCAGCAACAACTTGGTATCATTATGCTGGCGGAATTGACGCCCTAAATTCATCCGCTGTTGCTGAGGCAAACATTACTGCAAACCTAACGAGTTTCAATACCCCATTCTGGGCGAACGGAAGTTATTACGGAATTGGGATGACTACTTTTGAGCCAACTATGGGGATCACATCTGACAATAATATCTACATGACAAGTTGGGGTAATGGACCTGCTGGCTCAACTGCTATAGTTCAATGCACTGGGCTCATAGGAATGACTGACCTATCTGAATATTCGTGCGCAAATGTGTATGACCCAATTGCCCCTGTAGCCAACTCAAACGACCCATACGTGTACATTGACCCGTGGACTGACCGCATCATGAAGTTCGACATGCACGCTCTATTGGGAATGACCGTTGAATGGTCTGACAATGAGGGCGCTTCATGGTCAGCACCGACTGTTGCAACGTCCTATTCCGTTCAGGACCACCAAACTATTGCTTCAGCCCCCTATCCAGCTGCATTGCACCAAACAACCTGGGTATTCTGCATCAATGGAAACTGGGAAGCCCCACTATGCTCAACGAGTTTTGATGGTGGCAATACATGGAGCCCAGAAGTACCCGGAGCCCCGCTAGGTTGTGGCAGTGGAGGATTGTCTGCTCACTTAGAAGGGGCTGATGATGGTAACTTCTACCGCGGTAATCCAAGTTGTGATGCTCAAGGATATGCCATTTACAAGAGCGACGATGGTGGATACACATGGAGTGAGCATGTGCTTCCGACTGAAGAAAGTGGTAAGGCCACCACTTGGAATGCTGAGGAAGCACAAGTTGGAGTTGATGACCAGTCTAATGTTTACGCAATGTGGATGGGTTCTGACAATATGCCATACTTTGCTTATTCACGAGACCAAGCTGAAACTTGGTCAGATGCAATGATGATTGCACCCCCCGCCGGACTTTCTGGAACAGGGTTCCCAGTTGTTACGGCTGGCTCCGAAGGCCGCGTAGCCTTCGGTTATGTTGGAGTCATATCGAATGGAAGTGGGACTGAGGCTTGGCACGGCTACATCACTACAGTTACTGATGCGTTCAGCGATAATCCGCTTTTCACCACTGTCCAAATCACCGAAGAAAATGATCCAATTGATGACTTGGATGATTGTGGATACAATCGATGCGGTGGACTTGGTGATTTCTTGGACATGCGAATAGACGTACAAGGCAGAGTTTGGTTCGCACTATCTCACAACATTGCAGGTGACATAGGGATTTTTGGGTCACTCACTGAAGGCCCCGCTCTTCGTGGAACACTTGAACCACTGCCACCAATTCCTGCGGGTGGCCCCTCAACTGTTGGACTATGAGATAGAATAGGATTTTATGCTCAAACAAAACACCCTGTAGAAAATAAATACCCGCTCAGTTCGCCCATCAATCGTCAAGTTGGTAACAGCAGTCGGCTTCAATTCTTCATCATTGCAGGTAGTTGTCCCAGAAGCACCCTGCTCATCTCCTTTGCCCTCAAATACAAAGCCTTGGCAAGTGATTGATACGGGGCGAGGTTGATGTGACTCGCCCTTCTTGGCCCAATTATGCAGCCCACTGATGGAGGATATCCACTATCTGCGGCAAGCCATCCTTCAGGAGCAGTTAGGCCTCTGCAAATCCCGATTCAAGCACAACATGCAGTTGGCGCGGCCCCACCAGGTCACACATACATCATGCCAGAAGTCAATCCTCTTTCTCCACCTCCTGCAGACCTACAACTCATCAGAGTTAGTAAACCATGGAAAATATATGGCCGGATGCTAGGGACCGTGATAGTGGCTACTTTCCTTGCCGAACTGATTTTTATGATACCCTATGGAGTTGCCTTAAATGACCCATTCATGTCAATTTGTGGAGGTGTCTGTGCCGCTCCCTTCGTGTTTCTTCTAACATTTTTCAGACGTCCGAAACTAGTCCACCTACAGCGAGCAGTGGCTGATGAACATGGTACAAATGTGCATCGTTTAGCGATGGGTGGTTCTCTCCAAACACCAGCAAAAACTCGTTTTGCTCATCACATCGTAAGGGATGACTCACTTCTAGACACACCGCCAAGTAAGACTGCTTGGATGGTGTTCGCTGGACTTCTAGTTATCACTACATTTCTTACTGGACTTTACTTTACATCTGAGGTTGGGGCTATTGTAGCGATATTGCTATTCATTATCATTGGGATTCCCGCTTGGTTACTTGGATTCTCAATTCCAATCGTTGCTTGGTGGTCTTGGTGTACAAGACGCCTAGGACTCCATACACGGCAACGTGAAGCAGAATCCTGGCTAGTAGCAGGAATGCTTTCAGCAATTCCAGCGCTAACAATCAACTCAATGCTATTCCCAATTATTGCAGGGGTTTTCTTTTCAGATTATGTCGTCCAATTACTCATCCCGGTGATATCTGCGCCATTTGGTGAAGAAATATGTAAAGGCCTATTTGTACTCGCATTCGCCTCATCTATAGATTCTCCGAAGCGAGGTTTCCAGATAGGATTCACTGTTGGCCTTGGATTTGCTATGCTTGAAAATCTAATCTACATTCTAACGTCTACATTAGGTGGGCCAATTGCATTCACACTAACTACGCTGGTGCGCGGCATAGGTTCTATTCCAGGTCACGCATTTTGGACCGGACTTACCGGCACTGGCCTAGGCTGGTTCTTAATGAAAAGAAAAGCAAGAGATAGACAGAACATGCAAATTCAAGAGAATATGTCTGAACCTTCTAAGGATCAGCAACTTGAGTGGAAACTTCTTGACCCAAAGAGTGGAGAATTTGTCGGTTCAGATAACTCGGAACAAGCTGTAGTAGCACCAGCAACTGAATTACTCGGGGAATTCCGTTTACCTCTTCTTGAACCATATACTGTACATTATAGTGAAGCAAGGTTACCTATTCCTAAACACCCGTTAATTGGTTTAGCCTTAGCAATTTTAGGACATGCATTTTGGAATGGTACGTTAACCGCCATTGAATTGATTGGAATTGCGGCAAATATGAGCGATGGTCAGATATTCGCCCTTTCTCTACTGTGGTCTGGGTTACTAGTATGTGGTGTACTATTGCTTGGAAGAGAAATCATCCGCTCAGTCATCGCTTCGCCTGATTCAGTTTGAATGGCGCGCGGCAAACACTAACTTTCGCGCGAACGCGCGGCTCGACGATTTTTTAACAGTCACATTCTTGAACTGAACCCATCGGCTGGTGTTCTGATTGAGGAGGCGGAATCATTGGTAATTGAATACTTACTTAGCGGTGTTGAAATCGCCGCCTCTGACATCTCCGAAATTGTTGGTGGACTTGATGAAACAAATCTAATCATTTCAATTTCACTCGTTGTTTTACTGACTGTCGCATCAAAGGTGCGCAACATTTTGGATGGCCCCGGTATTGCAACTGCAATCATTCTTGGTACAATCGTTGGTGTATTTGGTCACTGGACTTGGTTAGTCATCCTACTTGGGTTCCTTTCAGCCGGTTCTGCAGCTACCAAATGGCGATTAGAGGAGAAATTAGCGAAGGGATTTGCTGAATCAGAAGATGGACATCGAGAATGGTCTAATGTTGTTGCAAACGGTGGAGTCCCAGGGATTATCGCAATCATTGCTTTCTACAACCAATCATGGGACGCTATGCTCCCCATTTATGGTGCGGCAATTGCTGTTGCTGCAGCAGACACATTTGCTAGCGAATTTGGCTGCGTAGACCCACGTGTCCGAATGATCACCACAATGAAGAGTTGCGAGCCAGGTGTAAACGGCGGCTGGAGTCCTAATGGTCAAATAGCAGCATTTCTAGGTGCTCTAATTATCTCAATTCTAACTTGGTCATTGGGATGGGTTCTACAAGGTGGAAGTACAACTGGAGTAATTCCTTTCATCGCCATAGTAACCCTCGTAGGTTGGCTCGGATGTCAAATCGACAGTGTCCTAGGTGCTACACTTGAAAATCGAGGTTTGATCGGTAAAGGACAAGTTAACGCTATTTCTATTGCTTGTGGTTCAATCATCGCTTGGCAGTTGTTCACCACTCTTGGCTGGCCTGCTTGAATTTTTACAGTCTAAACTCATCTTGACAGCAAAGCGCACCCACAGGGTGCGGGCAGGTTGAAGAGAGAGAGCACACCACGGTACACCAATGACAGCAGTTCAACCTGCAAGCCGCTTTAGCAGCGTATTGATTGTGCTTGCACTGATTGCAGTCACACTGTCTGCGGTATCACCCGCTCCAGCAAGTGCCCAAGAACCGGGTCAATACATTCCGACTGGCCCGGGACTAAATTGGACTATGCCCGACACTCACATGCTTTTTGTCAACGGTACACAAGGACAAGACAACCCTGTCAATTTGAATCGTGAGTACCCATATTTCACTGGAGAACCACTGTTCCGAACCTTCAATCTTGGCACGACAACTGTAATTGAAGTAGAGTCAGAACCAGCAGTTGAAACAGTTGTACTTTCTGGCGAAGCTGATGTTTTTGTTTACTCATCACTTGTATCAGACACCCCTGGTTGTTTACTTGAATCGCTTGTGCCAGGTGCTGGGGCAACCTCATTCACAATTTGGCTGGATGTTGGTACAACCACTGTAATTGACGGTGAACAGACCGATCCTCAGGTAATGCAAGACGGCTGGGAACAGGCCACTGAATTTCATGTCAATGGTACTTACAGCAATGTCACTCTTGGAGAGGGGGATGTTGTCACACTAACAATCCAAGTCACTCATGGATGCTCATCCTCCCAAGGAAGAGTGTACTGGGATGCTTACCAATCTGCTACAAGGGCTGTACTTTCAGGTGAAATGTTACAACCTGAATTGGAAGTAAACGCTGATGCAAATGGCATGGTACGAATTGAGTTCACACCAATTAGTCCATGGGGAGGTGAGGATTACAGTTGGCAATTCATCGATATTGTTGGGCCACTTGGTGGTTGGGAAGAAGCACGACATCTTACAACAAAACCCGCTGAAGATAGCCATGTTGAACATTTTGAGATACCTCATGGCAGCAGATTAGTGGAAGCAAATCGTACTGCATTAGTTTGGGTATCAAATGCTACACTACAACCAGGAAAATACATGGTTGACTCTTGTTTTATTCTAACGGCTGGTGATTATAATGAAGATTGTGATTCTGAAGATTCGGACCACATTGTTGCAGTATATAGATTTGAAGTGACATCTCAAGATAATGCAATTGCTGGCTCTGGTTGGTTTTGGCTGGTGTCAATTTCAACGTTGTTGGGATATCTTGGAATGCGTCTGAAAAGTGGATTATTACCATGGCCCACACTAGTTCTCTTACTTGTTCTAGCACTTTCTTCAATGGCTCCTGCTGCTACTTTGCCTTCACTAGAATTCGGCGCTACGAGAGATGACTCGTCGGCACCAACCTTTTCTCTCCTCCAACATCCTTCTACTGGTGAAGAATCAGTTTCCCTAAGCGACCTATTGTCGGGTCATGATGCTGTTGTGTTGGGTGTATTCACATCAGGCTCTCCTAATGCTGAACAACAAAAAAGGGATTTTGATAATGCTAGTGAACGACTCGGAGATTCTGTTGCTTTCGCACAGATAGCGACTGGTGAAGGTGTACAACCTACTGACCTCGACTTTTACGCTGATTTACTCAATGGAAGTTGGCCGCTATTAATTGATGAATCAAAAGGTGAGGTCGCAAATCAATTACCTTCTGGAATTGCTGATGGCGTGATAATTATTGATTCAGCAGGATTCATCTCAACCTCATCATCAGGATCAATGTCAGACCAGAGAATTGTTGAGTCGGTTGAAAAGAGTATGAAAGGTTCAGACCAATCAATGCTCAATTTATTCAATCTCCTGATTCCAACTCTCATTGCATTACCACTTCTCATTCTTGCATTCCCAAGAAAGCGTATGGATGTACCAGATACTCCTCTCCCTCCTTTTGCTGGGGTTGGTGGCACAGTTATGGCAGCGGGGATTGGGTTTGCAATTTGGAGCATACCGGTTGCAATTCTCTCACTTGTTGCCGGTGGAATATGGCCGTTTGTAG
Source organism: uncultured Candidatus Poseidoniales archaeon (assembly GCA_963997805.1). Taxonomy (GTDB): domain Archaea; phylum Thermoplasmatota; class Poseidoniia; order Poseidoniales; family Thalassarchaeaceae; genus MGIIb-Q1. Next base: position 9,463 of record CAXEOD010000060.1, read on the forward strand.
AACTTGCATTAGTGATATGGCTTGCTTGGCAAGGCCTTAGTCTAGCGATTCACAGCGAAGTACACGAAGTAAATTTCATCGCCTCTGAAGTGCATAAAAGAATGCCTGAGTCTTACCGTGAATGGAGATTGGGGCCAGACTTTACGCAAGATGTGTTGCTAGGTCACTGGCTTGCTTGGCTGTCATGGTTAGCATATCCGCTGATGATTCCTCAAGGTATTGGCTCAGTTGCTGCAGCTTCTCTCACTGGCCTAGTCATGTCACCTGTGATGTTAATTTTCCACTGCCTAGTTGCTGGCTTTGTGGTGCTAATTCTCCGCGGAATTGCATCCATCGGTGGTCCATTTTCAAGACTACTTGGATACCTCGGACATACTGAGAGTCCACGCTTGTGGGGTTGTTTGCTGATTGGCATGGCTGTCTGGTGGTTCGTTTGGTTGTTGATAGGGCCTATTGGAAATGCACTTCTCACTTGAGAGTTATATTTTCGGAAACTAGGTGTTTTCCAAATGATTCTTCGCGCCTACGCGAGCGCGGGGAGTTAGAGGGAACAGCAATTGAAGAAAATTTAGGCGATATTATCAAGAACCCTGAAATTTAGGCTAGCGGTTAATGTTGACAAAATCAATTGTTTGGAGCCCTAGTAGAGTACGAATGCTGAATGAATGCCCCCGAAGGTATGTCCACTTTCATGTGGTAGGAAGTGGTGGATGGCCAGGTGGACCACGATCTAAAGTCCCAAAGGTTGCCCACGCGTGGCAACTTGGAAACAGAAGAAATCAAAATGATTTGATGTTACGTGCTGTGGGTGACGGGGTCAAAGATTGGGTCTTGATGAAATACCGTGGTGAAGAATGGTCAGAAGCACAAGCGAAAAACGAGATGACTTCGCGGCTTAGGAATAATCTGAAAAATGGTAGTGGAGAAATTGATGATGGCCTTGTCAACAAAATGATTGGCGATGGGTTCCCTCGTATCTCAGCCCTAGATAGAGCACCACTACTTTCCCAACTTAGCGGGAATCATGTAGATGAGTGGCTGCCTCTTAATCGGTTAGAAGCGCACTGGGTGGGCAATTCTAGAGTGTATACCGTTCCAGATTTGATTGCAAGAATTGGAGAGAAATGGCACTTGGTGCGCCTTTCATCCCAAATGTGGAGTCGTGTGCCTTCTGAAATTCAACAATTAGAATTGGGTGTAATGTTGAAGTGGGCTCTTGAAGAACCAAGTCTACCAAATTCAGCTGACCAGTTTGTAATCCACCGAATCGGTTGGGTAAACCACCGATGGCTTGGATGGAGAAAACAGGGGAGTGCTGTTTGGAAAGATGCTAGCCAAGTATATTGAAATTCATTTCA
>CAXEOD010000061.1:0-10715 GCA_963997805.1 uncultured Candidatus Poseidoniales archaeon
TCAAGGGGAGTGCTCAATCTGGTGATATTCCCATTAGGAAGCACCACATATACTCGGTATTGACCTGGTAAGGCATCAACTAAGTGGAATGAACCGGGCTCAACCATTGGGCCGTTGAATATACCAGTGCCGCTGAATGTGCCACTACCGTTGATTGTACCATATGTATCTAGACTTTCATCGGTGCCATCGGTAAAGAAAATACCATTCCCAACAAGTGTTTCACGGTATAATGTTGCAGTGTAGTCAACTGAACCGTTTGCAGTAACTTTCCCAGTACCGTCAAAAGTTCCGGAGAATAAGTATGTTAGAGGATTGGAACCAGACAATGTACATATTTCAGAGGATTCTGATATAGTGTCATTAACACAAGTTGAGATTGTTTCACCACTCGTGATAGTACCAACGAATTGACCAGCACCAGAGAACCTTCCAACTCCTGTAAACGAATGATTGTTAGCAATTTGTCTTGTGTAGTTGCCAGTGAAATCTGATACTAAGACCTCGCCCTCAGTCACTACCAAACCTGCACCTGTAAAGGTCACCTCACCTTCACCACGGAATACACGTGGGTATTCATCGGTTGATACGACTGTACCATTAGTAGTCCAGATATGCTCTAATTCTTCTTCTGTCCAAATATCAGTGAAAATTAATTCATGGGAACTCAAAGGTGTACCATCAAATGATGAGTGACCTTCCCAAGTCACAATACCTGTTGCACTGGATGCTTCAATAGACAATGACTTCGAAATCACTGCACCGCCGTTGGTATCGGCTTGTGCACCAGTTACATTGAATTCCATCTCACCAAGTAACTTTCCGCCGCTGACATTTGTTAGAATGGCGGTAATTGGGTTAACTGACCTACCATCTTCACTAGTATCTTGGCCTAAAATATCTGAAAACCATCCTTGCCATTCTTGGAAGTCATTTTGCGCCGAGACTATTGCATCACGATCTTGATTACGCAAAACTTGGGCATCTTCTGCAAATCCAGAGAATGCTGTTACGCGAATGTGACCTGCTGGAACTCGGAATTCAAACCGGCCATTTTCGTCTGCATCAATTGTTCCAATTGGAATCCAATATTCTCTTGGGTCCTCATCAAAGATATCTTCACCACTGTAAGCGTCACGCTCAATCAATAGACGAGCCTTGGGGACTACTCCGAAGTCACCTAATTTGACTTCCCCACTTAGAGTTGCACCACTGTAGTACTTGAGTATCTTTACTCCTGTATTCGCATCATACCAAGGGGTGGAACTAGTTGCTTCTTCGTTATACCAATTTGCAATTACGAAGTTAGGCATCATAGCTCCTGGAAGAGGGTATGCATACTGCAAACTGGTGTTCGTGGTACCTCTGAGGTCAAAGTGCTGACCAGGTTGTGAAACCTTTCCAGGAAGACCCAATTGAGGGCTACCATAGCCGACATAGGCGCGAGCGACCATAGTTTCAAAGAATTCAGGTTCTTGATCAACTCGTAAGTCAACTGCTTGAATAATATCTGCTGAGTTCTGTGATTGACTTAGTATGATATCATTCTTGTATTGTTCCTCATATTCTGCTTGAGTCATGTCAACGACGAAGTTCGAACTACCTCTCTGTGTAACATACCAAGTTTTCATGTAAGTCTCAGGGTCAAGACCAGCAAGTGTGGTAGGTGCATAGAAAATCCCGGTTGGATTTCCACCACTAGACTGATATGAGCCCCCTGTTGGGTATAGACGATTATCAATTGCGAAATAACGAATATCATGGTTTCGAGTAATAGTATCTCCTGGATTACCCTCTGAATCCGCAACTATGTAGGTGACATCATTTGTTAATTGGTGATACATGTCAACTAATTCAGGCATATCCAATACTGTAGTCAAGAAAACTCTACCTAGTGCTAGACGAGCGTTTTGTCTGTGGATTGAAGATGAAACATCATCAAAACTCTCCACTATGTCTTTTGTGTACCAATAATTACCAATCACTTGGTGACTAAATTCATCAACAACATCATCGTTACGGTCCTTTGATTGATTGAACTGCATCAATGCATCATTTTCATTGTTGAAATCCCCACCAATTTGTACCTCACTATCATACACACGATAGATTGTAGCAGATGTTGGCATTCCGTTGTAGTCAAGCAAATGACCTTCCCCAAGGGCAATTGTTCCTGCTCTCTTAGTGATTGAGAACGAACGATCTTTTAACATGTCAACCCCATTCTCTCCACCTAGAATATTTAGAAGTAGGAATTCCTCAATTTGGCTGTCAGAAAAGTGCTTCTCCAAAGTACGCTGGAAGTCAGGTGTAAATGTACCATCGTTATATCTCAAATCACCTTCTGCTAATGTCATCGTGTAGAGCGAAAGCAAGTCTTTGTCACTTTGTGCAAGCAACATATTACCAGCAGCAGGAATTCCTGACTGGAAGTTGTCAGCCACTGTTGGGTGCTTACCTTGAGCTAGTGCTTGGAATCCATAATCCCACCATGATACGAATGCTGGTCTTTGTCCGAACGGTACATCTGCATCCTGCTCTTCAAGCCATTGATATCCCTCGTTCCAATATTGGCCATTGAATCCAGGTCCAAAAGCACCCATATACCAACAACTACTTTCTTTGGAGTTACCACGACAAGACCCTGGTGGATTGTACTGAGTGGAATCTAAGAAAGACCAGCCGAAGATTGGATCTTCTGCACGCAGAATATTAGGTGTGATATTGTAAAAATTTGAATCAACATCCTTTGCCTTTGAGTTACCTTGTGGAATCCCTGAATCTAAACCGTAGGTTACATGTTGTGCACCTACTAACATGAAAATCATCAGAACTGCTACCACTCCGGGATATTTTCGTGCAGTCTTGGTTGTTGAGGAAAAGCGAGCTCTTGGAGAACCGATACCGACCCTTCTCCAAGCCTTGGCGAAATCGGTACCTCCAACCCACTGCCACATGATAACAAATGTCCAAGCACCCATCACTGCAACTGGAGGTGTGGCGTTGAAGATGAATCTTCCAGCACGCCATGCCATTACACCAGCAACTAAAATCCAGATTGCTAGAACTAACCTACTACTATCACGGCGACTTAGGCCTTGCCAAAGCGCAATGAATCCGGCAAATAATGCCGCCAATGCTACAATTGGGCCAAAGGACGCGAATAGCATTGCTCGGCTTGGAGCTTGTGCTTCAGCGATAGTATCGAAAATCTTGTTCTTTGACAGATAGTAACCACCAGTAAAGAGTACATCCCAGCCATTGTATAATCCAATAAATTGAATCAACCAAAGAGCACCGAGGATTACACCTGCTAGAGCACCCCCGCTAACCAATACCAGAAGCCATGGTTTGTCACGGAATGAAACAGCGACCCATCCTGCTGCAAATGTGAATCCTACAATGTAGAACATTGGTTGGAAACCGCTAGCATCGAATACCAATCCCAATTGCATATGAGCATAGAATGGCATTGGGAGAATGAACGTAACTAACATCATAGTCATTGCAGTAACATACAATGCCATGCTGTCCCGTCTGCGGAACTGATTAATCACAATCTGAGCGAAGAACGCCAAGAATACGATTCCAAGACCATAGACGAATCCTTTCCATCCTAGCGCAACAGTTGAGAATGCAATTCCTGATAGAATAGCATTAGCGATTGCTCCTTGTCGCTTTTCATATGTGGCTTTGATACCTTTGAACAAATATGCAGGTGACCAATTTGCGTTGGCAACCATCTTGTCATCCCCTGTGGCTTTCACTGCTTTCAACCAGAAGTAGAAACCTAGCGATAGGAACAGGATTGCAAATGCGTCGTGGTCAGCCAAAGCGAAGGTGCTGTGACCAACATGCCCTGGCATCAAAGCAATCAACCATGCTGCAACTGCGCCAGTAGCACGGCCAAAGAATTTGTTCCCAATTCCTGCAATAGGTAGCACAGTGAGTGCCCCATAAATTGCTGGAAGGGCAGCCACAGACCACCATACAGCGTCAGATGCTGGCACATCTAGCAATGGTGCTAACATCATGCCACCAACAGCAAGACTCCACGAAAATAGGGGTGGACGAGGATTGATTGCACCTAGTGGGTAAGAACGATCCATATCGATGATGAAGTGGTTGTGTTCAGCAAGGATGTATTCAACAGTACGCATCATGTACCAAGGGTCAGAACCACCAGTCAAGTCCCACTCGTGGGTACCACTAGCATTCATGAAAGGAAGTACATTCCATACAACACGAACTAGCAAGCCACTCAATAGAGCGGAACCTACAGTAATACCATACCAATGCTCTTTCCAAAATTTCTTAGCTAGACCAGGGGTTCTTCTTGGTGAACCATCCCCCAACTTCCCTTTGACGCTTAACATCACAACTAGCACATTGAGCCAGAAGAATATGAAGAACCAAACAAACAGGCCATTATTCCCGGAGAAATATGAGTGCCAATTTTGTGAACCATTCATTATAATTCCATTCTCATGGAAGGAACCGGCTGAGAAAATCATCCAGTTCATACCGATTAAACCACCACGGGTTCGCATATTTTCTGCAAAGCAGTATGCTGTTAACAAAGAGATGACACCAGTAAATAGTGGCCACCATACTCCAATCGTGTCGCTGGATACTCTCTGTACTTCTGTTGATGAGAAGAATGATGCTTCTGAAAGCAGGTGGGCTAGAAGCCAAATTCCAAATGCAGCAAACAACGGTGTGAATGCTTTGTCGTTGATTTGCTCTGGTAGATGTGAAAACCAACCCTTTGTGCTTGGCTTTACACATCTGCCGCGAATTCCGAGCGTGACAAGCACGCCGGTAAGGATAGATATCATCCAGCCGTTAAAGAACAGGAAAGCCGTTGCTTCTCTATGTCCATCCATTGAACCCCAAACGTTCTCTGTGAGATCTGGGAGCCAAGCACCGTTCACGAACTGTGTACCGTCCCAAGAGGGGGCCGCAACAGATGCGAATGAAAGTGCGGCATAAAAGCCCATTACAATCCATATGAATAGGTTCGCTTCATCGTTACGACCTACTCTATCAAACATATGAACGCCGAACGCTAAAATCAGGAATAACACCCCAAGTAGAGTGTTTCCTAAAACCAACTGCGGAATCGCTGCTGCGATTACTAGTGGAGCGAAGATTAGCAATGTGACCTGTGAAGGCTTCACACCGAGGTTTGAGAAGACGATTCGTGGCACACTGCCGAACATTGCACCGATCGTGAGTAACACGAACGGCAATACTTGCGTCATTATTGCTGTCTCTTTATCATAGGTCACACCTAGTGGGTACATTGCCATAGTCATTAGCAGCAGAATTAGTGCCGCTAATGGTGCTCTAGCAAGCCCCCAAGCCACATTACGTAGCGCAGATGCGTTTCCTTCATTTTTCATTTCCATTACCTCGGTTGTTGTCAGTCTTCCGACCGTCAGCGTGGCCGCCACCTGACCCCTTTTTTTAACCGTTGCCAAACGAGCGCGTACCCGCCTACGCGCACGTAAGGGGTAAAGCAGTAGTCCAACGCTTGGATTTTTATCCCCTACAACGCCCTAAAACCAATGTCGGAACGATAGTGAGAACCTTCCAAAATGATGCCATCCATCAACGAATATGCAAGATTTCGTGCTTCATCCAAGTTTGGACCGATGCCTGTGCAAGCAAGAACTCGCCCACCACTTGAAACCAATTCACCACCAATTTCATGCTTTGTACCGGCGTGATGGATGAACGCGCCGCCGTCCGCGTTGGCAATCATCGCAACATCAATAGAAATTGGCAATCCTTTGCGTGGAGAATCGGGATATCCTTCTGCTGCTAGCACCACAGTCAAAGCTGATGAATCTGTGAATTCTGGAGAATGGGAACCAACTTCTCCAGATGCAACAGAAAAGAGTAATTCGTAAAGGTCACTAGAAATCAAAGGTATAGTCACCTGAGTTTCAGGATCGCCAAACCGTACATTATACTCAACAACATAGGGGTCGCCCGACTCATCAATCATGAGCCCGACATAGAGGCAACCACGGTAAAGAGAATCTTGAGACCTTAGCCAAGTGTGCATCGGTTCAACAATTCTTGAGTAAACCTTCTCTCGCACCTCATCTGTAACCACTGGTGCTGGAGCATACGCACCCATTCCTCCTGTGTTTGGGCCTGTGTCACCCTCTCCTACTCGTTTATGGTCCTGACTTGCAGGTAAGGCAACCCATCCGCTTTCATCGAGCATGATTAGCATACTTGCTTCCTCACCACTTAGGAATTCTTCTAACAGCACAAAACCGTCTGCTTGCAATCCGTCAGATAAAGCCTGACTTGCTTCTTTTCTATCTGATGTGACGACCACGCCTTTTCCACCAGCAAGAACATCACGCTTGACCACCCATGGAGGTGCGAAGTCGTCAAGTGCAGAGTCTATTTGTGAAGGGGAATTGATGTTGTGAATCCCTGCAGTAGGAATACCAAGATTTTGCATTGTCTGTTTTGCGTACAACTTGCTACCTTCAAGTTGAGCGCCTTCAGCATGGGGACCAAAACAGGGGATTCCCGCGGCGGTTAATTTGTCAGCCAACCCATCTACCAAAGGGCCTTCTGGCCCAACCACAACAAGGTCGCAGCCTAACGATTGAGCCAAGCCTACCAAGGATTCCACATCCCCTGCTGAGAACGGATGATTAGTTGCTACTAGGGAAGTTCCAGCATTACCAGGGGCAACGTGAACTTCACCCACAGAAGGTGAAGCAACAAGCCCCATAGTCAGCGCATGCTCACGCCCGCCCCCGCCAACTACCAGCACAGTCGCCTCTGCCATCAATCACATTGGTAGCATAGGGAGGCGATAAGCAATGCCTCATTGTAATCTCAATACATAGCGATGAAAAATCAATCAAATGCCATCAATAAGGCACGGATTTCAGTCCAAGTTTGTACCCCATCACATTGAAAGAACGGTGAATAATTGGAGTCATTACCAAGAGTATCACCATCCCCTTGACGAGAACTGTATCACTTGCAATCGCTGGAGAGAGAAAAAGAAGTCCAAAAATGAAAGTGAAAATTGCGAAAGGAAGTGTGTCGAGTAACGGCGCCTTACTACTCACCTCGCCTTCTCTCTTCAATCCACGGCGGCGCTTGAAAAATGAGCCCACTGAGTCGCCTATCATGCAACCAAGTCCTAAAATAAAGCCCATAATGAATGAGGCACCCCATTCACCGCCTATCCAAAACCAACTATTTTGGATATCTTCTGAACTGCTTGTGTAGGCACCCAAGGGGTCTAAAAATGGACCTGAATTATACATTCCGTTACCTGCTGCTAACGCATGCGTTAGCATACAAATTAATCCGCCTCCAATACAGCCCCCAAGAAGACCATTCCATGTTTTCCCATCACCTAAGAGGCGATTTCCATCAGAATGAATTTTCCCACCATCAATCGGATAGACAGTGATCCCTGTTCTATCAGGAATCCACTTCCCACCCAACATCGCAGTTGTGTTGGATAGATACCCTGGCAAATAGAGCCAAAGAACGAGAAGGGGGGCCACGATGATGGGCTCCCATGGTAAAGTGGCTGACGACATCACCCCTCGGTTTTGGTGGAGGTTTGTATTCCTTCGCCCGCTAAAGCGGCGGTTTCATGTTCAATGACTTTGTCGGACAGCGTGATGAACAAGCGAATATTGGTGATTTTGACTGCTACCCTGCTGCTTGGAATGGTTTTGCCAATTACTAGCCCAACAATTGCCGCAACACCACCATCGGATGGTACCACAGTTACTCTTACTGAAGATACCAATTGGAATCAGACTTCAACCATGAACGGGAGTGTAATTGTTCCTGCTGGAGTAAATCTGACAATTTCAGAATCAATTTCAGTTGCTGAAGGGTCTTCGCTAGATGTACAAGGTAATCTAATCATGGATGGTGGCCAACTGAATGCTGAAAACCCACCTTCGGACCTACAATTTTGGAGTGCATACGGTAGTTCCGCAACACTATTCTTACCAGAATCAGTTGGTTTCTTTCCGATAAGAATCTTCTCAGCACCCGGATACAATCTATCCAATTATACAGTTCAATGGAATGATGGTCCAAAAGATGACATGGAAGGAGATGAGCACACTACACCGGCTGGGAACGTCATACCTTTCACCGCTGGTGGAACCCTCTCTTTTGAGGCAATATTAGGCGAATATGGTGAACTAGTGATTGACCGTATTGAAGTTGAACGTTCGTCAGTAACCAATACGTATGAGGCTACTGAACTCGACTACTCTGGTTGGTTATTACGTGGCGATTCGGGATTCTCACTGAACATCCAAAGTGGGGCGACATTAACCGCCACTGATGCTGAAATTTCAGGCGCTGACCTAACCATCAATGGTGAATTCAGTGCAACTAATACAATTGTGAGCGCAAGTGGCCCTGTCACCCTTGCAGGAACCTCTGCCAGTGTCTCAATGAATGGAGGAGGATTTGATGGCAGCCGAGATGACCATGATATTGTAGCAGATACCGATGCTCAAATTTCTCTCAATAATGTGAACGGAACAGGTGGAATTGTTGACCTATGGGAAAGGCAACTAGCATCCCAAGTAATACAATTCCCCGGTTCTGGAATCACCTTCAATCTAACAGGTGTTGGGCCACAAGAACGCACTCTCCAAGGCCTTTCAATGGTAGATGGCACCTATGTTGTACCAGCAAATTACCAACAAGGTCCAAGAATTGTTGAGATAGGATATACTGATGGTACCATATGGACAGAAAGCGCTACTGTTAGTAACATAGAATGGTTTACCGCATGGGGAACATATTACGGAACTAACGGGAATTTGGAAAAGATTGCAAACCCAACCATCCAGTTTGATGTGATACCTCAAATCAGTGTGACATCTGTTGAAATAACCAAAGAAGCCCATCTTGGGAAGCGAGCCACAGTAATGGTGACTCTCAGCAATACTGGGAATGCTGATGCTGGTAATCCAGACGACTTAATTGACAGTGTTGCAATTGAATGCTATGACGGTGAAAATAGAGCAGATATCAGCCCAACATACCCAGCTGTTGACGTAATGGCAGGAGAGACTGCTGGGGTCGAACTAAAATGGGGTCACGCACAAGAAGGGAATGCTACTCTGGTTTGTAGTCCGTTGACTCCTTCACAGATAGCAATTGAAGGCACACTTGGCGGCGGTTCTATCCAGAGTAAAATCGTTGTATGGAGTGCTGCTCCAGAGGCATCAGCAGGGATGAGCCCTATGCTCATTAGTTTCCTAGTTGCCTTAGTTGTCGGCTTAGGACTAGTAACATACTTCACAGCGATTCATGCACGAGATGAACCTACTAGAAAGATTACCATTGAACGCGATGAACTAGATGACCTAGATAATCTCTGAATAATTAGCAATTTACTGGAGGCTTGTATGGGTCTGCAGATTCACCCTCAGTTGTCCGTCCCTCATTGTAATCCCAGAAGAATTGCCATCCTTGACTGGATGTCCCTGTAACATCATCTCCAAATGGGGAAATGTGAACTACAGTGATTTCAATCGTGTAACAACCATCGTCACCTTCGTAAAAATCATCACGTGGAATATAACTTACTGAATCATTAAAGGCACCTGTTAATGTGCCTTCACCTTCCAATTCAAGCCATGCATTCTCAACTGTACCAGCACCACCATCCCAAGAAGCCTCATCACCATTAACAGTAACAGTTGGGAAACTGAACACAGGTGAGCCATCGTGAAGTATCTCAGCATCTACAGTATAATCTGAATTAATATGCATCATCAAGTTTGATGTATCGCTCTCTACCGGGTCTAAAGCACCCATTCCAACTCTGAATTTTACCCCCACGTGGTCAAGGTCGTTTTTATCTTCACAATCGCATGAACTAACAACTTGACTCAATTCACCATCAACTGTGTTAATGGTCCGATCTGAAAGTTCTCCAGGAATTGCGTACGCTTCTGAGGTAGAACCTTCTAATTCAACGGTTATTGTGTAATCGACATTACTACCATCAGCAGCAGCAGCACGAGAGTTTCCTTGATAGAAATCGGCAATGTTAACATCATACCAACTTAACTTAGAACTGACTGAAAATGTACCAGACCAAACAGGCCCAGTACCATTACTAATTGTCATATTCATTTCTCCGCTAGGTGAACTCTTGAACATAGGAGTCCCAATGAAAACTTGGACACCAAGTGTGTTATCGCTATCATCAACATCAACATCGGATACTGAAATGCTGTATCCGCCAAGTGAGAATCCCATGACTGCTTGATATGCAACGAAGAGAATCAACAATGTAACAATAGATGCAGCTACTCCTTTCTTTACCATGGCGGAATCGGAAAACACGCCCCCAGCATCAGGTGAACCTTCGGAAGAAGCACGCTCCAACAAGCCGCCACCGGACGTTCCTTCAACATCTTCAACTGCCGCTGTAACGCCCTCATCCGGGGTTACCACTGCTTCGTTGTCCTGACTCTGTGCTTTCTCTAGTAATCCACCGGACATGTTCCACTACCTCATTGGTTGATATCTTGTGACACTCATGCGGTTATCAACCCGTTGCTTCTTCGCTTGGTAAGAAATATGTTTTGATGAGCGGTTGAACAACGCCAAAACAATACAAAACAGTTGGATGGCAATGCAATCCCACCTAATGTGAATTAGTGAATGTTACTTCA
>CAXEOD010000062.1:0-10709 GCA_963997805.1 uncultured Candidatus Poseidoniales archaeon
CATCTCGATTGGACTTTCACCCCTATACCCAACTCGTCCGAGCGATTTGCACGTCAGCAACGGTTCGATCCTCCACCCAACTTTCATCGGGCTTCAATCTGGCCAGGCATAGATCGATAGGCTTCAGGTCCTCCACCATTGACTTCAGACGAGCACATCTCGTCCCTCACCCTTACGGGCTGCGGACTTGTCGGTTTCCCTACGGCTTCGCAGATCAACTGCTTAACCTCGCCAATGATCAAGACTCCCAGGGGCATTATTCGAAACGCACGAATAGACGCTGCTCATATCTTCGCTTTCACGCCTATTCAGTCTGTCCCTAACTGGTTTCAGGTTCTTTTCACATCCCTCTCAGGATACTTTTCAACTTTCGTTCACACTACTGGTCTACTATCGGTCTCGAGTTGTATTTAGAATTGGAAGTTTATGCCTCCCATATTCACGCGCGATATCCAACGCACGCTACTCAGGATTCACCACTTGGTCATGTTCACTACACATACGGGACTTTCACCCTCTATGGTACGTCGTTCCAGATCGACTTCTGCTTCGTGAATTTAGACGATAGGTGATCCATACCCCACATCTCCACAAGGTTTCCCAAGCGGATTCGGTTTGTTCTATTCCGTGTTCATTCGCCACTACTAACGGAATCTCGTTTGATTTCTGTTCCTCGCCCTACTAAGATGCTTCAATTCGGGCGGTTCCCTTTCCAGTAAATTAATACGGGAATGACTTCGTAAAGCCAGGAGGTCCTATTCGGCCATCTACGGATCCAAGGCATTCATGCGCCTCCCCGTAGCTTATCGCAGCTTGTCACGACCTTCATCAGCTCTCGAGCCGAGCCATCCCCCAGTCAGGTTGTAGCATCAATTTGCTTTTTATTCTCTTACTCCACACTTTCCTGTGTGAGTCCTCTGGTGTCCAGGAATCTATCTATCTTGATTTCATAAAACACCTCGTTTCCCCACAGGGCGAGGCGTCCTCAATCTACTTCCCTTGTAATGTGTACATCACAAGGTGCATTGTAAGCATCTCGCCGACTTACCTCCCCTTTATGAATGCACCGAATAAGACGCCTTTTTTACGACGCGGCTAAATGAGGGATAGAGTGCGATTTCACGGAATAAATTAAGGTTGTGTTAACCCATTGGTGAGATGCGGTGAAGATTGCCCGATATTAACTCGTTATCCGGAGCGAGGGCAGATGCTTGTCGAAGCAATTCTGTGGCTTCGTCAAATTCACGGATTCCAATCATTGAAACCGCCTTACCGTTTATTGATGAAACATCGTCTGAATCTAGTGATAGTGCAACATCGTAGAACTTGAGTGCAGTATCGTGCCGATGGCAAGAACTGAGAGCAGTTGCAAGGTTACAAATCACCGAAACATCATTTTGTGATGCTTTTGCTGCTTGTCTTAATGCCAAAACAGATGCTTCAAAATGTGGTTCATCTGCTGGTTGTTGACTAGGCCTCTCCTCTTGAACTAACAATGCTTGTTGCAGTAATGAGAGCCCAAAATTGTTGAGTGCAGCCGCATTTGTTGGTTGTGATTCGCAGATTTTTCTGAAACAATCAGCTGCCTCTTGCCAGTTCGATTGAGCCAAGGCGGCGAATCCAATATGCGCCTGCTCCTGTAAGCCAGAATCACCAAGGTCTGTGACTGCTAATGCCCGAGCAGGCATTAATTCCGGCTCAGTCCCTTCCATCACCGTTGGGTCAAATGAAACTGAGGAAGTTGCAGGATCAACAAAAGTGTCATAATCAACATAGACTTCACTGACTAGTGACTCATCACCAAAGTCGTGGTAGACTACATCTTCCTCATGCAGAATTACATCTTGGTCAACACCTTCTACAGTGCCCTCAGTGGTAGAATAATTTATGGTTTCACTTGATGAAGAACTACCTTCAAATATTTTTATTTCTGGTTCCTCTACCATTTCGGTGTCATCTTCTAAATCTTCATCAACATCAGTTAAAATTCTCGCAACCAACATCACTTCCTGTTCTGGCTGAGCCAGTTTGACCACCTGTATTTGCTCAACAGAAGTTTCAACTTGTTCATCAGGTGTTTGAATTTGTACCTCTGATGTTTCAACTTGTCCAACTATTTCATCAGATGATTCTTCGGGTTCTTCTTCAATAGGTGTTGGGACAAGAGCATCGTTTGTATCATCAATTTCCTCTTCGCCTCTACTTGGACTTCCAACCCCAAAAGGAAGTGAGGTTTGTCCACCCGTAGACCCCCCTATTGAAAATGGTAAAGAAGTACGAGGAAGGGAATTAGATGTCTCAATATCTATTTGTTCAACACCATCCATCGAGGTAACTAATTGGTTAAGCCCTGGAAGTTCACCACTAGGAACCATTTTGCCATCTGTATCTGATACATCAGCAAGGTGTGATATTCTGCTACCACAAGAAGGACAAATATCATTGCCACCAAAAATCAGCCCGCAGGCGTCGCACTCCTGCATCATGCTGTGTGGATGCGTGCTCCTCTTTGATGCTACCGTTATACTGGGTATCAAAATAGCCTAAGGAAAAATGAAAATATTTTTTCAAACTAAGCACTGTGAAGGAACCAATTAAATTCACCGAATCAGAGTAATAAATTTGTCAAAAAACACCACTAGCACGGCGACTCAGGAGTAGAGAACCCCATGGAATAGAAGCATGAAAAGCGTAGCCACGAAACAGGTTATTACAGTCACTGGTAAACCAACCTTTGCCCATTCCTTGGTGGTGATGGGATGGCTACCACGTTCGCTTATTGCTACTGTCATTACATTAGCAGAAGAGCCGATTGGTGTTGCATTTCCTCCAAATCCTGCGCCCATTGCGAGTGCCCAATAAAGTGGGGTAGTATTAACTCCGTATTGTATTCCCATGCCTGCGATTACTGGAATCATCGCGGCAGTAAATGGGATATTATCAATGATTGCTGAAGCGCCTGCGGATACCCAAATTATGGTAATCGCTAAGGCTACTTCATTACCGCCTGAAATGTTGTAAACAAATTCTGCCACGTATGTCAAATACCCAACTTCTTCAACCGCCCCAACTAGTATGAAGAGACCGGCGAAAAAAAGTAAGGCTTGCCATTCAACCTTGTCAATTATCTCATTTAGGAAACCTTCCCGTAGAGTCTCTTCCTTGGGCCGGGCTAAGGCTAAAATGAGACCGGCACCGGATAGGGAAATAGCATGGATTCCTAGTTCAAATCCTAGAGCATCTGAAAACATGCCAGAGGCTGAGAATGCCACCACTGTTAATCCTAGAACTGCCAGTGTTAACTTCATCATCCGAGGGTCATCCACAGCATCCCACTCATCTTCTTCAAGGATATGTTCAATGTACTCTGGTTTCTTACCTCTCCAATCACGATAATACCAGCGCATGTAGCCTAGAGTTGCAACCCATGCTAACAGCGTAAGAATACCCAGATGAATTAGAAAACCATTGAAATCAAACCCAACCAAGGGTACATCAAGAGAATTTACATGTGCGGCAATCATCACATTTGGCGGGTCGCCAACCATTGAAGCAACGCCGCCTGTATCAGAAAGTATAGCTTCGGCTAAGAGTGGTGGTATTGGATTAATCTCTAACTTTTGACACATTCTAAGAGTCACAGGAGCGATAATGATAATTGCCGTCACGTTATCAATAAATAGTGAAATAATTGTGGTAAATGTACCAAGATAAACCACCAACATCCAAGGATCTCCCTTGGACAATTTTGTGGCTTTAATAGCCACAAATTCAAAGAACCCACAGAACTCAAGAACTGCTGCGAAAATCATCATTCCCATGAGCAATCCTATAACATGAAAATCAATCCAATGAAGCATTTCTTCTTCTAATGAATGTCCGCTTGCAAATTCAAACACATTGGTAATCTTTCCAATAAAGAGAATGAAAACGCAACCAATCCAAGCAGCAATTGTACGGTGCAATTTCTCGGAAAGAATAAGGGCGAATGCCCCGATGAATACAAGCAACACCAACTGCTCAGCCGATATCATGATTTGGCCGTGATGAAGGCTCTCTAAAAGCATCGCGAGAGATTAGCCATTAGATCTACAAGGATAAACTATAGTCACTCTTCTTCAATTGCTGCCAATGTTTCATCGTGAACAATCGACTGAGTTGAGTCGGGAATCAATTCTTCTGGATCCATTACTTCTTCAAATTCTTCGGATAACGAGTCTTTCACTACAGTGATTTCTTCATGGGCGAATTCAGATGAAGCCAGAGCAGAATCAAGTCCTTTCAGTGTGCTTTTAATCACATGAGGATTCAACTGCCCGAGCCTCTCAGCCTCACGTAAGGCTTCGATTTCGGCGCGGATGAGGTCACGCCGGGCTGACTCAATTCGGCTAGCGTGAACTAACGATGTTTTTGCTAAATCATCTATTCTAGTTTTTGCTTTTTCAATACTCGCATGATAGGGTGTGGCCATGCGCTCGCGGTCAATTTCACTTATCAAACCCTGAGTGCTTAGAGATGACAACTTTCTCAATGCTGCGCGTGAGGCAACAAGCCGAGCAAGTGCCGATTCATAGCGGGCTTCACTCTCGGCTAATCTACCAGAAATCCCCAACTTATGCAACAACGGTTTCATGGTTAACCCCTGCACAACCAAAGTGAATAAAATCACGCTGAAGGCTAGCACTAACATATCGTGATAAATGGCTTCGTCAAATTTGATATTAACAATTTCTCCATTGATCAATAATTTTTGGCCATCGTGAACAATATGTGAAAGCAAGAGTAGTAAGGCAATCGGAATGCTTCCTCGCAGGCCACCCCACCACATAGCCAATTGCCATCTCCCATCAATTTTCCTTGCCTCACCAATGTTTGCCAAACCGGTAAGTGGGAACACCACTAATCGGGCAACTAAAGCCCCGCCAACCGCAATTAATGCAAGATAACCCGTGTGAATGTCCCATGATAAAACAGATTGCAACTCATAGCCCACCAAGACGAATAAGATACTGTTAACAAGGAAAGATACCACTTCCCAAAAGTGATGCAACCCCACTCGGGCGGTTGGAGTCATCCCTTCTTGTACACCCTTATTGCCAACTAAAAGACCAGCAACAACAACAGAAATTACACCGCTTCCTTGCATCATTTCAGCTAGTAAAAACGAACCAAAGGCGAGAGCAACAGTAAGAGCAATTTCCACCAAATGGTCCTCACTCTGTTGCAATAAATGATTGGCAACCATTCCACAGATGTATCCTGCAACAACTCCAATCGTCACAACCAACATGAAGGTGGCAATACCATCCGTGATGACATTACCAAGGTCAATAGATTGACCTGCAATCACCGAAAGTGTAGTCATTAAAATGATGTTGAAAACCACAATCGCGGTCCCATCGTTAAACAAAGACTCACCCTCAAGTAGTACAGAAAGCCGCTTTGGCGCACCTAAAGAGCGCACCAACGCAAGAACGCTAACTGGGTCCGTGGCCGCCAAAATTGAGCCAACCAAAAGCCCGTAAAGCAGACCATTGTCTTCACCCCACCAAACAAATCGCCAGCAGATTAGTCCAATAATCAATGTATTCAGTAATACGCCTGGGATCGCTAATAGTGAGATGGTTTTCCAATTCTGACGGAGTTTGTCTATGTGCATCGCTGAAGAGCCTTCAAACAAGAGAGGTGGAAGCAGAATAAAGAGAATTAATTCGGCCGATAGTAAGCCGCCACCAGGCTCTAGTCCAGCGAACATAGATTCGCCGAGCCAGCCTAGAACAAGGCCGACAATTACCAGTGCGATTGTGTAGGGAAGTCTCACCCAACGGATAGCGATTGCAACCAGTAAAGAGAGAATGAGCGTCCCAAGCAGACCCTCAAGCCAGGTGGGTGGTATTACTGTCATCGTACCTCGGAGGTCCGAACCGCTGTTGAATCCTCCGCCATCGGATGATGGAATCAGAGCGAATAATTAACTCATCATCAAAATCAATGATATAGTGCCATATCGGAAATTAACGATAGAAAACTGCGATATTACCACGCATGAGAATTAGTTTTGAAGAAGTTTGTTCAGCTAACATCTGCCATAGGTTTTGGCGGTCAGCGGAACCATCTGCCAAACCGCGATTGAGTTTTGCCTTGACCAGTGTTCGCGACTTCAATTGTGAATTTAGTTCGCTGACAACCGAGTCAGTCAACCCAGATTTACCAACCCTAATTGTCACTTCTAAAGTCGGATCTAGAGCCCTTTTTCGTAATCGTTTATCCACTTCCACCATTATTCATCACCCTTTACAAAGTCCGGACCACGCCGGTTTGTCCTGCCACACGAAAGACAAGTGATTCGCAATATTTTTCCGCGCACACGTACGCTCGCATTCACCCCAGGTCTGAGTGCGATTTTACACGACCGACATACCCAAGGCCTTCTTCCGTCTGGTAAACCCAAACGGTGTTTCTTAGACAAGTTCAGTATCTCCTTAGCCGCAGATTCAACTGACGAATCAGGGTGGTCCCAAGGTTCTTGGAGTAGATTCTCAAGGTGATCCCGTGAGGCATTTGCACGAACTTTTCTGGCTTTTGCGCTTCGACCGCGCGCCCTTTTCCCCATTATATCACCCAATTTTTTAGTTTAGAACTGCTGAGATTTCGGCTCCGACATCAGCCATTGCTTGATTGCCATTGACTGTAGCAAGGAGCCCTTTTTCTGAATACCACTTTGCGAGTGGTGATGTCTGATTATGATATGCTGTCAGGCGAGTTCTGACCGCCTCTTCGTTGTCATCTTTTCTTTGAATTAGGCGGTCCGCGATTTCGGCTGGTGCCGGCTTGAATGTTACGTGGTAAATGTCACCTGTGTCAGGGTCCATTCTTCTACCCACAATTCGCCCAACAATTGCATCGTCAGGAACTTCTATCGATATCACCAGAGAGACTTCTGCGATTTCTGCCAAAGCTTCTGCTTGAGGGATTGTTCTTGGGAACCCATCAAACAATACTCCTTCACTAGCGTCATCCTGTTGCATTCTCTCTTCAATCAATCCGATGATGACATCATCTGGCACTAGTTCACCTGCTTCCATGTACTTCTTGGCTTCTAAACCAAGTGGGGTTCCAGCCGCCAAAGCAGCACGCAACATATCACCAGTTGAAACCTGTGGTTTTCCTGTTACCTCGACAATTGCATCGGCTTGAGTACCCTTACCTGCACCAGGTGGGCCAAACAGCACGATTGACTGACTCATATCAATGGCGAAATAGACCTTCTCAATAAGCACGACGGTCGTGAACTGATGTCATTTGTCCCTATCAGGAACATATCCAGTTGGTGGGGGCGGGGAACCACCGGGAAGTGGTGGCAGACCTTTGGGGGGAGGAGGGCCACCTGTCGGCTTAGGTGGTGCTAGAGGGCCTGGGCCCGAGGCAGCTAATGCCGCTGTAACCTCCTGTGCACTAACAGTCCCAGAAACCATGTCATCGCTGGTAACTCCAGTGTCAAGAGCCGCATCTCTACGCTGCTCAACACTGCCTAAGATTTCCGAACCTGAGGAAATGATTTGTTCACCTGAATCAAATGTGTTTGAGTTTTTCCTCAACATTATCACTGCACCCGCTAAACCAGCAAGGAAAATTAGTGCTACCAAGCCAACTGCCCATCCGGGTACGCCGGCTGCCTCCAAGATATTCAGCAAGCCACCGTCATCTCCGGTAAGTGAAGTTGATGACATATGGATTTCAGTTGAGCCATTAATCAATTCCGCTTCAACTGAAGAAGTTGGAACTGCTGTAATCACTACATCAGTTGAACCAACACCATCCTCATTTACAATCAAGATTTCAAGTACTTTAGAATCACCTGCATCAAGGTTCTGAATCGTTGCCAAGCCCGAGACGACCCAACCATCATTCGCAAGCATTTCGAAGTCAACCTTACATGCAGTATTGCCCTCATTTTTGATAGTCATATTGACTGTCCTTTCACCGCCTTTCTCAACCCGTTCAAAATCATCGATATCGGTTGATAATGATAACCAAGCACTCTTTTCTCCGATTAGAGAAACCATCACACTACGGGCCAGTTCTTCGCCACCAGCAGTAGTACCCGTTACTAACAGAGTTAGTGAATCACCAAGTAATCCGGTTGGTGTACCTGATGGCATTAGAATAGAGATTTGAACGAACTCTTCCCTATGAATTCCAAGGGCATTGGTAGGAGGGGTCTTGAAACCAACCTGCCAAGACTCTGGAACACTTCCAAACTCCCATGTAAGAGTTAACGGAACATTTCCTTGATTGATGACTGTGAATGTCCCATAAGCGGTTTTCCCTGGAATCACATTCATTGTGTCAAGAGGGGGGCCTAGCAAAACTAATTCTGGCCTCTCTTCTACTTTGAGTTCTGTTCTATTGATGATGAAATTTGTTAATGAATATTGAATTCTAATGTTGATTGTATTGGAATCACCATTTGAGACCTCTGCTGGAACAATAACTTGAATTCTACAATCTGTTGAATCGCCGCGTTCTATTGAAAATGAAAGTGTATTATCATCTTGAACGCCATTGCAAAACAAGGCGAGTGGCCAATTTGGATTGGATGGAGTGACTTTCACATTAAGGCTAATTGGCACATTTCCAAGATTCGAAACAGTGAGTGTGAGATTGAGATCTTGCCCGTTATTAACAGCCTCATCAAGAGCATTTCCTGCTGCACCAACTGGCACCCCATTAGATGAATACAAATCTGTGCCAAATTCTTCTAACACGGCTACAGTTACTGTTGATGAATCGGTTTGCGTTAAGGCTGAATTAGTTGCATGCGATGTAATACAGGTAATATCCTCAACAATCCCCGCTGCTGGCTCTCCTCCAGACATTGAGGGGACCATCACTCTTACTGCAACTGAAAGATATTGGAGGCGAGCAAGTGGCTCAAGAGTAATACTAGACGAATTCCCATCGCCTAGAGAAATTGTCCATCGATTTGGAGTCTCACAAGTAATGTTGTAAACGCTAGGAGAGTTACCCGGATTCATGACTGAAACTGAGAATGTAGCCTCCTCCCCTGGGACAGCTGTAAGTCCTGAAACCCCGGCTAGTGAGGTAATCATCCCATCAATGTCATCGACAATAATGGTTAGTCTGACTGTGTGTGACACCACTGGGGATGAACGATACCAAGCGGTCAAATCCACCACATAAGTGCCTGGTAAAGCGTACAATGGGTAAGGTGTCGCTCCGAGGTCTGCCGTATCGTCTCTCAAAGTTAAATCAAGTACGATTTCGCTATTCGCTCCACCCATAGCATCGAGTTGATAGAATGGTTGAATTGAAAGGAATTTTAACCAATCATCAGCAGGTGGGTCAAGCATTCCATCGTTACGAAGAAGTTGAACCGGAGTGACCCTGAAATCAACACTCTCATTGCTCGTTCCTTCATTTGAAATCTTTAGCCTAAATGTGATGGAATCATCAACCGACGGGTCAATGTGGCGAACCTTAGCCGCCTCCAATTCAGTTTCACCTACCGGAGGCGAACCAGCCTCTGTATACGGAGTGATTCTAACCCCAATAGCAGAGACATTGATTTGTAAATTGAAGACATTGTTATTGACTCCACTAGTGAAGTCATTGGGTTCATCTACCGTATCATAAACATCTAGAGTCAGACGCAGGTCATGGAATCCAGTTGGAGTGAATGCGTGAGTGAAAACCAGAGAATCACTCGACCCTCCAGCCAGTCCATTCTTAGAAACATTATACAGAATTACTCCGGTAGTCAAATCTTCAACTTTCACGTCATAAGGAGCAGTTGTTGAAGGTGCTTGATTTACCCAATTTGCACCAATTATCAATGTTTCACTCTCTAATGGTTCATTGGTAGACACCCATAGGCTTGAGGAAACAGTAGCCAAGTCGCTAACCGGATTCTCATTACCCATGGCAGTAATTACGATAGCATAGTCCTGTGAGTTACCCCCAGCGTTTGAGACTTGGATTGTCCAGTTGCCTGATTGGGTACTTCCAACCTTTACCCTCTCCACATTGTTTAGAGAATCATAAGCACCTCCAGATGTTGAGAAACCGTTTGAGAATATATTGCCCTTGTAAGTCGTCCCATCGGGTGCAGTAACCAGTAGATTGAGGTTGTTGACCAATCGAGGAGAAGATTGGCTAGCTGAGGATGAACCTTCACGGTCGTTCCACACTAAGGTTACAGAGAATCCGTAACCTCCATCTATCCCATATGTGTACAGGTACGAATATCCAGGAGTAAGAGTTTGGTTATAGTCAAAGAAATTATTCAGTGCCAAAATCCCACTAGTTGGGTAGATACTCCGTTGTAAATCGATTTGCCCCCATCCTTCATCCGAATTTGGAATATCTGCCGAACCTATATCCTTAGCACCATTAATCAGAATCGCTCTAATCAGATCGCTTCTAGGTTGGTTTAGATTCATGTGATCGCGGAGGAATTGACGAACAAGAACTGTAGCTCCAGCGGCAACTGGAGTTGCTGCAGACGTCCCATCAGCCTTCATGTACATCGGGTCGTTATTTCCGTGTCTTGCGTTAGAACAAGACGGACCGGCTGGATACTGCGCTTCTTCGGCCCTTGCCGAACAGATTTGCACACCTGGTGCTACGATATCTGGCTTGATTCGCCCATCAAGTGTATTTCCTCGGCTGGAGAATGATGCAACTTG
>CAXEOD010000063.1:0-10679 GCA_963997805.1 uncultured Candidatus Poseidoniales archaeon
ATTCCACAATGTGACTTGTACACTTCTAGATGATAGAAGAGAATCAGTTAAATTGTCATAAACCTCAATGATAACTTCATCACCAAACGAAAGATTGGTGGGGATGGTAATTCTGTGGTGAGTCAGATTAAGAGGTGAAATGGTGAAATTAGCATCATCCCATCTGTAAGTCCAATCTCCAAGCGTTGAGCCATTAATATCAGCGTGGCTGACATTGACATAGAAATCTGCGGCGTTGGTTGTAGAATCAAATCCAACCATGTAAGCATGGTCTGCCACACCATCGTCATTATGGTCAAGCCAATCAACTGATATTACAGGTGGGTTTGAACCATCAGCGATTGTAAGAGGCAGTGCCAAGGAGGTCAGAAAAACTAGCATCAAAGTAATTGCAGGCCTGCCACTTGTGTCTCGTACCATGATGTCACCTTCGGTCTGTTCCCTAATGAATCCTAACCCTTCGTGTTAAACGGTGTTTTCCCTCTTTGCCGCAGAATGCACGACGTCAACGACGCAATAATGGCTTAGTTGCAGAGGAGTGTTTTAGCAATGACCTAGAACAGTGGTTCTTCATAGCCATCATCACTTCGATTCCAAATATCTGTGGGGATATCCTCGTAGATGTTAAATTCTGGCGAATCAACTTCCTCTTCGTCATCTTCCAAGTATGAAGCAGCTTTCTGGGCTAATTCTGCCTTGAATCTCCAATAGTGGATACGCCATTCCCTGCCATCCCAAAGAGTGGTTTCTTCGGATTCTGTTGTTAGTAGATTGTAATCCTGAAAAATATAGAATAGATTTCTGTCAGTTGGTTCCAATGCATTATCGATTATACGGTCGTAATAACCAAAGAAACCGAGCGCATGTTCAGCCATGCTCTCGGCCACAGTCTTTTCCATCTCTTTGTCAATATGCCGTTGAATAGCAGCAGTTAATCCAGCCATCGTCATTCCCATGAGAATATCTCCTTGTTGAGTGTATGGTCAATTAATTACACTCGGGTACACCTACTATTTGTACACCGCATTATATCAACAATCCGGTGAAAACCACCCATTGGGTCGGTCCAACCCAAATTTTTAACCGTCGAGAACGCATAAAACCAAACAAGCCGAGCAGGAGTTTGAGAGATATGGCTGAGGACTCAATCATTGGAAATTTTCTCGGCTTGGAAGAGTCAACCAAAGAGGGTGCTGATATTGCAATACTCTCGCTTCCATACGAATTAACTGTCTCATATGGGCAAGGGACAGAAAACGGTCCGGCGGCATGCATTGAGGCATCTGCTCAAGTTGAATTAAACGACTCATTGTTGAGTGAAGATTTACCTGCTGGCAGAGTAATTTTCACTGCTGAACCTTGGGATGGTGAAGGTGGCTCGTTATCAGCTCAGTTAGAAGGTATTGAGAAATACCTCGTTGAGTGGACCACAGGTCAAATTTTCCCAGTCGTTTTGGGTGGTGAACATGGTTCACTTCCAGCAATAATGAGAGCCCTTTCTAAACACCCAACTTTAGCCGGTGATTTGAGTCGCTTAACCGTGGTACAGATAGATGCACATGCGGATTTGAGGGATGAGTTAGAAGGGGACAATTACAGCCACGCCTGTGCGGCTCGCAGAGCATTGGACGAAGGGGTGGGTAATCTGCTACAAATTGGTATCAGGGCTTACTCTCAAGAGGAAGAAGAATTCATTGAGTCTGACGATCGTGTGACCACGTGGTTCGCACGAGATTTCTTAGCACCATCAGGTGGTAGAAAAGGCTGGGATAATCTGTTAGCCGAGATTTCCACTCTCACAGGCCCAGTCTGGCTTACCTTCGATATTGATGGATTAGATGGTTCGCTTGTGCCACACACCGGAACACCAGTCCCTGGCGGTTTGGCTCATTGGCAAGCAGTAGAGGTGATTGAAACACTTTTCGCGGCCCCCCTAGTTGAGGTGATTGGGGCTGATATTGCAGAAATTGTAGCAGGTAAAGATAGTAATCTGACTCAATTTACTTCGGCGCTGATAGCAACTAAAATTGTCGCCGCACATATTGCTACATTGTGATTTAGTGCGATGCTAAGGCTCAAATCATGCCACCATTAGCGAACATTTGTGCGGCGCATTACACCAGTCATAGTTCTCGTCGTTATGGTACTCTCTAGCGTACCTACGGCATTGGCTCAGCAACCAAATGTTGCCCAAGAGCACTGGTATCATTCATGGGCCACACTGACTTATGATGTGGGTGAGTGGGGGGACCATAATTCAGACATCGTTTCGGTTGTCAGTGCAGGTCAAACTGAATATGGCCGGGACCAATGGGTGGTACAAATTAGTGATTGGTCAGTGGAAAACAAATCAGATGGGACACCTAAAGAAAAGGTCTACATTGATGGCGGGCATCATGGTAACGAACATCTTGGAACTGAATTGGCTTTTCTTGTGGCAGAATTTTATATTGAAGGATGGGTCGATGGTAATGCAGAAGTGGTTGAAGTATTGCAGAATACTGAACTTCACATAATGATAATGCTAAATGCAGATGGAAACGATGTTGACAGTAGATGGAACATGAATCAAGTAGATTTGAATCGTAATTATGACCATCATTGGACCACAGAAGAAACCGCAAGTGGTGATGGTCCATTTTCAGAAGCCGAGACAACAAACAATGCTGCATATATGCAGGAATGGATGGTTGATGCTGACCTCTATGTCACGATGCACACCGGTACATGGATTCTAGCATACCCTTGGGGATTTACAGGGGAAATGCCAAGTGATTGGGAAATGTTTGAGCACATTCGTGATACAATTCATGAAACCATAGATGAAGATTTACCGGTTAGAAACGCCAACGCGGGAATTTACCCAACTCATGGCACCTCTCGTGATTATGGGTACGGCGTGATGGGTTATCCTACATTCACCTTTGAGACGGATGATGAGCAATTTTTACTGGGGACAGTTCAGTCACTTTCAGACCGTTTATCTGTTGAATTAGATGTTATGCGGTATCTGATTTCCAATGTTTGGTACTGGCGGGCAAGGTTGAATATTACTAGTATGACAGTAATTCCTAGTGACGAAGTCACTTTTTCTGTTGATAATCTTGGTCACGCTTCAACCGAGAATGCGACTTTACATTACCTTGATTCAGCCGGAGAAGTGATGTGGCATTCACCAGATAATTTCAGTGTTAACGCTAGCAACTCAAGTCTAGTAACACTCGCACTCGGTGATCTAGAATTGGTAGATGGTGGTAGTTGGGAAATCCATTATCAGAAGCGAGTAATTGATTCAGCGACTTGGGTTTCTGAGCCTGTTTGGGATGAAATAATCAAGCAGGTGGATGATGGCGGAAAAGGATTCCTTCCAGCGCCTGGAATCTTCATTTCTCTTCTCGCGGCATTTGGTGCCGCTTTCGCTTCGGAACGGCGTGAAACCACGTTTTCCCATGGAAAAAATGCAGAGTGAACTGAAAAATTACCACTTTAGTATCTTTTTAAGAACACTCACCTTTGAATAGTGTCGCCCAATCGGGGTGCTTATGCAACACCAAGTTGGCCCAATGAATACAGTTGAACAGACACTAATCCTCCCTCTTTTTGAGGGAGTTGCTAAACCGCCAAATCGCTCTTTAACGGGATTAAGTCGTTCAGGTCAATCACAGGTAAAAGCCGCTATTGCTAGCGATGATTTTGATGGCAAATCTGGTAAGATGATTTCACTATGGAATGATGATTGCAAAGTTGTTCTAGTCGGCATGGGGAAATCTAGTGAGCAAAAATCAAATTCTGTAAGAGATGTAGGTGCTAACGCACTCGCCGCTCTCAACAAGTCACATGGAAAAGCAATCACAGTCCGATTCACAAGTGGCTGGAAATCCTCAATGATGTCAGTATTTGCTGAAGGTATGATGCTAAGAGACTACAAGTTTGACAAATATCTCTCAAAGGATGACGATGACGATGATGATGACACCCCTTACACCGTAACTTTCCAAGCATCAGACCGACATCTCGACAATCTAACCGCAGGATGTGATCGCGTATCAGCAATGGCAACAGGCGTACACATAGCAAGAGATCTTGGTAATGAGCCAGCAAACAAGCTGACCCCAATGGAGTACGCCAGACGTGCCCAAGCATTCGCTAAGGGAAAGGGTAACTTGTCAGTGAGAGTAATGGAGTGGGATGAACTTCTAGAGAACAAGATGGGTGGTCTCATCAATGTTGGAAAGGGTAGTGAGCACAAACCTTGCATGGTAATTTGGGAATTAAATGCCAAGGCAAAGGACGGGCCTTGTCCATTTATTGTAGGCAAAGGAATCACTTTTGATACCGGTGGAATTTCATTAAAGCCCGGTGGTGGAATGGATGAAATGAAGTTTGATATGCACGGTTCTGCAACCGTGTTTGGTTTGATGGTCTCATTACATGGTGTTGGCCACAAAGGCCACATGATGGCGATTTCTTGCATGGCAGAAAACAGTCCTAGTTCAACTGCTTACAGACCAGGTGACGTAATTCCTACTTACTCAGGAAAAACTGTTGAAGTGCTAAACACAGACGCTGAAGGCAGACTAGTTCTTGCAGATGGCTTGTGGAAGGCTGGCGAGTATAATCCTGAATATATTATTGACCTCGCTACCTTGACTGGTGCTTGTGTCGTGGCATTAGGACACGAGGCTAGTGGCTTGTGGTCTAACGATGATGACTTGTTAGAGAATTTGCGAAAGGCAGCGGCAGACAGTGGTGAGTTGGCATGGCCAATGCCGCTATTACCAGCATTTGAGAAGCAGATGACTGGGTCAAAGATTGCAGATGTCAAGAATCTTGGGGAGAGTTATGGTGGGTCGAATTCCGCAGCTGCATTCCTCAAACAATTCGTTCCAAAGAATGGTGAAGGCGATGATGCAAAGCAGTATCCATGGGCTCATTTAGACATTGCAGGAACTGCGTGGGGCACCTCAACCAATGCAACCGTTGCTCACGGTGCTACTGGCGTTCATGTGCGAACCCTAACTCGCCTCATCAACGGTGAATGAGGGTCACATCGGGTGAATCAGTTCTCTTCTTCGTCAACCACTTCGAAGTCAGCATCAACAACATCGTTGCCGTCAGCACTTGCTTCTTCTGCAGCTTCCTCTGATTCCATCTGGGCTGAGGCTGCTTCGTACAACTTTGCAGAGATTGCATGCATTGCCTCTTCCAATTCCTTAACTTTGGTTTGAATTGCAGCCTCATCGATATCTTCTATTTCTTTTGGATTGCCATCTTCAACAATGAGATCTTCGAGTTCTGTGAGTTTTTCTTCCACTGGTTCTTTATCCTCATCCGTGATTTTATCTTCTGCCTCTTTCAAGGTTCTACGAGTCTGGTAGATGATACTGTCAGCGGAGTTTCGAATCTCGACCTTACCTTTTCTTGAACTGTCTTCTTCGGCGAATTTCTCAGCATCAGCAATCTTCTGCTGAATTTCATCTTCACTGAGTGAAGTTGCAGATTCAATTCGGATTGATTGCTCCTTTCCAGTACCCAAATCCTTTGCTGAAACGCTAACAATACCATTAGCATCAATGTCAAATGCGACTTCAATCTGAGGCATGCCTCTAGGTGCTGGAGGTATTCCTTCAAGGAAGAAGCGACCTAGTGTTGTGTTATCACGTGCGAATTCTCGCTCGCCTTGTAGTACATGGATTTCAACCGCTGGCTGATTATCGCTTGCTGTTGAGAAGGTTTCAGAGCGCTTTGTTGGAATTGTTGTGTTACGCTCAATCATTGGAGTAGTTACCCCACCAAGGGTTTCAATTCCAAGGCTAAGTGGTGTGACATCGAGTAGAAGTACATCGGTTACTGCATCATCACCAACGATGATTCCAGCCTGAAGTGCTGCACCAAGAGCAACAGCCTCATCAGGATTAATTCCCTTGTAGGTTTTATTTCCGAGTTCTTTCTCAATCGCTTCTTGCACTGCTGGAACTCTAGTTGAGCCTCCAATCAGTAAGATTTTATCAATTTCAGAGGCTGTAATTCCTGCATCTTTGACCGCTTGTCGAGTTGGTTTCATTGATTTTTCAACGAGTACACTGATTAGATCCTCAAACTTTGCACGTGAAAGGGTTAGGTCAAGGTGGGCAGGTTGGCCTTCCACCATAGTGATGAATGGAAGATTCATTTGTGCCTGGGCTGTCCCCGAGAGCTCGATTTTTGCTTTCTCTGCTGATTCTTTGAGACGGCTCATCGCTTGCAAGTCCTTTGACAAGTCAATGCCACTGCTTTTCTTGAATTCAGCAACTGCCCACTTGATTATTTCGTCATCAAAATCATCGCCACCGAGTTTGTTGTTTCCGGCAGTTGCTTTGACTTCAATTTGTGGTTGTCCATCTATTAGATAGATTTCTAGGACAGATACATCGAATGTTCCTCCACCCAAATCGTATACTAGAATGGTCTGATCATCCTCCTTGTCAACTCCAAAAGCAAGTGCGGCTGCGGTTGGCTCGTTGATGATTCGCAGGACATCTAGGCCAGCAATTCTACCAGCATCTTTTGTTGCTTTTCGCTGAGCATCAGTGAAGTATGCAGGACAGGTGATGACAGCTTGCTTAACTTCTTGTCCAAGATATTCTTCAGCATCTGCTTTCATCTTCTGAAGAATGAATGCCGAAATTTCTTGAGGGGTGTATTCAGCATCATCGATTTTCTGAGTCCAATCGCTACCCATCTCTCTCTTGACAGAAAGAATGGTACGTTCAGAGTTGGTTACTGCTTGGCGCTTGGCAGTTACACCAACCATGCGCTCGCCATCTGCTGCAAAAGCGACTACGCTCGGAGTCGTTCTCGCTCCTTCGGCATTAGCGATTACTATCGCCTCGCCCCCTTCAATAGTCGCTACACAACTATTTGTCGTTCCTAAATCAATTCCAATTACTGGGTTTTTTACCATTTATTTCACGTCCTTCAAATTATAAGAGTCAAATCTAATATTCCGTTGTTAAGCGACCATTCATCCATCGCTTCAACAACTCTGCCAATGTTGTACTTACGTACTGGCCTTGGCCTGCCTTCAACCATTACACTGACAACTGAGTTGTCATTAGTGAGAACGACTTCAACGCCTTCACCACTATCATCAATCTCATCAACTCGGCTACAATCAAGAGTCAGAATCATCCTGTCACCATCAATGAAAATATCTTCTTCATTTACTGGTATCAACACTTCAGAATCAGATTTTGTTTCTTCTAACGTATCTACTTCTATTGATACTGGCTTTTTTTGTGGGAACTTCCCTCCCATCATTTTTGCCAGGTCATGCATGGTTGCTTCCAAGTTCAATTCGATCTTTTCACCAGCCATCTTTTCTGGGTCTATACCCATTTCTTCAAATTGACCACGAATTTGGTCCATCATACCTCGAATGGTTGCTGTGTCCATTGGCATACCCATGTCGTTAAACATCTTCGAGAGTTGCTCTAGGAGTTGCTCTTCCCAGTCTTCTCCACCCGCTGTAAATTCTTTTTCTGACATGCCAATCTCTCACTTGTTAACCTGTGGTTGTATAGTACGAATAGCCAGCCATATATGAACCCTTGTGATTCACTAAATTCATACATCAAGTACGTAACATTCAGAATTAATTTGTCAAATGAATAATTCTTCCTCCATTTGGCCGGTGTTGAAGGTTATTTCACCTCACTATCCCCCGTCCATCGGCCTTAAGACACACCCGTCTCTCGGCTTGGTTAATGGTAACTCAAGAGCACGAGTCTCTACTCAGTGAGACCGAGCGTTCACAGGGTCGTGTTGCATTGCGAAACAATGTTGCCGCTGCTTCTGCATTAGCAGATGCAGTTCGAAGCACCTTAGGACCAAAGGGTCTTGACAAAATGTTGGTTAGCGGTGAAGGTGGGGTAACCGTCACCAATGATGGTGTTACAGTGCTTGAAACCGCTAAGGTTGAGCATCCAACCGCTAAGATGCTGATAGCCCAGTCTAGTGCTCAGGACCGAGAGGCTGGAGATGGCACCACAAGTACAGTCATTTTGACTGCAGAATTACTGCAGAATGCATTAGAGTTGATTGAGATGGGAGTTCATCCAACCCTAGTTGAGAAAGGGTATCGGTTGGCAAGTAAGGAAGCCATGAGTCACCTTCAACAGATGTCAAAAGAAGCTACTGAAGAGGATTCACTTCGCTCAGTAATGACTTCACTATCTGGTAAATCAGACGAAGGTGTTCGCCACCATCTCTCACAACTTGCAGTTTCTGCTGCTACTTCATTAGCTACGGAGGTAAATGGTAAAATTGAGGCTGATCCAACTCTTATAAAGAAAGTAAATGATGGTGGCCGACCTAGTACTGAGAGCGAATTGGTGTCAGGACTAGTGATTGCAAAAGAGCCAATTCACATTGAGATGGAGATGTTTCCAGAGGGTGGCAAAATTCTAATTCTTGATGGGGGGATTTCCCGCCGAAAACCGGACCTTGATATTAATCTCAAAGTTACTGATATTGGTATGACATCAGCTCTTAATGAACAAGAGATGGCAGACATTCAGAATCGTGTAGATGTCATTGCTGCAACCGGCTGTAACCTACTATGCGCACGTGACGGAATAGATGATGATGCTCGTAACATGTTACTTGCCGCAGGAATCACAGCGTACCGTAGAATTGAGAAGCCTGACCTAGAATTACTGGCCCGAACCACAGGAGCATTGGTAGTTCACGAGCCCACTTTAGCCAAGCCAGAAGATCTTGGTAACTTCACATCACTCAACACTCAGAATTGGAATGGTGTCTCACAGATGCAACTCATCGGTAGCGAAAAGGGAGGACTCACACTGATTGTGCGTGGTACTAGTAAAACTCGGATTGACGAAGTTTCTCGAGGCTTTGATGATGCATCAGCGATTGCTTGTGGTCTTGTCAGAGACCCACGAATTTTACCCGGTGGCGGCGCAACTCAGATGGCTTTAGCCCGCCACTTGCGAAAGACTGCACCAACTGTTCCTGGTCGCGAACAATTAGCAATTGAGGCATTTTCAGGTGCACTAGAATCAATTCCGAGAATCCTCGCTGAGAATGCAGGACTCTCACCTCTTGATGAGGTACTAAAGCTCAATGCCGCACAAGAAGAAGGAGGCGATTGGATAGGACTCAATATACATTCAGGTGAGACAGAATCAATGTATGATGCTGGTATAATTGAGCCGCTTGTAGTTAGTCTGAATGCGATTTCAGGCGCTATGGAAGCGGCTGTATCTGTGTTAAGAATTGATGATGTGTTGTGGGCTAATCAAGACCCATCAATTCCAGATTGGGAAAAATCCGATGGCTCTGTCGGTGAAACATAAACCGAGTTCAAACCCACAAGAATCTGCTCTGAAGATGGGAATCATGAGTTTTAGAAACATTAACACCTCTAGAGCATCAGCGAGTTTCAATGAGAACCTGCCGTCTGAAGATGCTGTTGACCATTTTGGTGCTGTTCAGCATCCTATCGTTCACTCCGTCCAGCGCACTTGATATTGAGGGTCCTGACACAGCCGCCCAGGCGCGCCAATCCGAACAAACAGTGGTTTCGATCGGACCCTCAGATAGGCCGGCGGAGTTGAGGATTCCCGGAAATATCGGAGAGAATGAAACTCTACCGCTCGTCGTTGCCTTGCATGGCTTTTCCGAATATCCTTGGTATGTGTACGACTATTTCCAAGGAGTCAACAGTGTCGATGACAACAGACATCTGCTTCTGACGCCGTACGGAACTGAGAACCCTGACGGCTATTACTTCTGGAACGGCACCCCAGCTTGCTGTGATTTCTACAACCAGAACATCGATGATGTGAGTTACCTCTCATCACTCATTTCTACTGCAATATCCGATCATGGAGCAGACCCGAATCGAGTGATGCTCATCGGCCACTCGAACGGCGGCTTCATGTCGCACAGGATGGCGTGTGATGCTGGGAATATACTGCACACCATCATCAATTTCGCCGGCGCCACATATGGAGACTTCAGCGATTGCAGTCTTACAGGATATCCGAATATTGTCAATGTCCACGGAACCAATGACGGTACCATCGATTACAACGGTGGACAGATCTGGGGTGAGACCTACGCCTCTTCCCCTGATGGTGCTGTATACTGGGCCGACCGCTCCGGGTGTGATGGCACATCAACCCAGATGGGCACAATGGATCTGGTGAATGGAGATGGTAACAATGAAACAACTCAACTTCAACACCTCGACTGTGCGCGGGGGAACAGGGTAACACATTGGAAGTTGTCTGGAGTCGACCACGGCCCTACATTCACTGATGGCTCGTTGATCAACGCCGCATTCGACTGGGCATTCAACCAGCCGGTCGATATCGAGGGATGTACTGATGTCAACGCGACCAACTACAACGAGAATGCAACGGTTGACGATGGCTCATGCGAGTATCCGCCACCACCCGTACCGGGTTGCATGGATCCCGACGCCACCAATTACGCTGAGAACGCAACTGTGGACGACGGTTCATGCGAATATCCTCCACCACCCGTTCTAGGATGCATGAATGCAACAGCCACCAACTACGATGAGAATGCGACAGTGGATGACGATTCGTGCGTATATCCTCTACCACCCGTCCTCGGATGCATGAATGCAACCGCCACCAACTACGATGAGA
>CAXEOD010000064.1:0-10605 GCA_963997805.1 uncultured Candidatus Poseidoniales archaeon
CCTGATACATCATAGATTGTTTGTTCGGGGGTAATTGTAAGTTGAATAGATGGAGAATCATCCGCCGATGCAACCTGTAATGGCAATGTTGACAATAGCAAAACTGCTACTATCACCAATCTAATTGCTGCAATTCCGGGCTTCATTGAATCCCGAGCCATACTAACATGGTAAAGGGGAGCCTTGTCACATATCATGATAACCCCGATTCACGAACTACAGAGAGTTGTCCATGGCCAAGAACAGAAAGTTGCCAGGTCGCTTTACGACCCTTCCCCTCCTTATCGATTAACTCTCGTTCTTGTAATTGCTTCAAGTGATAAGCCATCAATTGTTTTGATGCTTCCAATTTTGTTCTAATTCCTATAGTTGAAATACCCAAATCCCCAGCACTGGAGAGAACCTCCAAAATTGCTCTTTGCATTCCAGTCACAGGACTCTCTAACTCATACAATTTCTTTGGATTTGTCCCACTCACAGCATATCTTCTTCGCCTACCATCTTGCCAAGAAATCAATTCTCCAGCCTTTTCCAATTGATGCAAATGGTGCGCAGTAACTCCATTAGCCAGTGTGAGAGCATCGCGAAGTGCAGAGAAATGTATCCCTGGGTGAGCCTCAACATAACCTTCAATTCGCCCGCGTGTTTGAACATCCTTCTCTTTACCGTGAAGTTTCGCTAATAGTGGTCCTGCCAAAGCCAAAATAAGACCGGTCTTAACACCCTCACTGATGAGTACACCTACTCCAAGTGAGCCGACCAATCCAACGGTTACAAGGGATAGAAGAAGTGCTGCCATTATTGCAGTAAATCCTAATGGTGCTATTCCACCTGCTTCATCCCCTGCTACCGGCTCATCGTTTCTAGAATCTGCTGACTCGGGTGCAGCTCCACTACTATCGTCCTCATCACCGCTATCATCTGCAGCCGTCATTTCTGCTGAAAAATTCTCTTCTTCATTGACAGGTTGCTCCTCTTCGGGAGTGAAATAATCAATGAGAATAGCGCTGTTGTAAGCGGTTATGGCCACTCCAAGCACTGCTAACAGCGCTAGAAGCCGGTAGCCAACAACTCGGTTCATGTCGTCTCCTGAGAACAGGATTGCACCCATAACCGAGTTGGTTCAATGATTTTACCAAACTTCAAGCAGAATTACTCATTGAGATAGTTGACAATATTCATCCATCATCAAGAATCTCAGAGTTTGATCTGTAAGAAAGTATTGACTGTGACCCGTTTTCGTCTTCATTCAATAATGGCTTTTCTGCCTTTTCTTTCTTCTCAATTACATTTGATGAATTACTCTGTGCATTAGCTAAAATCAGAACTATAATTATCAACAATAGTGGTACTGTATACTTGATGATATCTGCACCGCCGATTGATCCTGATGGCTCGTTATTATTGTTTGAACCACCGCTTGTTACTTCTTTATTTTGTAATTTGCATTCCATTTCATCAAGCACTTGCTCGGAAAAGAATACATTACACTGAATTCTCTCAATCTCTGTATTCCTAAGGATGACATCTGCTAAAGTTGTGCTATTGATATCATCTTGAATGCCCCCCATATCTGAAAATTCTGAGCCGTAATAGAGCCTGTCACCATCTCTCAATCTTGTGAATTGCTCCTTGATGATGACATGCATCGTCTCTCCAAGTGCTGAATTTTCAACGTGGTCTTCTGCCAACATGCCAATCAATGCATCAACACTGTCAACATCAGGATATGTGTCATTCAAGGCTTCAATAGTTGCATTGTCGCTTGTGAAATCACTCCAATTCGTATATCGTGCTAATCCAAATGCTTCGCGCACTGTGTTGAAATCTGGAACTCCGTGGTCGCGACCTCGTTGTGTGTCAATAGCACACAAGTCCATCCCTCCCGCTCCGGGTGGACCAAACATCTGGTTTCGTAAATCGTCTACGAACATCAGGTCATTTTCTGGTTGAACATTAAAGGCAAGGCCACGCAAAATTGGGCCGATTCCACCTCCTTCAGTAATTGGGGTAACGTCAAAGAATCCCTCTCTCAGGGCAAGATGGCCATCTGTCGCCGTCATTCTTGTCTCATTCAGTCTGAACATCGTACTTCCAATTTGACTATGACCCATGCGGAATGCAACTGTTGCAAACTCATTGGAAATTGACGGGTCAATTGTTGGATTATATCCATTGTATGGGTCTAATTCAATTCCCAAAGATGGCAAGAATTCATTGTAAGTAATAGACTCAATCAATCCTACATTGATGTGCCTTGCATATTGGTAAATCTGCTCATCAGACCAGTCTGGATTCCTATCCAAAATTTCACCAGCCAAACGGTTGTGTTCCCTAACAAACAGGATATGCATAGAAAGTAATGCGACGTGCTCATTCGCTCTCGCATCTCCTGCAACAAATGAATTTGAGAAATTGAAGCCAGCGAATGACATTCCTGGAGTTGTTGGGTCTTCAGCATAATTTGCTTGAGGAAGTAGGTCACCTTCTTCAAAATCACTAACTTTCATTCTACCGCCAATGTGTTCTCGCAACCAATCCGCTCGTCCTTCATCACTGCCATAAACTACTGAACCATCTATCCAAGTTGTAATCGTGTTAGGGTGTTCTCTTTGATTTAGAGGGTCACCGTTTCCAGTACCGTTAACCACCAATGAACGGAAAAATCTCATCTGCAACCCGCCAGGGTATCCCATCCATTCATCATCTTCAGAGATTGAAATATATGCTGTATCGGGTTGATCTTGATCCGGTGTTCTACCATCTTGAGTTGTTGTATGGTCAATCTCATGAGTGATGAACTGCCCCCATAACCAGTTGAAGTCAGACAATCCTTGTGAATCAGGGTGGGACTGATCTTCTTGACAGAGTGAATTACTAATTTCACGCGGATTAGGAACATCTGAGCGATCCCAAAATGTGAGATTTTCACCATCAGTTGTAGGATACCTCTCTGAAAATCTCGATAATTGTGAACCTGCGGCACCATATCCAGGGTGGCCAATATTTACACCATTGCCATCATATCCATACTGAGTTGCAGAACTAATTGCTGACTCATCGGCTGAGGCGTAGGTCGAAGCACCAGACTCTTTCTGAACAGGTGAAGCAGAAACTGCTGCTAATCCTGAAAACATAAAAAGTGCTACGGTCAATAAAGCAAATCCGCTACGGTTTTGCTTTGCATTATGTGTTTTCGGTTTGATTGTCATTATTCTTCCTCCTTAATTTCTTCTTCTATTTTTGCTGTTTCTTTTCTAGATGGTAGTGCTATTACTGCTATTAGAATTAAAACTATTACTGCCCCTACATAGATGCTCATTTCAGTTGATGGTCCTCCGGCATCTTCTCCTGAAAATTGGCCGACCTCTGAGTTTGCAAGATGACACTGAAAACTGCTCGCATCGCTCTCGGCAAAGAAAACATCGCATTGAACTGATTCAATTTCTGTATTTCTGAGAATAATATCAGACAGCCGTAGGGTATTGAATTCACTAGTTAACGAATTTAGTTCTGCATCATTCTCATACCAGAATCGATCTGCATCACGTACCCTTTGGAACTGGTCCAAGACCAACATATGTTGGGTTTCACCATAAATTGATGATTCTAATCTGTCTTCTGCCATTATTCCAATATATGCATCAACACTATCAACATCAGAATATACCGTAGCTAGTTTTTGCTGTGAATCAACATCTGAACTGATATCACTCCAATTCGTTACCCTCTCAAGTCCAAGACCTTCCCTCAATGAATTGTAGTCTGTAAGGCCACGGTCACGGCCTCGTTGGATATCCATCGCGCAATCATCCATCCAGCCACCCCACATTGCCCCACTCATCAAGTTGCGAAGACTTGGAATGACTGCCAAATCCATATTTCTTTGAGTATCGTATGCAGCACCACGAATTGTTGAATCAATTCCACCAGCCTCAATTAACGAGGATGTCGTCCAAAAGCCATCTCTCAAATCTAAATGGCCGCTCGTTGACTCGTTGAGGCCTGCATCAAATTGCAGCCAACCATCAGCCATTTGACTTCCTGTTGCAAATGCTGACAACAAAATATATTCGTTGCTCAATTGTGGGTTAACACTTGAATTATAACCTGAATAATCATTCAAATCAATTCCGATAGATGGTAGGTATTCGTTGAAAGTAATCGCCTGAATCTCAGCCTGAACTAGTTTCTTAGTGCGCTGAAATATTTGCTCATCACTCCAATCAGAATGACGCTCGCTCAAACCATCTGCTAACCGGTTGTGTTCTCGAATGAATAATACTTGAAGTGAAGTGAGACCAATATTCTCAAGGTTACGTGAATCACCTACGAAAAATTGGAGATTTGGATTATCCCCGGTAGTACTCTCTACGTATTCTGTCACACGCCCTGGAACCATGTCCCAACCATCAACATCTGTCACTTTGAGACGCCCTCCTTCTCCCCAGCGAAGGTAATCTTGTAACTCTACACTAGAGGAATAAATTGAACTCCCATCAAGCCAACTACTAACCTCATTCGGATATTCTCGAGGGTTCCCTTCCTCACTACCTGTTTCAGAGATAAATTCAGTGCGCAAATATTTGATTCGTGAATCTTCTACACCGCCAGGATTCATGATTTCATCATCAATCGGGATGGTAATATGCGCCTCTTCCATTCCACCTTCATGTGAAGAATCTTGATGCGAAGTGAGTTGCATATCGTTGTTAATAAATTCAGACCAAAGTACATTCATGTTTGAAAGTCCAAGTGAGTTTGGTGTTGCAATAGATTCTACGCACACTTGGTTAGATATAATTCTTGGATTTTGGTAATCAGGATGGGCCATTTCGGAGATACTATCATTGAAGGATTGAGGTGTTAATCGATTTATTTGACTGTTAATCGCCCCCCAATCGCTGTTTGCAAGATTATTGCCACTACCATCGTTATTTCGAGTTTCTTGAGGTGCTATTTCCTCATCAGATGCAAATACATTTGACTCTTCTTTGGAAACTGGTGTAGCTGTTGAAGGGAGAGATAATGAGACTGATAAAAGCAAGAACGCCACTATTTGTGTGAAGAGGCGAGTTGCACTAGTGCCCCGCACACTCTTTTGGATACCGATGGGTATAGGCATATCTCAATCAAGTTCTTCGAACCCTGCTTTCCGTTAGAACTTTGTTCTAAAGGATATAATTAATTTTATTCAAAATATATGATTTAAATTAAGGGTATATTTCATACGCAAAACCAATGTGGTTGACATTGAACGAGTGGGGGCTTACAGGTGACTGCTATGACAATAAATAAGGTTAGACGGTCTAAAAGAACTGCAATAATTCTATCTCTCCTGACCATTACAACTCTTATCTCAGCAATACCTTCTCCAGTACTTGCACATTCACAAGGGGTAGAAAGTGGACCAATGGTGACCTTCACGGATGTTTCCGATGCAAGTGGCATTAGTATTGTTGACACCGGCCCTCTAACAAATTGGGCCAGTTATGGTCCGGGGATTTCGGTTGACGATTGCGACCAAGATGGTGACATGGATGTCATGGTTACAGCAAGATATGACCATTTATCTTACGAAAATTTAGAATTTGAATCTGGTACCATTCAATTCATGTTGAACAATGGAGATGGCACCTTTACTGATTGGACCAACGAATCTGGATTGAATTTACAAAATACAACTGTAATTGGATCATCTTGGGCAGATTACGATAACGATGGTGACAAAGATGTTTATCTCAGCGCCTTTGGCGAATCTAATGTTGATGACTTAGATTCTGGTGCTAGAAATATCCTTTTCAAAAATAATGGAAATTGCCAATTTACTGATGTCACGGCAAACACGGGAGCAGGTCAAGGTGCTGAAGCAAATGCCATTGTCGTCAACGGAGTCATTGCCGAAGTCGTGATGCAAAGCAGCGGCTCTGGATATGCAACATCTGGAGGACTTGCTCCGGGAATTTATTTCCGTGATAGCGACGGAAATGGAGCGACGGCTGAAGTTATTGTTACCGCTGATGGTGAGATTTCATCTGTCAGCATTACCAATGGAGGTGAAGGTTACGACGCCGCAAATCCTCCCTCCGTTATATTTGTCAGCGGAGTAGCTAATTATGGCCATAGCACAACTGCAATTTGGGCCGACTACGACCATGATGGTGATGTTGACCTCTACTCAATGAATCTCGGAATTGTCGATGAAGAGTTATACTGGGCTCGTACAGAAACCAACTTTCTCTATCGTAATGACGGAGATGTTGATGGAGACGGAGAAATAGAATTCAGTGATGTCACGAAAATCGCTGGTGTCAGTGGCCAGAGCGAAGTCTCAGATTCGCCAAATCAATTCTTCCTTTCAGGGCTGTACAGAATGGACCAAGCCAGCCCTTCAAACCCATCAACAATGGCACAAATCGCCACCGCAGATTATCGGGGAACAGGATTATCTTTTGCCGGACTCTGGTTTGATTATGATGAAGATGGCTGGGATGACCTCTACGTAGCATCTGATTTTGGGATGTCACCAATCTATCACAACAATCACGACGGCACTTTTACAGTGATGACAAAAGAACTGGGCATGGACATGCCAGGGACCGGCATGGGCGCACACGCGGGTGATTGGGATGGCGATGGTGACCTTGACCTGTGCCACTCAAACTTTGGACCAAACTACCTTTGGGAGAACGAGGATGGAGAATCGTTCAGTGAGAGAAGCCGTGACCTAGGTTTCCGTGATGATGGCTCAGCAGGCTCTTTCGTTGCTGTTAATTGGGCTTGTCAATTCTTTGACTATGACCTTGATGGCGATTTAGACATCTTCTTTGGTGTTGGAAGAATCAACCGTTTTACTGCCTACAACAATAACACATTATATCGCAATGATGGTGATACTGATGGGGATGGGTTTGTTAATTTTGTGGATATTAGCGGTGAAATCGGATTACGGACTGGAACCAATGGTCACAAAACGATGGGAGTTTCAATCTTTGATTACGATGGTGATGGCGACCTAGATATCATGCTTGGACACTCTGACCGAGCACCTCAATTATTCTCGAATAACGCTGTTGAAGAAACTAGTCGCCATTGGCTAAAAGTTCAACTCAAGGGACGGCAAACCGATGTTAGTACATCGCAAGGCTTTGGGCAGCGCGGATATTCTAACAGTTATGGAACTGGATGCTTAGTCATCGTCACCCTTGAAGATGGTCACGAATTACGTCAGCACGTGTATGCTGGAAGCGGATTCCTAGGTAGCAACGAGCCAACAGTTCACTTCGGTTTGGATTCTGATGATTCTGTAAAATCGGTGGAAGTTGTTTGGTCAACAGGAATTACTCAAATTGAAAGAAATGTTGAAGCTGACCAGACTTTAGTGATGCAAGAACCGACAAGCTTGTTCTACACAATCTTCGGAATTGGCTTACATCAAAACATCAATTTAGCACTCTATTTGCTGTTTACTATTATTTTGATCGGCTGTGCATTCAAAATTTACAGTAATACAAATGATTCAACAACTCACGATGAAGATTCAGAAGAAGAGTAATAATAGGCGAGTTGAAACAAACCGTTGGGGCGAGCATGACCGGCAAGAAATCAACATCAAATGAGGACGATGGCGGTCCAAAACTTGATGATGAAAAATTGGAGAAAAAACTCAGAGCATCTGCTCGTACTGTGGTCAGAACTTGTATGCAAATGCGCTCGTACGAAAACACTCTAATTATCACCGATCCGCAAACTGCCAAAATAGGTCAAGCGATTTACGAGCAAGCCTCACTCATCTCTGATAGAGTCCTTCTCCTAATGATGCCATCTAGCCATCAACATGGCAATGAACCGCCTGGTGCAGTCTCAGAATTGATGCGCAAACAACAAATTGTAATCGCTCCAACACGATATTCGTTAACGCACACGCGGGCAACACGCTTCGCTCGTAATGACGGTGCTAGAATCGCTACCTTACCAGGAATCACCCTAGATATCTTCACTGAAGGAGGAATGACAGCAGATTTTGACCGCCTCCGTGAAGAAATCACAAGGGTCGGAAGCAACCTCAAACGTCGCCGAGAAATCAAGATAACTAGCGAGGCTGGAACCGATGTTGAATTTGAAGTCGACCATCGACGTTGGAAACTAGAAGACAATGGAATATGCAATCGACCTAGCCACGTAACGAACCTGCCAGCGGGGAAAATTTTCACCAGACCAAAAAAAGACACAATGAATGGTAAATTAGTCATTGACGGCTCGTGGGATTCAACACTACTTGAGGAACCTCTAACCTTTACCATCAAAGATGGGCTTGTCACCTCTGTAAAAGGTGGAAGCATGGCTGAACTCATTG
Organism: uncultured Candidatus Poseidoniales archaeon; assembly: GCA_963997805.1. GTDB lineage: Archaea > Thermoplasmatota > Poseidoniia > Poseidoniales > Thalassarchaeaceae > MGIIb-Q1. The sequence goes on from CAXEOD010000064.1 coordinate 8,357, forward strand.
AAGAGAGCTACCAAAGAGCATCTGAAAGACTGAAACCGAAGGATAAAAATCTAGTATGGACTGTTGCAGAATTTGGTTTTGGAATGAACCCAAAGGCGCGACTGATTGGCAATGTATTGGAGGATGAGAAGGTCAAAGGGACTTGTTACCTAGGATTCGGAGATAACACTGCACTAGGTGGTTCAGCAAACGTTGGGATTCACTGCACAGGAGTTATGCTAGAGCCTACAATCCACCTTGATGAAATGGTTCTTCTACAAGCTGGTGAAGTCCTTGACTGAATAATTATTCACAAGTTACCATTACAGACTGGACAATACTGCCAACTTTGTTCTACGCCAATACCACAACGAGAGCAATTCTTACCCGACTGAATGTTATGGTGTATTGGTTCTGTTGGTGCCCGTGGAGCATGAGGGCCCCCGCTTACCAAATCCGATACCGAATCCGCAGCAGATTTCTGAGGAGTACTAGGAGGCGCTGATGGCCATCCAGTATCCGGCGTCTGTGGTGGTTCTTGGGGCCATCCGGTTGCAGATTTTGGTGGTCCACTGGGAGCGATTGGAGCGCGTTTTGGAGTGATTGTTTCTGGTGTTTGCTTAACAACCGGATTTATCTCAACAGGTGATGTTGATGCGGGAGGGGGAACAATTTGTGGCTCTATTACTGGCTGGGATTGTTCCACTACTGGAGGCGAGGGAGGGGTGACTGGTTGGGGTGATTCCATAGGTACAACAGGTGCATCAATTTCTGCTGCTGCAGAGAACTGTGATGCAAATGCGTCACTAGTTGCGACTTGCTGGTCTTCGGTTGGTAGGTTTGGTTTGTGTTCAACTGCTGGCTCAGGTGCAGTGACCGCTGGCTCAACGAATGATTGCCCAGTTGGCTCTAGAGATGTTACATCCACTGGTTGAGGAGATGTTGGTGCGGGAGCCATTTGTGGGGCAGGTGCAGGTGCTGGTACTGGTACTGGTGCGGGAGCCAGTTGTGGTGCTGGTGCTGGTGCTGGTGCAGGTGCTGGTGCTGGTGCTGGTGCTGGAGTAACTTGCGGGGTAGGTGTAGGAGGAGGCGCAGGTGCCGGTTGACTTGCATGGGTTGGTGCTCCAAGACATGATATTGGAGTCACAGAACCAGACTTCGCCTGCTCAACAGCGTTCTTCAATTCTTGAGATAATTGCAACAACACTACTTTATTCGCAGCCGGTGCCGCGACCAATCTAGTATATTGTGAGACATAATGACCGAGTAGTGGTAACCCACCGATTAAATGTCCCAGTCCAAACATTTTGAAAAGGAAAAAGATATCTGTCAGTTGTTCAAGAGAACTCATCTCGTGCTCAGGGAGGCCAGGGTTAACCCCTACGTTCCCCTCTGAATCCTCACCACCTAGGTAAACCCTAAGTGGGTCACTGAGAGCCACTAACCCAAAAGGACCGGTCAGCAGATAATAGATTTCACCACCCTCACAACCAAGTCTATGTGCGGCTTCTTCAAAGCCAAATTCTGGTTGCATTACTAAGTCAATAGCGATTGAGAAAAACTCGCCCATTCCGTTTATTGGGTCGGTCTCGTTGAGGTGCAGGATAATGTCAGCTGAATCAGTCACGCCGAAGTATGCTGCCGCCTCATCCACAGCAATTCCTTGAGGTAATGATGCGCCTTCAACCTCATTTTCGCTTGGGTTCATTCGTCATTCTCTCCTGATTGAGCCGTGAAGGTCATGCGGTGCTACGCACCGCTCCCACCTACCATCCACCATGAAGGCTCCGCCGAAACAAATCCAATCAAAGCAATTGAAATACTCTGAAATCTTGCCATCCTAGGTCAAACTCAATGCTTTTTCAGAGGAAACACTGGTTAAGCATATGCAAATTGATTGCACGATTTGCTCAATTCAAACCGGCTTCATTGACAATATATCGGGATTGTTTAGCATTCCAACCACTGGTTTGTAATTTACGAAGGATATTTCTCTCTGGTTCTCCGGAAGAAATTGATTCACGAGTTTCACCAAGTGATTTTTCGTAATTTGCAGAATCTCTAGGAGTGAAAATATCCTCCCATTTATCCGGTGCTTTGGGTAGTTTCTTTTTCCCACTTCCTCGTGCTGATTTTTCCCCACCCTGAGTCTTCCGAGTTGATCTTGTTTTGATATTCTCAGGCTTTGGTGCACCGGCAACTTTGCGAACTTTACGAGAAGGTGCATTTGCAGAGGCAGAATCATCTGATACTACCGCCCGTCGAGTCTT
>CAXEOD010000065.1:0-10459 GCA_963997805.1 uncultured Candidatus Poseidoniales archaeon
GGAGCAGCTTCCACTACTTCTTCAACAACAACTGGAGAAAAGCAAGCGGTTATTGTCAGAGCGAAAGCCAGAGTTGACTGGTTCAGAGTCAGAGCCACCTCAAGCATCACTTGGGAAATATATTCGAAGAGGTGAATTACCTCCTGTGGGGAATCCATTTGATGGCCCATTTTTACATTCAACATCAACTGCAGTCAAAAAGAGAACTGGTGATTTCGGTACCATTGCGTCTCAAAGGCTTCAGAGAATGCGGCAGGGTGTGGAAGCAGATGCGCCGATGATTGATACTGACCAAGCCCCATCAGCGACTAATCCAAATTTTCCTGCTTGGGTCAACTCAGATGTTGAAGATATGGATACAAGAAATGTCTCAAAACCGTTGTGGCGGGATGTACTCTCTGAGCAGAGAGGGCATGTGAGACCAACTGAGTCTGCTCGCCAGCATCATTCTGAACTTATTGGAGAAGTGCCACCACCAGTTGATTCGCCGTTGAAGATGGTTGCAGAAGAACTGGCAATAGGACGTCCTGGATGGCCACCTATCTTCACACCTAACCAAAACTTCACTTGGAGTAATTGGCAGGTAGGGCCTAACAACCGATTGGCAAGTACTGCCGGCAATGAGGTGATAACTCACCCATCTGAGCGAGCAAATCCCCTCATCATCTTTGGAGGCGAGGGTGTTGGGAAAAGTCATCTATTGAGAGCGATTGGTTCTTCGATGCATACTAGGTCACCTGAAGACGAAGTCCGAATTATTGTTGGTAGTTCGTTTCCATCTCTGTTATCTGACGATTGGGTAGATGCAGTTCAGGGCTGTAGTGCACTGCTTATTGATGATATTCAATTGGTTGGTCAAGACAGCGAAGAAAACCTAGGTATTATTATTGATAGTTGTCTAAATTTTGGGGTTCAAGTGGTAATCACTTCTAGTGAAAACTGCAATTATTCTGGCATACTAGGTGGCGCACTTAGGTCATCCGTTGAAGTCAATCTTGATAATCCAGATGTCATGACATTGGTTCTATTTATGAGAAACCGAGCATTGGTGAGGGGTCTTCCTCTATCCGACGAACAATTGCGGGTAATTGCCGTTGCAGCGGATAGTGATTGGAGTGTAGCAGAGTCTGGTTTTGAGGCGGTAGCACTAGCAATCGAGGCTGGGGCCGAGCCGTTTGGTGTCGGCGATATTGAGACAATACTTTCAGGAGAAGAATTGGTAATGCGGGGTGATGATGGCCTAATTGCTTGGGATACTGAGAGAACTGGACAGCGAATTGTGCGTGAGGTGCTAGACGATGTACTACCAAAGGAGCGCCAACCAAATGTTGATATTATCAGTGAATTGGAGTCAGTTGTTGATGATTATCAGCCTCCAGATTTAATGCCAGATACTAGTAGAGATGCCGTTGATTCACTGATTGAAAGGCATCTCGGCCGTGAGAAAGGTGCACTAGAGGATGCTCGTGACAGGATTGAGTTGTCAGGTCTTCCCACAACATTAGAAGAACCGAGAGGTGAAGTTCCCAATATTGAATTGACGAGTGAAGGATTCCTTGATAGGTTAGAATCTAGACTGCGTCGGCATCAAGATGAGTTATTTTCCTTACATGGTCAGATGGAGGATATTTCCGGTAAAATTGGGGATGCTGAGCCAAAGGAATTGGTTGAAATGGCAGATAAAATGCTTGAAATTGAACGCAAACTATCTCGCATTTCAAAGTTGGGAGCCGGCGAATCTCTGGAAACGAGGACTAAGCCAGAGCGCCCTTACGAGGCTGCTGGGATAGAAGAATACATTCCAGAAACGGATTGGGATATTGATGAAGAATCAGTATCTGCAGACGATTTGTTAGTGCCTGTGACCACTCTGCACCCAGTGGTAATTCTTAGGACGGCGGACCCTGCAGAAATGAGTCATTCATCAACTTAGAGATTTCTAAGTTGTTCAAATGAACCTGAATCCTTTTTCCGCAATTCGGTCGGCTTCTAAATTTAACTTGATTGAATTACCATTAATTTCAATTGCATCATCGTGATCTATACCAGGGCACAGTGCTTTGGTTTTCTCCCATGCCCTCTCTGAAACTACATTTTCTCGCCAAAATGGGAAGGCTGAACATTGGGCTGGTTTCACCTCATAAATGCTACAAGTTTTCTCTCCTGTTAAGTAGATACAACGTCCATCTTCTGGTTTAGATTCTAGCACAAATCTTCCATCAAAACTAGTCCGACAGTTTTCTGTTAGCCATTGTTTCAAACTAATGTCAAGATGATTAGCAATGCGTTCAGCATCTTCGCGGGAAAGGTATACGATTCCACCTGGCTCATCACAACAGCGTCCACAGTCTGGAAGACAAGTGAAATTGACACCACTCTCCCACCAGGGCTCCTCTCGGCTGCCCAATTTTCGCTTCCACCTAGACATGTTCCCAGTTGCAGGGGTGGCTATGTGGCTGTAATTGTTATGTGTAGGATGAGACCGTGAAAATAAATATTTTTTCTTGGTGTTCATCAATTCAGTTGATTCAAAATGGTATTCTTATTGCGTTGCACTTATACCAACGACTAGACTGAGGTGAATTCCCGGAGGAGGTGATTGCCAAATGAGTGACAGTGAGGATGAACCAACATTGTTTGAAGTTAAGGAGAGTCACTTGGATACTGGTTTGAGAGGTGTCCCAGTCGGTACTTGCCGTACTTCATTCGTTGATACAATAAAAGGAGTTCATTATGTCGGCTACCCAATTACTGACCTTGCTGAAATGGATCCGGAAGATATCATTTTTCTGCTTTTCGAAAAGCGATTACCAAATCGCCATGAATCTCAAGAATTCCGAAAAGATTTGTCGGCTAGAGCAGAAGAGATGCCTGCCGGTGTACTACGTGTTCTAGTATCTCTAACTCCTGGTAGTGGCCATCCAATGGATTGGTTAGCCCTAGGTATCCAAGCTTTGGGGATTTCAGATACTACAGGTGATGTCAGAGAAGATGGCCTCAATTTAATTGCAAGAATGCCCGAGTTAATGGCAACAATATTCCTTTTACGCGGTGGTCATGGATTGCCAGAAGCTGGTAGTGAGCCAGAAAGGGGGATGGTTGAGAATTTCGTCCATTTATTGGGTAAATCAGGTGAAGAGTCAGACAAGATGATTCGAGTTCTACGTACCTTCTTGGTTTTGCACATGGACCATGGTGGTGGTAACCTATCCACTTTTTCAGGAAAGTGTGTGGCTAGTGGTAAGGCTAGCCTCTACGCATCTATTTCAAGTGCAATGAATGCACTTTCAGGGCCGTTGCACGGAAGAGCAAATCAGTCGTGTCTTGAGTTTATTCAGAGGATTGGCACTAGTGACCCTGACAAGGTGGAAAAGTTCGTTCGTAGTGAATTAGCAGCTAAGCGTCCTGTCTACGGCTTTGGCCATGCAGTTCTTAGGGCAGAAGACCCTAGAGCAGCGGCTCAAATCGCCTTAGGTTCAGAGATATGTCCAGACGATAATAATTTCAAAATTGTAAAGGTATTGAGGGAAATCGCACCAAAAGTACTGGGTGAAAATCCGCGAATAAGCAATCCTTTTGCGAATGTTGATGTTGCATCAGGGACACTATTACATGCTGTAGGATTCCATAAACCAGAGTATTTCACTACATTCTTCGGATGGGCTAGAATTGCAGGAATTAGTGCACAAATCCTTGATGAGCGTAGGGCAAGAGGTGGCCGTGGAGTACCTATTTACCGGCCAAAATATATTGGTGTTGACCAACCTGTTCAGCGGCTTGAATAATCTAACTAGTCATTTCTCGAAAATGTGGTTTTCCCTGCACCACGGTGACCAATTATTCGCGGTACTTCCCACGGGATTTGGTTTTCGCTAGTTGCGGCCATTAATTGATCTACAGAGCGGCTCCATTGCCAGCGATTTTTCTGGGCTGAAAGGAATTCTTTTCGGCTATCATTTGTCATTTCATGCCACGGAACATGTTGGCCGTCAAAGAGCGGTTCACTAGCTGGCCTAGTTATCCTAGGTGAGCCGTCTGGCAGATGGGTGATTTCTGGAGAGGCGTCATCAGTGAGAGCGGTGAGCCCAGCATCAAGAATCAACTTTTCATGGTGTACCCGCACTGGCCAAACAAAGGCAGGAAACCCTTTCCTTGCTTTAGTCAATTTTTCAAGGCCTTTTCCTGTGAGGGCTACACTTGTTCCTAACGTAAGATGGCGATTCATACCATGTAAATAATCAAGAGTACAGGGGATCATTGGAGCCCCCCATTTCTGATGTTTACGCATTAATCTAGGTAATGAGTGAGCGATGAAAGATGGTGCTGCAATAGCTCGTTGTAAATTACCAGAACCCCATTCTCTCAATGTAGGCATTAGGCGGGCTTTGGGATGACGCCAACCCGCTGCTTTAACTGCAGGTAGGAATTTTTTGTCAAAGGAATACAGAACAGTAGTTCCTTCAGGGAGTTCAAATTCAGCAATTGCATCACCAACCATTTTTGTCATAGATGAAATATATTCCACCCGTTTTGAACCACCTCTCCAACCCCCTCCAACTCCACTACTAGGGTGTGGTGATTTCAGTTCAATACAAACTGTCTTGCCTTGTTCTTGCCAAGGGGTTGTGAAATCTTTTCTTGCCAGTAAATCATCAAATCTATCTGAAAATGGTTTCAATTCATCGCTACTCAACAACTCAACATAATCATCATTCTTTGTGACATTATCGTGATGCAACATTAAGACTCCATCAGTTGAAAGACGTAGGTCAAATTCAACACCATCAAAATGATTGATGCCATAGCAGAGTGCATCAACAGAATTTTGTCTCGGTTGTACCCAAGTCAGACCCACTCCCCCTTACTCTCCGTTACAGGTTCTACACTTGAACCCAAAGGGGTGCTATTGTGGTTGGTGGAACCATCATAGTCTGTGGGTGACTTCGGAGAAACATGACTGACAGCGAAGGAAGTCAATCTATGGGTGTAGCAGCTACTGGAGTTGACGGTATAGTTGGTTCACAACTAGATGGTAATTCAAAACAAATCCGTGGATATTGCATGTATGATTGGGCGAAATCCGCTTTTGAAACCAGCGTTACAGTTGCAATTCTTCCGGCGTGGTTTGCCTACCTTTTCTTGGAAGCGAATGGCATCTCAGTAACAACCGGATTCGGAGAAATGACCTCAGATACTTTCTGGGCTTGGGCAGTGACTGGTGCTGCCTTACTGGTGGCTGTACTAAGTCCTGGATTTGGTGTAATAGCAGACAGAACGAAAATCAAGATTAAAATGTTGAAAATTCTAACTTGGGTTGGGGCAGGTTCGGTCACCTTACTTGCGTTAGCCCCGCTATTTTCAATATCATTACAATGGGTATGGCTATTTGTGATGTTTTTGTTTGCAAATATTGGCTTAAACGGTGCTGGAGTATTCTACAACGCCCTACTGCCTCACCAAGGGTCAGAGCAACAGATGGATGGTATTTCTAACAAAGCGTACGCTTACGGTTACCTCGGTGGAGGGTTACTACTGGTGTTCCACTTAGGCCTAGTTATGGGTGTTTCAGGTACTTGGGTGATACCATTCTGTATGGCCACTTCAGGACTCTGGTGGTTTGGATTTGCATTTTGGACATTTGCAACAGTACCTGAACCAGAAATTGAAAATGAGGTTGAAGATTTGGATGTTGCATCCGCCACCAGATTGGCAATAAAAGAATTGAAGAAAACATTGAGTGAATGGCGTTCATTCAAGACTTTATTCATTTACATGCTTGCATATTTCTTCTTCATTGATGGAATCAACAGTGTAACAGCGCTTGCAGGGGTGTACGGAGTTGCTGTCCTCGGTCTTTCAATCACCGATCTTATTATGACAATTGTTGTGATTCAATTCGTCGCTTTCCCATCCGCATACTTCTTCACTTGGTTAGCTGGGAAAACATCAACCAAGAAAGCACTAATGGTGTCTTTAGTTGGTTGGTGTTTCATGATAGGAGGTGCTCTTGCTTTTGCACCACTAGAATTAGAAAACCATGAAGATTATGATTTCCAGTTTGATTCGGTGGATGACTATTACGAAGTTAGAATGCTTGACTATGAGGTTCTTGGAGACGGCTCATCAGACCGAGCTCTTGAAGCACAATTTGGCCACATTTTCCCGACAGAAGAGGATGGTGTTGGCAATGCTACATTAGAGGAAGTAACTTTGTTCATGGGGTCTTTAGACGATTCACGTTTTTCTGCTTCAGTAAATGGTAGTGTTGGCCTAAATGGAACGACTTCCTTAGGTGTTGACCACCCCACTAGTCTCGGTGATGGTAAACTCGATTCTATTGGTATTAATGCAAGAGAGTTGGTGTGGGCTCCACTAGGACTTAGTGTGACAATGCAATTTCTATTCTTGGGATGTCTTGCTGGAGTTCTAATGGGTGGTTCTCAAGGACTCGCTCGAAGTCTATTTGGAAAAATGATTCCAGAATCTAGAAGTACAGAGTTCTTTGGATTCTTCGGATTCTTTGGTAAAGTAGCCGCGCTGATTGGACCTATGATGTATGGGATACTTTCAACGATGTATGACAGCAGGGTTGCGGTAGCCAGTTTGTCAATTCTGATAATTACTGGAACGGTCATGATGTTCTGGGTTAATGTTGAAGATGGTATTGCAGTAGCAAAGGCAGAAGATGAGCGTAACCGAGCCAACAAGGAAAACAGTAGCGATTAGGATATGCTAACCTCCAACAACTGTTGAAGGATTTTTCAGCCGAAAATTCGGTCAAGTATGAGGGCGATTTCAAATAGAATTAGCATTGGGCCAGCGACAAGAAACATCGATAGTGGGTCAGGCGGAGAAAGCATTGCTCCAACACAGAAACCAGCGAACCAGAAGTGTCGTCTATATTGGGTTAACATCTCTCTCTCAACCAATCCTCCTCGAAGGCAAATCAAGGTTACAAGTGGAACTTGGAAACCAATAGCTGCTCCAAGGCATAGGCCGGCAATGAAACCAATCCAAGCGGATAACTGCCAAGTTGTAGTGGCTCCGATGGCTGCGGCGTCTGCTTGGAGATATTCAAGTAAAATAGGTAGCAGAAAGTCAACCACATACCAGATGCCTGCAGTACCCAGTAAGATGGCGCACAGTACTGCCAAAATAACACTGCTGAATGAAGAAAAATTTGACAATTCTACACCCTTCAATCGTGCTTTAAATTGCTCACTACGGGCTGCCAGTAATGCGGCTTCAAATGTCACTGTAAGAGCCACTAGTAATACTGCGAAATGAGCAGCCAGTCTAAGTTGGAGAATAACGACTTCTAAGGGTTGTAAAACCACAATTGAAACCTCATTCGGTACTAAATTTGCTTGTGCAAGTAACCAAGTCAATGCCATTCCTGCAATGGGATAACCGACAATCAGCCCCACGAAGAATGTCATTGCGAAGCGTTTCACTCTTGTTCTGAAAAAATCACTTGCAGATGTTAGCATTTCACCTTGTTCACTGTCCAGTAAGGACTCTAGGTCGCGGGCCAAAGTTTCTGTCCCAGCAACTGCCATTATCTTCTGCGAGACGGCTCTCCCCCATCATATTTGAGGGATAGAGGGTAGGCGCGGTTTTGGCTTAGATTCCTTCTTTGGAGGGGTTGGAATCGTTGGTAGCGAAGGCGGTGTGCGCGTATTTGTTGCTGGTGTAGGTGCAGATGTTGTTTCTTTCCTGATAACAGGCATTGGAGGAGTATCTGTGAATTCGATTGGTCTTCCGAACAATGTCCAAGAATTCAACTCAATGTCAAATACTGCTTTGTTAGGAAGTCCGCTGGGCCGATTTGGCATAGCTCCACTCTGTGCCTCTTTCACTTGAGGTACAACAGGAGTTTCAACTGGTTTCACATATTTACTTTGGACAGGAGGGGGCTTTACCTCAACAATCTCAGGTTCGACCGCAGGTTGTCGGGTCGGTGAACTCGGAAGACTTGGCAAGGATGGTTTTTCTTTTTTCTCTGGCTCAGTTATCTTTTGTGAATCAATTGTGAAATCGTCTTCAGCCCAGGGTGAATCATCAAGCCAGCCAATCTCATCATTATCTGAGACTTTTTCATCCTCTGAATCAGCATCATCACTCTCAACTATTGGCTCAGATAGATCAATAACTTCCATGTCATCAGTATTGGCTGTAACTGTAAAGCGGCTATCCATAGTGATGTCGTCACTATCTTCTTGGATTATCTTCCCTTTTATTAACTCGTCATCAACTCCCATTTCGACAGCCACCGCTTTCATCTCACCAAGTGCCTCGGCAATGATATCTGCAGCTGGAGTGCCGTCACCACCGACAATATTTGACACGATAGCGGCGGTAGTGGGATTCACAACACTTAAGCCGCCAGGTCTTGATACTGACACTTGACCAGATTCTAGTTCTTCACGCTGTATGTCAGCACTAATTTTGGAAGGTCCTGCAATAGATTCTCGTTGTCTGAGGCCAACAATGGCAATTACCAATGTTATTACCATAATCAATATCATAGCGTATTCTTGGCCAGTTAAATTCCCAGCATCCGACCAGAAACCACCTTCTTTGAACGGTAAATCCAAGGACTGCCTGATGTATTGAATGATATGAAATTTCTGACCCTTACTGCCAGTACCTAATACACCGGCAGGGAACCAGCCAAGTATCCCATTTAGCAGAACTAATAAAAATTGGGATGTGGAAATGAGCATTGCGAGTTTGCCAATTTTCGGATACCGCCTCTCCATCAACCTCTCCCCGGGTATCCGTGATAGACTCATCCATATTCAAGCCTCGCTTGGCGAGTGTAACATCGTATGATTGCTTTGATACTCCCCAACGGGGGAGTTGTGATATGACAAAAGCAAGTCGCCTCTAGTGGGAAGATGACTGAACCACCACCAACGGAACAGGAGCAATTGCTCGATGCGTTGCATCAAAGGGGTGAGCAATTGTCAAACATTCTCAGTAGCATCAATGCTGCAGTTGCTGTCACAGATGTCATGGGTAATATCGTTCTTCTCAACGATGTGGCTCGTACAGAATTAGGATTAATTTACTCTCCTGAACTTACATTGGCTGCTTTTGCTGCTCAATTTGATTGGAGGGATCGTGATGGTGAGCCATTTACTGAAGAAAACTTTCCAGTTACAGGTGTGTTACAAGGTGGGCAACCAATCCATGAACTCCCCGTTTCTAGGGGTGAGGAGAGTGAAGCACGTCATTTCCGTCTCTCTGCAACTCCTCTCACATCACGAGAAGGTGATTTGGTTGGAGCAGTAGTGGTTTTTCATGAAGTAACTGAACTTGTCCATCTGCAAAATGAGTTACAAGATATGAATGAACAACGTCTCGGGTTTTACAGTGGTATGAGTCATGAACTACGAACTCCTCTGCAAGGTATCGTGGGATACACAGATTTACTACTTGAAGAAGCAGAAGATGACACTTTTGAGAAAGAGAGTTTACAATCAATTCGCTCATCAACAGACCACCTACTATCACTTGTTACTGATTTACTAGATTTGTCAAAAATTGTTGCTGGAAGAATGGAATTGGATAAATCAGCAACAGAATTGACTCCAATAATAAAAGAAGCTGTGAAAATGGTTTCTCCAAATGCAAGGAAAAAGGGCATTTCAATGGTTGTTGAATTGGAAGATTTGGGAGAGTTGATGGTTGATAAAAGGGCAATCCGTCAGGTGATTCTCAATCTCGTTTCTAATGCAATAAAGTTCACAGATGCGGGCGGTGAAGTGGTTATTTCATGCACAAAATTTGAAGATGAAGCGCATATACTGGTACGCGATACAGGGACCGGTATCTCTGATGATGACCAGGAATTGATTTTCCGCGAATTTGTCCAGGTAAAAGGTTCAGATGGGCGCCAACGTCCAGGTACTGGTCTAGGGCTCGCTCTTTCCAAACACTTCGTTGACATGCATGGTGGCTCACTAGTCGTGACATCCAAGGTTGGTATTGGCTCAACTTTCATCGTCAATTTGCCGCTGGATTAGCGGCGGATGAGGATAGTTAGCAGGTCGTCATGTTTGAGTTGGTGGTCTAAGCCAACTCTTTGCCAATCGAATTTTGCACTTGGACCTTTGACCCTTGCAAATCGGAACTTTCTGACAAAATCTCGATGCAAGGTAACACAAACATCCCTAACAGTGCTATCGTCTTTGACAATCAGTGGTTCAATCAAATCAGCTTCTTGGCCTTGCGGCTTCAAGAAAACCGACATGAAGCCGAGATTATCATAGATGAAATCTTTCAATTCTTCAATTCCTTGACCGGTTTTTGCTGAAATCGGCAGAATAGGCCAACCTTCAGGCAACTTGGTATACATATTATCGAGATCTTTTTGTGTAGCAAGGTCAATTTTATTGACGATCACAATCGCCTTTGAATATACTCGGTTAGATGCCATGGTGTCAACTAACAT
>CAXEOD010000066.1:0-10371 GCA_963997805.1 uncultured Candidatus Poseidoniales archaeon
ACAATCCACAATTGGATAACCCAAACTCTAGTCCATTCGTTGGCAAAAGTTCTACCGAGTGGAGTGATGGGGGTGAGGCGTGGTCTCAACTTGGTAGGTATGGCTCAAGAAATGCCACTGCACCGATACACAGTGTTAGCGGGGGTCCTGGTGTTGGACCCGTCTCTGCGGTTTCAGAATTAGCAACTATCGATGACCCTGAAGTAAATTGGGCTCATTTTTCAAGCGGCAGTTATGGGGCACAAGGTTTAGCGACAGTTGTTGGAGATTTTGGCCCCAATATAGTTGTGACAGGTAATGCAGACGAGCGTTGTGGTAGCGGCCACCTCTTTACTGTACTAATCTCTGAACGAGAGTCTGGAGGTTCTACTCACTCATTCTTGAGTATCATTGATGGAGATACTAGCAGGAAATCTTGGGAAGTTGACCTTGGGGTTACAGATTCTGTAAAGGCTTCACCTGTTCTTTTGGATGTCAACGGAGATTCAACTCTTGAGATTCTTGTTGCATATGATGCTCAAGGAACTTTCAACACAGAATTATGGTCGCCAATCTTACAATGCGGTGAGGCTGGGTGGAATACAGGTGGTAGTCACTCAGCCGAATTATTGTGGTCATACACTGACCCTGACCTCGGCATTACAGTCCCATCCCCCTATGTCCTAGCTAATCATCAGGTTGGTACCCAAATTCTACTTGGGGACTTGGATATGGATGGAGATGCGGAAGCTGTCTACTCCTTAGTCAACGAAGGTGACAGCCAAGTTGTAGTGTTAGCATTGCCATTAATTGCCGGAGGTGTGCCAAGTCCGATGTGGCAAGTCAGCCTTGACTATGGAGAAATCCCATCTGACCCAGCATGGGTAAAGATAGATGACACGCACTCAGCAGTGTTGCTAACAACAATTAATCCAAGTGATGGAAATATCTGGGTATGGAGACTTGACGGGGCAAACGGGGCCCCTAACTGGGGTGGTGTTTCTCTCAACAATCTCGATGGAAATACAGATTCCCCACATATCAGGCTACCCGGTCCAGTCGTCGCTGAACTTGATGGGACACCTGGAGCAGAAATGGTAGTCACCATCCCCACTGATATTGATGGAGGTAGTACAGGAGATGGTGCAGAGTACATTGGGTTAGAAGTCAATGACGCCTCAGAATTATGGTCTTTCAGAGCGACAAATGGATTCGGCGAAGCCCCTCCAGATGTTTTTGATACGACAGGGGATGGAATTGATGACAGAGTTTGTTGGGTGACATGGTATCGTATTGACACCGACCGAAAAGGTGTATCAGGGTGCCACGATGTCTCGGGAACTCTTGGCCCCTCACTAGAGTTCTCACATCTAATGGACCGAAGTTCAGGCAATCCAAACGATGAGATTGCAGTCTCACCTCCTTTCCATCTTGACTTAGACGGTCAAGGAGCACCTGAAACCGTTGTCAGTTTTGGCCGCACACTATGGGCATGGGATGGAGACAGTGGGACTCAGGCAGGTATAGGGTCAGGTTGGACCGATGAACTTGACTTGCCGCACAGAGTTTGGGCAGCGCCAGCATTAGCCGATTTAGATGGCGATGGTGCACTTGACATCATTATTGGTGATACTCTGATTTCACGAAAAGCGCCAGATATTAGGCCATTTATTGATGGCAGAGGAGTACAATTCACACCTAGCCAGCCAGACCCTGGTGAGACATTCACTGCCACCGCCTACATCGAAAATGTCGGTACTGTTGCCAGCGGGGAAGCGGTTGATGCAGTTCTCTACTATGATGGAGTGATTGTTGAATCCGTCAGACTTTCAGAAATGGACCCTGTCGCACCTACAGCGGGTGGCACATTCTCCTCATTTTCTGTTGAATTAACCGCTGTGCTAGGCTCACACAGCGCAAGAATCGTTGTAGACCCACAGGGGAATCTTAGTCAATCACGGTTTGATAATGATGAACAAACCGTAGAGCTTACCATAGTAGAACCCTATGATGTTTCAATCGGTATGCCGGTTGACCCACCTAGAGTTGACCCCGATTCAAGTATGGACGTGGACATTCCAATATCATCTACTGGGCGTCTAGCAGGGATTTGGACAATGTCCATTGATGACTCAACCTTACCAAACAATTGGACAGTACTGGACATATCTAACGGAGGATCTACTTCAATTCAAATCGAGCCTGAACAGCCATGGACTGCTACTGTTAGAATTTCAGCCCCTGCAGAAGCACTGGGCTCAGACAGTGGTCATTTGACAATTACTATGACGTTAGATGAAGATGCAAACATCACTGTTTCCTCAATTCTTCCTGTAGAAGCAAATCGAACACGTGGCTTGTCTGTCAGAGGACCTGCCGGTACTGCTGAGACAACCGGTTATGGCTTACCTGGCTCACTAGGTAGTGCATGGCTATTGGTAGAGAATCTTGGGAATGCTGAGGAGACTGTGAGCAACAGGGCATGGGACCCAACCTCATGGGGAAGTAACCTTACCCTACACGACCAAAATGGAGAGTTACCACTCATCACCTTAGCACCAGGTGAACAGTTAGAACTACACGCAAAACTTCCTGTACCCGGTTCAACAACTCTCGGTGATACTGTTACAACGACCCTGTCAATATGCATCGGAACTGGCTCTGAAGAAGTCTGTCGAGAAATTGACATTACATTTGTTGCCAATGGCATTGCTGTCAGCCCTGACAATTTCCGTAGTATTCCAGCAACCGGAATTAGTTGGGGAATTGATGGTATTCTGCCACTATCTGCTAACAATCTGTCTTGGGATTTACAATCTAGTGGGATGCTAATTAGCGGATGGGATTGGCAAGCAAGTGGTGATTGCCAATTAGTTGGCACTCTGCTATCTTGCCACGGTATTGCAGGGTCAAGTTTCAGTGGCTCACTGACACTAGACCAACCTGTTGATGCACCACCCCAATTTCATCCATTCGCAGTGAACGAGTCCAATTTTAGTGGTTATAATCTTGATTTCTCACTGCAAGTATTGCAAGTATTCCGTTCTCAAATAACAGTCATTAGCCCATTAGGAGACACCATCTTAATGAATGTCTCAGAACCGACGTGGATAGTGTTAAAATTAGAAAACCCAGGTAATGGGCCTGACACTTTTGACTTGATTGGCAGGTTAATTGCTAACGAGAACTTTTCTGAAGACCCCGGAATTATTTTCTCAATCCCCACTCCAACCTTCTCAATCAATGCAGCCGGTTTGAGTCAAGTGCCAATTCAAGTTACTCTCCCTCATGACACACCAGCCCGACAAGGAATGTTATTGGAATTTTCACTTCGCTCACAGGGGGATGACTCAGTTGTTGATGCTGTAGTAATGGAAATCGAAGCTAGGCAAGACCACCGATGGAATGTCAGCCTACTAGACAATGACAGAACTGTTGAATCGGGTGGGAGTGTATTCACTACCCCAGGGACCTCAACGTCTCTCACTCTAGTGGTAGAAAATATTGGCAACTTTGATGATACTCTAGATGTTTCTTCAAGCCTTACTCTCACGCTACAGGGTAATGACACCAATATTGGGTGGTTAATTGGAAATGGAAATAGTGGCACTTTAGACGTCAATCAAAGTGATACCATTGAGTTGGCGCTAACAATTCCTGAATTGGCATGGAATGGCACCATAGCATCCATTGAATTGGAGTTGTCATCTGATGGCCTATTACTACAAACTTTTACTGTTGATGTTGAAGTAATTTCTCAACCACTTTGGATTATTCGTGCTACAGGTAGTGACCTAGATGTCGCCCCGGGTGGGTCAAATATCACATTAGAATTAGACCAAAGAGGAAACTCACCTTCACGTGCTTACCTATCTGCCTCTATTGATGCAGTCGGATGGAATCTGATTTTAACAGATGATATGCCCTTCCTAGACCCTGGCGAGACAATGACGATTCAAGTGTATATTGAACCCCCGGAAGGAGCGATATCGGGGCCTACTGCTGAAATGACAATCATTGCACGTAATGGGGATGGCAGGGGTACTGGTGAAACTATTCTACCATTAAGGATTCAACCAGCATATGATTTCGCAACCACCACCCCTAACGATTGGGAGGGGTGGCAGGTAAGTGATTCTGGGGGAATGCCAAGAATTACTATTGCTAACCTCGGTAATGCTGCTAACCAACTGCATATTGAACTGATAGGATTACCAGCAGGTTGGACACCAATTGAGGCAAATATTTCACTTGCATGGGGTGAGATGAAAGGAGTTCCAATCGACCTCATTCCAGATGCAAGTTGGGACCATTCGGATTTTACTATTGAAGTCAAAGTTACCGATTCAGGTGGGAAAATTTCAACATTAGATGCTGAAGTCCTATTCTCCGATGTAGCTTGGGCAACAAGTCCTGTAATGTGGGGCTCTATGGGTGATGATAAGGTGGTAAATTTCCATGGCAGTTTAATCAGTTCTGTAACGGCAGGTGGAACCTCGCTTGAACAAACCCAAAGTGGTTGGATACTGCCATCCCCAAGTGGAGATGGTACACTCATAGTCAGCAACTCTCAAGGCGATGTGAGCTTATTTTACACAGCACATATGCAGATGACTACTAGTCGCCAAGTGACATGTACTTTTGATTCGGACCTATCAACTGAACCTTTGGTATCTTGTAATATCTACAATGGTAGTTCCCCATTTACGTGGTCAATTCTTTTACGCGCTGAAGATGGCACATTGGTAAATTCAAGAAATGGTGTGGTTGAGGCAAACAAAGAGGACACTGTCAATCTCTCAGCGACAGGTTGGTATCCAACTACAGGCGTGCATGAATTGACCGTCCTAGTGTTTTCATCTGATGGAAGATTACAGAGTACAAATTCCCAACATTATGTTGTTAGATCATCAGGTTGGAATGTTGGCATTGAACTTGAAGAGACCGCATCAGGTGATGTCAATGTCTTATTCAACCGTGAAAACCATCAGATAATGACTGACTCCATCTGTGTTGTTGAAATGGTCCAAGGAGACTGGTCAATGGAGATTACAGTAGATATTTCTGCCACACTTGCACCAAAACTATCCGTCCCTAGACCCACTGGTGATTCAACTACGCCGGTAAATGCTACCTTCTCATGTCAAGCACCATGGGATATTGATGATAATCCGGCTGATAACACACATGAGTTGGTGCTCTCCACTAAACCAAATATAATCCCTGTTAGCAGTGACACTGTCTATGCCATTGGGACCGGTTTGCTAATCATTGCAGTTCTTTGGCTACTTGGCATCATTAAGCCAGCGTCTCTTCAACCGCTTGCAATTGCCCCAAGAAAGGCAACCAAGAAGGTGAAGCAACAAACCCGCCCCAAACCACAACCAAAACCAGAAGTTGCTGAAAAAGAAACTTCAATTCAACTAGAAGAGGATACACCCCCGGCTGCCACTGAAGAAGATACAGATGTAACTGAGATTCAGGAAAGTCTGATTGAAATAGAGGAAGCAGAGCCCGAACCACCTGAGGAGGAGTTAGACGAGTTTGAATTAAGACTCAAACAACTCCGAGATCGACGCAGGTAATCAGGTGAATATCATGACAAATAGTGACGAAACCTCCGCATTTCACACTTTCACACTCATCCGAGGGGACATATGTGAACCTTATATTTCAGCACTTGAACAAGCTGCTGACGGTGATGATTCTGCTCTGATTAAACTCGTCAAATCTGACAGAAATTTATCTAAGGTTCTAAAAGATGAGGGGTGTAATCTACATGATGGAAGAGAACAATGTGAGAAAAATGACTCGTCACTTCTCCTCGTTGGACTAACACCTCTAAACGATGCGGGAGAGAGAGTCAGAATATTTGGTGATAGCAAAGTTCGAAACCGGCTAGGACGCTACCCTTGGGGAGATGGAAACCCACTTTCTTACCTGAGAACTTGGTCAGGGAACCCACCGGATTCAGAACAAGATGTGATGATTTTAATTGACAAACTTGACGAAGGATTATTTGAAAAATCTCGAGGACATGAACGATTTGAAAACTCCCCTTTCGGAAGACTACATGGTGTTTTAGATCATGATGAAACAGTATTACTTGAGAAACTACTCAGTGCTGGACTCTTCAAAGTTAGGGCGGACGAACCACTTGACGGCGGTGTTGCTGATATTATGAGGCATCTGAAAATTGTAGTGAGGAGTGCTGCAAGACAAGACATGGGTTTGCTACATTTTTCACACTGAGAGAATAAGCCAACCTTCAAGGACGGCTCGCGATGGGCAAATTGTCATGGGAGAGTTACAATACTCAGGGAAGGTCAAACAAGTGTGGTCAACGGACGACCCAAATGTGCTTGAATTTCGTTATACCGACCAAATTTCTGTGTTCGACCAAATTATCCCCTCACTTATTCCACGCAAAGGTGAGAGCCTAAATCGAACAACTTGTCATTGGTTCAAGTTGGTGGAAGAAGCTGGTATTTGTGAAACCCATATGATTGAGATGAATGCGCCAGACAGATGTTTGGGTACTAAGTTTACAGTCATCAAAGAGCCTGGTGCAATTCCACGTGATATGGAAAATGTGTTCGTCCCGCTAGAAGTAATTTGCCGGCATCATCTGACTGGTTCAGCCTTCAAGCGTTATACCGATGGCAAGGTTGAATCTTCTGAATTCGGATTTGAGCCGGGAACAGTATTGCAAGATGGTGTGAAATTACCAGCTCCTTACCTTGAAGTCTCAACCAAGTTTGAAGCGTTTGATAGAACCCTTGACCGTGAGGAAGCATTGGAAATCTCAAATCTCACAGAGGAAGAATTTGATGCAATTTTGGATTGCGTCTTAAAAATTGATGCGATTATTGAGAAAGAAGCGGGTGCACGAGGCCTCATCCATGTTGATGGTAAGAAGGAATTTGCTCTTGGCAAAGACCGCCAACCCGTCCTAGTCGATTCATTTGGGACTCTTGACGAAGACCGCTGGTGGGATGCTGAAACATATGCGTCTGGAGAGATTGTATCGCTTTCAAAGGAGTTTGTACGCGAACATTACATCGCGTCTAGCCATCACAAAGAATTGTACGCCGCACGTGAGGAAGGTAGAGAAGAACCCCCTATCCCTGCCCTACCCCAAGAGATAATTGACAAGACTGCCGCCCTTTATTCTTCTATGTATGAGCGCTTAACTGGACAACAGTTCTGATTAGGGAGTCAAAAGATGAGTGATGATGACCAGCAAGAACTGAGTTACTTCGGTAAAATTCGCAGTTTTGGCTGGAACGCTCGGATTAATACAGGTAAAACCTAATCCGGGATTAGGCTATGTCTAGGTGTATAGACCTTTGAAGAAATGGGTAGGCAATGAAAGGGTGTTATGGTGCCACCCTCGTGAATAGTGAATTTCGAACACATTGATTAGATGGTGTCACTTCCGATAATTATGCGTAGTTGGGTATTCCAAGGCCGCCCCTCCACATTCCGAATCGATGATGCAGTAAGGGAACTAGAGAAGCTCACATGGCTTGTCAAAAAAAATGCGGGCAAAATGAGAGATGGCGATGTTGTGTTTTTGTGGCGTTCTGAACATAATGGAAACCCTGCAGGAGTAATTGCAAAAGCTGTGCTTGAGGGTACTATTATTCCTATGTTTAGCCCTCCTGAAGTAGTGGCGTACTGGACTGACCCAAATATGGACAATTCAAGGGAAGAACGGGTTTGGTTGAGAATATTGGAATATCACACTGATGAGAGTTCAATGATCCAAAGAAACGAAGCTCTGGATGATGAGATTCTTAGTAAAATGTTGGTAATTAGGCAGCCAACAGGAACCAATTATGAATTGACAGATATGCAAGCAGAAGTTCTAGGGGAGCTTTGGGCTGAGAAGCAAGACTAAGCAGGAAGTGAGTGAGAGGGCCCACACGCTCAAAATGAGCGTATCGCTACCATTCCCTTCTTGTTTGCCAAGAATCGAACAATTGTGATTGACTTCCCAGTATACAACAGGTTGATAAATTAGACGAACATGAAGCAAATCATCAGGCCAATGGTGATTCGTAATGGACAAAAAAATCATATATTTACTCGCTCTTTTGTTTTCTCTAGGTAGTCTAGCAGGTTGTATCGGACCTGATAGTGAAATGATTACTGATGAAATTGAACTTTGTAGTGAAGGTAATATCCCTGAATGGTATGTTGGTTGCGCATTCCCGAGTTTTGAATTTGAAGATCAAAACGGGACTCATTGGAATGAATCTTCTGCAAATGCTAGTGGGCGTTGGGTTGCTTATTTCTCAGCATCCTGGTGCACACATTGCAAGCCGACAATAGATGCACTTGACCAATCTATTATGCCACATCATTTACTAATTTTCAACATATATGAAGGCAATAATCACTCGAATATGACTGAATGGCAACTCATGATTGAAGATGAACTGAATCGCTCGGTAAACCGTCCATTTTTACACGCCCCGTCATTATCCGAAAATTTATCAATTTCTCCTATCCCGCACGTATTACTCATTGATAACAATACTATTATTTCTGCCAGAATTGGATTATGGGATAGTGCACATGAGATGAGCATGTGGTTCAACGCTACTTCTCCTCAATCGGGGTATACTCAAACCATGGATTCAGATATGGATGGAATGGATTCAGATATGGATGGAATGAATTCAGATATGGATTGAATGGGTTAGCAGTGGGCCCTTTCATTGCCTACCGACGTGTTCGTCAAATGAGCCCAAGCGCATCTTCTATCCGATTTAATTCTGGACCAGTAGTATCGCCACCAGCAAATGCGCCATTGTTGCTACAAACTATTCCAGCCCCAATTAAAGGTGAACCAAAACTTACAGTTCCTACCATGGCCGAAACACCTAATATTTTCTCAACAATTTTCACTTCAGGTTCAGACACATCAGGGTGAAGTACTACACCCATATCATTACAGACGCCAAGGCTACCAATTACTTCTTGACCAGCAATGGAAACGTTAGCTGCAGGAACTTTCAATGCATCAGATAGAATTTCTAATCCTTCTTTTGGAACCACTGTACTGGCGAGAACACCATTTTCGTTAGCCAGAAGAAGATTGCCCGCAGCGTTTACCGAACTCTCCATCACCACAACATCTCCATAACTTGTAAGTTTGTCAATGTCGTCAGGACCTGCAATATCCGCAACACCCATGCCATGTGAATTACCCTCAATAAGTGAGCCAATTAGGTTTGAACCACCAATGGTTAACTGAACTGATTCCAACTCTAAAGCTGTTTCAATGATCTCAACATCACTCTTCTGGAGTGCAAGAGGTAGGAACAAAACATTACCAATAACTGAGGCATAAACCCCTGCCTGGGAATGTCCTAGAATGTCACCACTGAGCACAGGCATGCTTTCACCTAATTCGGGCGGACGGCCTACCCGTCTTAGCCATACCGCTATCATCAATTAGGAAATTATAGCATATTGACACTCTAGAAAAAATAGGTAAATGGATTTTGATGTGATTGATAGGCGAGCCTATCGGCCATTTGTGAAATAAAAGGTGTGGGGAAGGTGCTTCCACCAGTCGCCGAAGCGACTGATGGAAGCGGAAAAGCGACACAACGACGACCGTTTCCGTGGGCTCTCGCACCACAGTACCAGGAGCGACGCAGAAGGGCTTGACTGCCGGGTTCGGAATGGGACCGGGTATTACCCCTTCGCTATGGTCGTGTACACTTTCGAATAAGATAGAAAAGATTCACTGTTGAACAGAGGCCCACACAAGTGTGTGTAGCTAGTGAACAAAAAAAAGATGCTGGACGTTAGTAAGTCTGGGCTGAGCATGTCGGCGAACCTCCATGCTTACACCCGGCTCCTATCATGCGGTCTTTTACCGCCTGTCTCATATGCCTCGTCTTTGGGGTGGCTTCGAGCTTAGATGCTTTCAGCTCTTATCCACATAGGGCGTGGCTACCCAGCATTGCCTTGTCAGACAACTGGTAGACTAGTGGCCCCGAGCCCTCGTTCCTCTCGTACTAAAGGGCCCTTTCCATCAGGCATAAACGCTTCAACCACAAAGCAACAAACCTGTCTCACGACGGTCTAAACCCATCTCACGATCCCTTTTAATGGGCGAACAACCCCACCCTTGGGTCCTGCTGCAGACCCAGGATAGGAAGAGACGACATCGAAGTAGCAAGCCACCAGGTCGATGTGAGCTCTTGCTGGTGACAACTCAATTATCCCCGAGGTAACTTTTCTGTTATCTACTGCCCCCATAAATGAGGCTAGTAGGTTCGTTAGGCCCTGATTTCTCATCGTCGATCGTTATTGTGCCGATCCACGTCAAGCCAGCTTTTCCCCTTACGGTTTACGGTGGAGACTGAACCA
>CAXEOD010000067.1:0-10347 GCA_963997805.1 uncultured Candidatus Poseidoniales archaeon
TCATCGCGCTCGCAGGCTTTGCAGGCAGGAAAGAAAAGAAGAATGATTGAAATCCCTGCTAACTAAGAGGGTTTGTTCATCATATCACTTTCCGGGGCTTCAGCAAAGATATTCGCCGGCACTGCAATCTTGATTTGGGTCACAGGCCCAAGAATTTCCCATTGCCGCTCCTGCCAAGCAATATATTCAGCATAAGTCTCCATCTTCAAAATTGGATTATTTTCCCGATTCCAACCCAAAGTCCGCATTATAGTTCCCGGTGGGTCATGACCAGATTGGACCATCACCTCATCATCAAACCGATTCAACACTGATAGTGCCTCAAAGTGAATTTTCGGCCTACCACTAGGTAGGTCATCTCTGCCAACTCCGCCTTCCCCGTTAAACAGAAAATCACCCGTCAGGATGTGCCCGGGTATCTCAACAATCATCGAATCATTTGTGTGGCCTGGTGAAAAGTGAAACTTGAGTGATGTTTTACCCAACATTATCACATCATCCTCATCAACAAATTTGCTAATTCCCAGCGAAACTGTATCTTTCCACATCACATATTCACAACCGGTCTTCTCTCTGAGGTCAAAACAAGCTGTGACATGGTCTGCATGGGTATGAGTTGCAATAGCGTGCTTAAGTGTCGCACCACGTGCTTGAATTACCGATAAATCGTACTCATGACGCCCAAATACCGAATCAATCAGGATTGCTTGCTTGGATTCTTCATCAATGAGTAAGTAGGTTTTTGCCCAAGAATCGCCGTGTAGCATCTCTAATTTCAACAGACATCACCTCATATTGAATCCATAATCCTGTCACCAGCATCTCCGAGTCCAGGGACAATGTAACCATTTTCGTCCAGTTTTTCATCAATTGCTGCCATCCAGATTTTTACATCAGGGTGCGCGGCTCGGAAGGCCGCAATCCCTTCAGGGGCAGCGATTAGCCCCAAAAAGCGAAGGTCAGTAATTCCGGTCTCTTTCAACCGGCTTACAGCCGCAATCGCAGAGCCTCCTGTCGCCAACATCGGGTCAACAACAAGCGCTAAATCTATGTTAGGCGGAGTAGGTAATTTGTCGTAGTAATATACCGGTTCAAGAGTCTCTTCATCGCGGTACAAACCAACATGGAGGACTCGTGCCATGGGTAACATTTTGTGGGCAGCATCACTCATCCCTAGACCTGCCCGGAGGATTGGAACTATGCCGATTCTCTGAGCCAAACTTTGACCGGAAAAACTCTCCAAAGGTGTGTTGCGCACATCCTCCACCGTCAGTAAATCACGAGTCGCTTCGGCCACTAAAACTTGGGTTATCTCACTTGCCAAGTTGCGGAAAAGCATCGATGAACTGTTTGCATCGCGCAAGCGCGTCAACTTGTGCGCTATCAGCGCATGGTTTGGAACTACTACCATTGGATCAGAATCATTTGTCATTTTTTCATCTCAAGTTTTCTTTTCATAATTGAAGGCGTCAGGTAGCAGTTCTGCCAATTGCCAGACTTTGCCAACTTCACCTTCTGGTGTGGCACCTATCACTTCGATATCTCGACAGTGGTCCCACAAAAGTTGCCTGCAAGCCCCACAGGGCCCAAGGGCTTGACCACTATCCTCAGCAAAGGCTGGTCGACCTTCTGAATCATGTTGAATGCCAACAATGGCTATGCGGGTAAATTCCCTCTCACCTTCTGAGAGTGCTTTGGTTAGTGCTACCCGTTCTGCACAAATTGTTAGGCCATATGAGTCTGATTCAACATTACAACCTGTGAACACCTCCCCTTGTGTGGTTTCAAGAGCCGCACCAACATGGAAATTAGAGTGATGGGCAACCGCGTTTTCGCTAACCTTTAGGGCTAGTGCAACCAATTCTTCACGGCTGATTTTGGTTGTTGAATCCATGGCCTGTCTCGCCCCTTGTATGAAGCGTGTAGTAACCTCAGACTTGAACTGAACGGATGATGCACAGCGTATGTTATTCATGACTTGACCGTTTAATTGAAGTCGGATAGGTGGTCGCCAAATCACCAAGCAGGGGTACCCGAGTGGTCAAAGGGGCTGGGTTTAGGTCCCAGTGCGTAGTGCTTCGCAGGTTCAAATCCTGTTCCCTGCACCAATTTAATTGACTAAAACAAAGGGGACTGTCCCCTTCATAAAAATCAATGATTAATCCCTTTTAGGTAACTCTGTTGGGGGTTTCTTTCTTAACCCACGCATCGGGTCAAACGGTTTAGAGGAGTTCAGATGACCAAGATAGGCATACTTGGACTTGGCAATTGGGGAACTGCGTTAGCCAACATTTGGGCTAAGGATGGACATTCAGTTATTGGATGGACCGTGGAAACCGAGGTTTACGAGTCAATGGTCCTCAACAATGTCAATGAAAAGTATCTACCTGATGTGAAACTTCCAGGAGTTGATGCAACTCTTGATATTGGGGAAGTTTGCGACGCCTCTGAACTTCTAATTTTATCAGTCCCATCCGGAGTAATTCTCTCAGTAGTTGATCAACTTCTTCCTCACCTTAGGCCTTCACACGTGCTAATTGACTTGGCTAAGGGTATTGCTCCAGAAGAGGAAGGAGATAGTGGCCTAATTTCAGCAGCAATTGAGAAACGATTGAATGGCGTTGGCCTTTCTAACCCAGTTGTTGTGTTAACTGGGCCAACTATTGCCCCAGAAGTTGCTCGCGGGGTCTTGACAAACGCATTGGTTGCAGCCCACGATCGCTCGGTAGCTGAAAGAGTTGCAAGTCGGTTGTCAACGGATACCCTCATCCTCAAGGCTGCGGATGACCCAATCGGGGCAGAATTGTGGGGCGCTTTCAAAAATACAATTGCACTTGCTTGCGGAATTGTTGATGGATTACGCGACGGTATTGGTGGTGACAATCTGAAAGCTGCTTTGGTGCCGATTGGCTTTGCTGAAGGAAGAAAGTTGTTGATTTTACTCGGTGCAGAAGAAGAAACTTCACTTGGCCCAGCCGGTTTAGGTGACTTGTATGTTACAAGCACATCACCACGTAGTCGCAATAGGACACTTGGGCAAAAACTCGGCGAAGGAAAATCCTTGAAAGAGGGTTTAGCAGAAATGCACATGGTGGTTGAAGGGGTTCGTGCCGCACGGATGTTCCGCAAGCGAGCAAGCCAAGTTGGTTGTCCTGCCCCATTCATTGAATCCCTAAACATCCTTTTGGACGGGAAAATTACTGCAGAAGAGTGTGTTAGGCGTATGGTTGAGCAAAGTCTCTGAGTTCCTTTTTCGCACACTTTACGCAACGTATCACTTCATCAAATATACCAAAGGGGAGAGGCCTCTCCGAGAAGCATGGCGATGGAGGATTTGTCTCAGTTGGAGCGACGACTGTTTGAGTGGATCAAGAAATCCGACTTTGAGTCCGTTCCTTGGTCTAGCCAACGCGCAGCAGAAGCTTTTGATGTTAATGAAGATGAAATTCGCGAGGCTCTAGCTGCTCTAACCTCAAAGATTCCAAACAATATTTACGTGCACTATAACGATGGTGCAATCCGTGTTTCTGCAGAATAATGCAGGTTATTCAGAAGAGTGAGTTGCTCCACCCAACTTTTTTGAAAAGTATACCATCCCACCAACATAAGCACCCCAAAGTACGACTTCGAGTAGTGCTGGATTTCCATTCCAACCGAAAAGTGCTTTGAAAATACCACCAATTACACCTTTTTCATGCAATGCTGGATAAGTACCAGCCGCAACATCAGCATCGCTAACATCAGGATTTACATCCCAGATGTGTTCAACCACAATGGGAGCAGCCCCCGCTTCCTGTAACTCATGGAATCCATGGGCAACCAAGCCTGCTGCAAACAGAATTAGCAAGACATTTGTTACTTTGAATAATTTAGTGATATCAACTTCCATGCCTCTTTTGAAAAATGCGTAAGCGAGTAGACTGGCCATGATAATACCAATCCCAACCCCTACTATTCCACCAGAACCTTCGGTACCAGCGCCAATAAAAATCACTGTTTCACTTCCTTCCCTCCATACTGAAAGGAAAGAAATCATGAACAATCCAGCACCCTGTCTTGTTTGGAAAGCCTCATCCGCCCAAGCCTCAAGTTCCTGAGAAGAGGGGTGCCGAATGAAGTGAATTATCACCGCAGTTAAAAGTACTGCCGCGAGTATTTCCAATACCCCCTCAAACATAGCTTCGTTAGCCTCAAACGACTCAATTCCGCCCCAAACCCAAGTGAATAGTGCGGCCACAACCAAACTCGCCACGACACCAGCACCGACACCTTTCCAAATCCAATTTGCTAGGTCCCCACGCTCGCTACGGGCTAACCAAGTGAGTAAAACCCCGATAATAAGGGCCGCTTCAACGGCTTCACGGAATCCGATTAATCCGCCCGCCCAAATGTCGGACCACAATAAGGCAGATGCCATGAGGTTGTGCGGTTTAGGTTGCCCTAATAAAGATTAGGTTGCCCTAAACTTTCAAAATTATTTGATGAGAAAAAAGGATAATAACGGAAATCATTTTTTTCAGACAGATAGCCAATCATCAACATAAGATTGGGCCCCTGGATTTCCTAGAAATGGGTCTGGCCCCATTTTAATAATAGTGAGAAGATACATCTCGCCACCCCAAGTTGGTATCCAAACTGTAATCATCTCTCCAGATGGGTGCATACCAAACAAATCAAGCATGATGTCATCGTGAGTATACAGAAGATTAACCCCGTCATAATCATGAACCACTCCCTCATGAATTGGTGAAAGTGTAAATGCATTTGGCCCAGTCCAATCGTCCATCAGCGATACCGCTTCCTGAAACCTCGCCTCCTTCGCCCCACTAACATCTGAAACCATTTTCACACCTTGTGGCGCAAGCACTGGATTCAAAACTCCGGGAATTTGCAAATGTGTTTCAACCACAATCGCCCCATCAACTAATACCCAAATGTATTGTTCAGATGCTGGCCAAGGTGGCGCATTCTCTTGCCCTTCACTTATTGGAAGACCCCATACATCCTCACCAATCGGTGTACTTGGAGGGACGAACCCTGCTAACAAGTGAATTATCAGTACAAAAACGATTGCAAGAACCCTTGCGTTACTACGTTGTTGCCATTCACGGCGTTGTTGTTTGCTTCTGACAGCTAAAATTGCTGAGATGACTGAACCACCAACTAACACCATCCAAATCCCAAGCGGAATTAACCATAGGAACAACAGGCAAAGGAGGAGTCCAGCAATGTAAGGATCTGCCCGCAACCAGTCGCTGAAAAGGACTTCAGGATGTTTCTCTTGCCATTGGCTCCACTGCCACACTAAAATGAGCACTATTGGCGCCAGCCAAGTGAGTAGTGAAAACAGCATAGTCATCGCCTTCAAGCCGATGTAAGAGGCGACTGGCATAAACCTCTTCTCAAGCATTGTACCGAGGCGGCACTTTTGAGAACATAAGCCATCATTCAGATTTATGAGCGGAGGTGAACCCGTGCTACAACTCTCCGAAATTACTTTTCGCTACCGTGTACCAAACTGGCCCAAGCCTTGGAAGAAAAGACTCGGAGCAGGCATTCACAAAGTCAACTTAGAAGTCCATTCTGGCTCTATTTTGGGCCTTATTGGGCCAAACGGCGCAGGGAAAACCACACTTTTACACACAATTGCTGGCCTTCATAGACATGATACTGGAGATATTCGTCTTGTAGGTCAAGACAGAGAAATGTTGGGTTGGGCCAACGCTCAACGGCACATCGGACTAATGCCTGAGAGAGTCAATTGGTCTGGCACTAGTACACCACGTGAAGCACTCCAACGAATTGTTACTATGCGAGGTGAGAAACAAACACCCGAGCAACTGCTGGATTTAGTTGGCATGCGTAGTCGAATGGACACCCCTTTGGATAATATGAGCCAAGGAATGAGGCAACGACTTTCACTTGCCTGTGCTCTACTCGGCTCACCTGATATTTTACTCTTGGATGAACCTATGAACGGACTTGATCCAGTTGCGCAGGCAGCTTTTCGTCGGCTTCTGCGAAATCTTGCTGATAGTGGTGTGGCTATTATTGTCAGCAGTCACAACCTGCAAGAAATGGAATTATTTGTAGACTCATTAGCGATTCTGCACCGCGGCCAAATGGTTGCTTACGGCTCTTTAAATGAAGTGGAAAAGGCACTTGGATGCTCACCTTCACTACTAGTCGCTGGGAATGGATGGTGTCCTCCATCAGCAGGATCATTTGGTACAGGAGTAACAATGGAAATGATTGAACCATGGCATGGAGAAGAGTGGCGCTTCACATTACATAGAAATGATGGCTGGACTAGCGACGAAAAGCATGATGTTCTACAAGCAATTGAAGGGTCTGGAGGCAGAATTAGTCTCCTTCAAACGGTGCTTCCTAGCCTTGAAGATTTATTGTCAGCCGCCACGGGTGAATCGGCAGATGAAATTGGCTTTGAAATCGCTAGCGACTCAATGATTCCTGTTCGCACTTGGGAGGTTGGAGAAGATGAATAGATTGGCGCGAGAAAAGCGAGTACTCAGCCTCTCTTGGTTTGAGGCGCGCCAGCACTTTCGTAGCCCGCGAATGTTAGCCTTAATCGCCTTACTCACACTTTTCATTGGTGGAGGGAGTTGGGGATTATCAGATACTAACTCAACGGTAACTGCACAGTTGCAAATGGATACCCCTTACGAAATCCTATTTTTGGTCAGCCTTTTTGTCCTCTTTTCATCAACTCTTGGCGTAGTTTTACTCGGTTTTGATGGTATCAGCCGCAAGCGACTAACGGGTGAATTAGCAATTGAACTATCTCAACCAATTGACCGCACTGACTTGGCGCGTTCTCAACTACAAGGATTATGGTTTGCAGTATTCATCCCAACTGCATTAGCATGCATAATTGGGGTAGCATTAATCAATGCCCAAATGGACGCCTGGCCTACTGTTGGAGAATTCGTTTATTTCTTGATTCCAACTGCATTAGTGATTTATTGGTATGCTTGCATCCAACTGCTCGCATCCAGTATCGCCAAGGATTTGGGATCATCTGTTACTCTTGGTGTTGGAGTATGGATGTTGTTCACTCTTATCTGGCTACTAGTGACAGCCGTAATTGCTTCACTAATGGGGGTTGACGTAACCAACCTACAGTCAATTGAATACAATCGATTTAGTGAAATTGTTGACTTGTTTTCACCGAACGGGGTATACCAACTTCTGCTAGAAGACAAACTCAGTAATGAAGACAGGCCCACCATGGATACTGCCTACATTTGGACTGCAGCGGCACTCTGGTCATTAATTCCTAACACATTATTTCTAGCCCGATTTAAGCGACTAAAACCGTGACTGAGGGGTTTCTCTGTATTTGTCGCTCATTATATTGGGATTTATCGTGTATTCCTATAAAATAATTTATGAAAACGCTAAATTAGCACCATATTTGGCGATTTGTTGTTGAAAATGAATGTGGTGTAATCTTTGACACTAAGTGTCAACAGGGAAAACCCTCTTTCACTAAGCGCGTTCTCGCAGAAATAATGGCGACTAGCAACGAGAGGTTCTGCTTAGCATTTTTATTGACTGCACTAATGGTTTTTTCAACTCTATCATTATTTATGGAACCAGTTGAACCAGTAGATGAAATTGAAGTGATTGAGACAAATGACTTAACCAACGGTAGACAAGGTCCATCTGCAGATGCATGTGAAGGAATATCATTTGAAGATATGTTCTATTATAATTATGCTGAATTCACCGTTGAAATTAACGATGAGTGGGATGGTGGATATGTCCAAGCAAAGGCAATGGTTAATGGCAGTGACACTACCACTCTAAGACATGACTTAGACGGGCTGTTTGAAGGCTTAGCAGGTGGTGGAAACGGCTGGCTTTCTACTGACGAAAAAGATGGAGTTGAAGCAGTCGGTAAAGACTGCGTAGTCCAAACATACACACGAATCGGCTTCAGAGGCGGCCCTTCTCACCGAGGCGGCCCGGGAGTTAACTGGAACAACGCTACTTGGATTAAAGATGGCATGACTTTGGAAGAGACAAATCTAATCCCAGAAGGCCACCCTGAAAGGCGTAGTTGTCAGGACCAATTTGGGGGACCGTCTGGGAGCCCTACTTGTGAAGAAATTCCTAATGGACCAGCTAATCCAGGACAATGTGGGCCACATAGTTGTGATACAATAATTTTCCTCAATGCTTCTGTCTCATTTAGCCAAATAATTGACCCATCAGATTTCACCCTTGCTATGGTTGGAAGAAACCTAACAAATGCACAATTTGAGTATATTTTCCCTAATCAAGCAAGTCCACTCCGGATTGCAGATACTTACGAAAATCAAGATTGCAATGAGACATACTACGAAGATGATGAGGAGGCTGACGATTACCAAGTCACCTACACGGCACGTGAAGAGTGCCAATCTTACACTAACCTCGGAGACCTTGACTATTCCTTGACTGCACTAACTGATGGGACAAGTTTCTCACGCCGTTTCACTTATGATGAGGCTGACTGGCCCGCAGCGCGTGGTTATTTCATTGATTTCACAACCTCAGCACCTGAAGTAGACAACCCGCCTGTATGGAAAAATGATGCACCTAGTGAAGGTGAGTTATTGCCTGTAGCAGCAGTTGGTGAAAGTGAATATGTAGTTGACTTGGCAGACATCAACGCTTGGTACAGTGATGATTTAGGAGCAGGTATGCTCAATGTTGATTGTACTGGTGCTGCAGGATGGGGTCTTGTTGAAGCACAGGCAAATCACTGGATGGTTACTTCGCCATCAGATGGTTCTACAACGACAATTAATTGCGA
The DNA here is from genome assembly GCA_963997805.1 of uncultured Candidatus Poseidoniales archaeon. Classification (GTDB taxonomy): domain Archaea; phylum Thermoplasmatota; class Poseidoniia; order Poseidoniales; family Thalassarchaeaceae; genus MGIIb-Q1. The sequence goes on from CAXEOD010000067.1 coordinate 8,822, forward strand.
AGCGATTGATAGTAGTGGGCAATCAAGCGGAGCGAGAACATTCTCAATCGCACCTATCTTTTCAGTATCTGTTGCGGTCCCAGAATCTCTAGATGACCTAACCTTCACAATGACTCCAACCTCAGAAGCACCTGACAGCATGTCAGTAAGTGTTACCTTAATGCAGAACAATGTTGAAGTTTCAGATAGTATGTCAATGGACACTACTGCAGCTGATATTGTATTGAGTTTGTCTACTCTAATCCCCGGTACAGTAAGTGCGAAAATTAGTGCGAGTGGGGTGGGAATGGCGCCATTTGAGTATAACTATGACCTTGGTCTGGCAAAACTGAGCCTACCACCTAGTGTACAAATCACAGGTGGAGAATGGGTAAGTGCAAACTACATTTTACGAGGTCAATTCTTTGACCCTGATGGTGAAGCCGTGACCTTCGTATTGAAACTAGATGGTGTGCAAGCCGGTCAAGTCACTGTTTCTGGAAACCAATGGGTAACAGACGAAATACCATTTGACCTGCTAACTGAAGGAGTGCACAATGTAACCATTGAAGCATGTGATAATTCTGGAGTTTGCGTCAGTGTTTCCGAAGATGTGGAATTGGAAATCATTGATGATATTGATGATATTGTGACCAATAAACCTGCAGTGGAGGAATCTGGCCTACCAGCAGCTAGCATCGGCTTGACGATGATGGCGCTGCTAGGTGCTGGAATTGCTGTAAGTCGCCGCCGTGACTGAATATCTTGCCTCGGAATTCTATAAAATAGAATCAAATTGGCCCTTTGAGCGTAACACAAAGGAGAGAAACGAGTATTGGAATTGAATGCCAAGACTCAAAACAGGCGGGCCACCGGCCCGAACTATGGAATTCTCTGGTAAGTATGACTGCGAGAGCCATGAAGGAGGCCTTCTGGTTTCTTTTGTTGGTAAAGCACCTCACCTAGGAAGTGCACTTGAAACCGCTGAAGGAACCTATCTTGGTAGAGTAGATTCTGTTATCGGCAGAGTAGATGCTGCCCTAGTTCATGTCATGCCTATGGCAAACGGTCTTGATGTAAATTCAATTGGTGAGGAAACTATCACCGTTCAACAACGCCACCAGCGAGAAGAATCACACAGTGATAATCAACGTGGTGGTTGGCAAGAAAACAAAGAACGTGGAAATCGTGGTGGAGACCGTGGTAACCGAGGAGGCAGGGACAACCGAGGTGGAAGCCGTGGTAATCAAAACCAAGGTGGAAATGATTGGGAATGTCCTGAATGCCGAAATAGTAACTTCGGATGGCGAGATACTTGTAATCGATGCCCTACAAAACGACCAGCTAATGCTGGTAGAGGAGGCGGGTACCAAGGAAACCGCAATGGCGGCAACCGAGGTGGAGACCGTGGAGCTAGCCGAGGTGGATACCAAGGAAACCGTAGTGGCGGAGACCGAGGTGGTAGCCGAGGTGGATACCAAGGAAACCGCAGTGGCGGCAACCGAGGTGGAGACCGTGGAGCTAGCCGAGGTGGATACCAAGGAAAC
>CAXEOD010000068.1:0-10343 GCA_963997805.1 uncultured Candidatus Poseidoniales archaeon
AGAAGAACGCGATATTCTTGACGATATTGAACCAATTAGGCCACCCAACAACGACTTAGAATGGTTGGAGGTAATTCAACAAATAATCCCTCATGGGTATCCCATGGGGCACCACGGCCTTTCACTAGATGTTGCATACGAAGCAGTCAGAAATTACCCAAACATCAAGATTTTAAGGATTGATAGAAATGAGAATGGTGGAACGATATTCTATACAACTGAAGATCCGGATGCCGATGAAGATTATCTGCTACAAAAATTTAATGAATGGAATTATCAATTACTGGAAGGAAAACATGGACATCCTTCACTAGACGATGATAGATTATCTGAAGCTATGATAGAAAATTTATCTGGTGCTTTGGATTCCGACCCACTAACAAGATCCTCTAAAGTTCGGGCAATATGGAAACGTGCTTTGGAATCATATCCCTTTGTAGTAGATACAGGAGGGGATACTCAGTGGGTAAAATGTTGGACTGGAACTTTACCAAAGAGCATGATACTACAGCAAGTACTTGGTCAAGTATTACTGGAGCACTTTGGTCAAGAGCCACTGTGGAGATTGAAGGCTGGTATCATAGTTGAGACGGTGGATTGGAGAAATTATTTCAAGACCCAAACATGGCCAGAGCCACGAAAGAAAAGTTTCCGCTACTTGAGGCAGATTGTGGAATCTTCACTAGCAATGAGGGCAACACCAAATGGTATAATCGTTCAAGGAGAAAGTGGGGCTGAATATCTCCTCTCAAGTACTTCTTATCGCCATGAAGATCCTGTGACGCTTGTATTGAACATACCTCAAAACCTCAACCCCAACAGGAAACATTTACCTGATATTGTCCATGATGTTTGTATTCATTCGAGCGATAAGGATTTACCATTGGGTGATAGAATCGCAGGTCTTGCTTTAGGACTTGCAAATGATGTAAAAACTGCTAGAGGAATAGAGCAGTTGGCACGCGTAGTCGACCTATTTCAGGGACAAGGGTGGCGTTAACGTTGCTTCGTTTAAGAGAGGTCAACAATCTCGACCAGATGTCGGGCCATGGCAATAGACAAAGGAGAGGAAGAAATGAATAGAAAACAAACAAGAAAAGTACTGATAGTAGGTGCAGGAGGCATAGGGAGCCAATTGCTTGATTTGCTGATTCCCGCACTTACTGCAGGAGATATAGCGAGTAGAATGGGCGGAGTCCAAATCCACCTAATGGATGATGATAGAGTCGAGGTCGGCAATCTTGCACACCAAAGACACGACCCAAGGATGGTTGGCCGCCTCAAAGTCAATTCCTCTGCAGAGCGATTAGCGCCATTCATATCCTCTGCTTTGACGCTGAAACCAATCGGTGAGAAATTACTGAGAGTGTCACAACTTGATGGTTATGACGTGGTTGTGGTTGCTGTTGACAGGCCTGCGGCAAGAGCACTCGTTCACAATAATTCAGAACGCTGGCTCGATGTAAGATGTGGTGGAGACGGAATGTTCGCTCTTGATTACCAGAGTGACTCCAACCTAGTTGAGACGATGACCCCTCTTGACCAAGTCCCCGCTTCTTGTCAGATACCTGGTTCAATTAAGGCTGGAAACGTACAGATGGGTTACGCACTTGCTGCTGCTCATGGTGCTCAATGGTTGGTTCAGAATCTTCGCGAACTTAGTGGCCTTCCTTTCCGACCAACCCCTTCCCGCATGTATTCTCTAACATTTGGAGAGTTAGAATTCCCAGATGTTCAAACAATCACAGTTGGAGGTGATGAGTAATGTCTGAAGCAAAACCACCAGTAGCCCCTGTACTACATCCACTCGATGTAGTGGAAGCAGCTCTTGAGAGAGGTGATGTTTGGTCAGATGAAGTGAGGGAAACGATGGCTTATTTGGGTGTCAATAATCACTGGCCCTGGTTCTATTCCATCAGTGAGACTGTCGGGTTGGAGGTCAGTATGTTGGTTGATGCTGACGGATTATGCTTCATTGATTGGGGCACAATTTCACGAGTTGGGTTGAACCCACCAAAAGGTGCAACAATTCCATTCCAAATTTGGACACATACACATCCAAGAGGAGATTCATATTGGAGTTTGACAGACCGCCAAACATTGGCTGTAGCAAGTGTTGCCAAAATTATTCGCAAAGCCATAGTTCTTGGGCGCGCTCAGATGAAAGAGTCAGTATGGAGTGAACAACCTGCTGCTGAACCACTTGCAGAAAGTGGACCCTTGAGTCACTGGAGTGACGAATTAGTTCAATATGTCGAGATGGGTGTTTCACCTTGGAGAGCGGAGGTGGAAGCTTGAGTCGATTCGTAAGACCCCCTGAAGATGATGAGGAGAAACGCCGTGTAGAGCATGCAATTGCTACTGGAGCGGGTATCAGTATTGCCCAATTCGCTGAACGAATAGTTGGTGAACCAGTTGATGAAGAATTCATTGAAGTTATCAAATCAAGACTTGAGCGGGCTGGAACAGTCGGCGAATCATTTGATATTGAGTCAGAAATAGAGATTTTGTGGAAATGGCGCAAAGAAATGGCTTAATACCGGTTTAGAACTAACATGAAGTATTCATGTGCATCATACACTATCTTTCAAATAGTGCCGGGTGATATCAAAATATACCCTTAATGGTGATTGCATGACTAGTAGCGAACAGTTGTCAAAGAAGGATTCACTAGAAAAAAAGAGAATCCAGAGACTCACAGAAGCATTTTCCATTTGGGCAAAGGAGGACCCCGATTCTTTTCGCCAGGTTGCGCCTGATTTACTTCGCCAAGGTGTCAACAGGGCTACAGGCCATAATCCAAAAGCAAGTCGGAGGTTAGAATACTGGCTTCTTGATGAATGGAAGAGTGAGCGTTTTGAAGGACTCTTAGAATTCCAATCTACAACAAAATTAGATTTTACGTTGTGCGAGAGTTTCAATATCAATCGTTTCAAAGGAACTAACAAATCTTGGCTTGAAACGCTTTCAAATAAATTTGCAGCCGGTTCAGATGAACATTCAGGAGATTTCCGTAGATGGGATCGACATGTACGTGACCAATTCATCATTATAGGAATGATTGTACAAGAAAAAGATGGTGTTACACAAGGAGATTTAGCACGCAATTTAGGAATTAAGTTTGAAGATGAAGCAAGCCGGCTATACGCCGCAAATGTCGTCCGAGCTGCAAAGATTGCAATTACAAGAATGGCAATCAGCGCGGGCCTAAAAGATGGTATTTTCAGTAAAGCAACTGGGCATGGACTTCATCGTCAGCATTCTTTCAAATCAAATCAATTCCGTGAGTTAACACTGCGTTGGATTAATTGTCACCCAGCAAGAGTCCTTGTACCTCAAATTCTTGAATAAGAATCGCGGGTTTTAATCACGAACAACCGGTAGTTGAGCCACATTCAGCACACTTGAGGCAGGTTCCACTACGTTGCATTCTACTGCCACCACAGGTAGCACAAATATCACCAGTGAACCCTCGTTCTTTTGCGACCCTCATTCTAGTCTGGTCTTCTGATTCGGAAACATCTAGGGTAAGTTGGATGTCTCTCTTCTCACCTTCATGCCTGACAATTCCATCTGGAGTTGATTCTGGCCTGCTGATTGACATCGCATCCAAATCTTCCTCAGATACTTGCGCCAAGTCATCTCGGCCAAGATATTGGATACCCAATTCTCGGAATAGATAGTCAACTATGCTGGTTGCCATCTTGACTCGGCTACTTCCACCCTGAACCATTCCACTTGGCTCGAATTTTTGGAAGGTGAATGACTTAACAAATGCGTCAAGAGGAACACCATATTGCAATCCGATTGAAACAGCGATTGCGAACTGATTGAGCATTGAGCGCCAGGCAGCCCCTTCCTTTGAGGTAGTGATCATGATTTCACCAACCTTTCCATCATCATAGGTGCTTGATGTCAAGTAGACAGTATGGCCACCAACTCTTGCTTTCATAGTGTATGAACCACGGCTATCAGGAAGTGGTCGGCGGGCAGCAACATATCCTTGTGTGATGGTTTCCGCTACCATTTGAGCTTGTGGCGCAGGCATGGGTATTCTCTCTGCTACTTTCTTGATAACAACAGAAACTTCTTCTGCCTCTTCTTCATCTTCAATTCCCATTGAAGGTGGTATCAAAGAGGACATCAAGGGTTGAGATAACTTGCTTCCGTCGCGATAGATTGCACACGCTTTGTTACCAGTTTTCCAACTTCGCATGTATGCTTCTTGAACATCATTAATAGTAACATCAGGTGGCATATTGATGGTCTTAGAGATGGCTCCTGAGATGAATGGTTGAGCAGCAGCCATCATGTCAACATGGGCTTCCCAGCGAATGAAACGTTCTCCATAAGCACCACAAGGTTGAGCGCAGTCAAATACTGCTAAATGCTCATCTTTGAGGTATGGAGCGCCTTCAATGGTTGCCTTTCCAAACAAGTAATCATTCGCAGTTAAAATGTCGGCTGAAGAAAAGCCGAGTAGGCTAAGAACATCGACGAATGGGTCGGCCAATTGTTCTTCAGTTAGGCCAAGTGCTTCCTTGCAGAAATCTTCACCCAATATATTTGGTGAGGCTAGACTGCGCACATCAAACACGTCATCGAATGAGTTATCCATTTTAGCGAATTCTTCTTCTGTGAAACCTTTCTCAACAAGTGAGCCTGTGTTAATGGTCGGGCATCCTGAAAACGTCCCAGTTCCCATTACATAATTGATGATATCATCAACTTCATGATTTTTATAGCCCAAATTGGAAAGACCGGACTGAAGTCCAGTTGCTGGGATTCGAAGGGTGCCACCACCAGCGAGTGTTTTGTATTGAACGATAGAAAACATTGGCTCAACTCCTGTAGTATCTGCTCCCATAACTAATCCAATAGTGCCGGTTGGTGCAATCACTGTTGTTTGGGCATTTCGATAGCCATGTTCCTCGCCCATCATTACCGCTTGGTCCCATGCAGACCTAGCAGCATCTAACAAATCACTAGGACATTGTTTGGAATCAATTCCCATTGGGTTAACTGAAAGATTTTCATATTCTTCGGGTGCAACATTGTAGGCAGCGCGACGATGATTGCGCATCACTCTGAGCATAGAGTCACGATTATCATCATAGAGATTGAATGGACCAAGGAAAGAAGACATCTCTGCAGATGTTTTGTATGTTTCACCAGTCATTATGGAAGTAAGTGCGCCACAGATTGCGTAACCACGTGGGTCATCGTAAGGAATACCCATGTGCATCAAGAGAGAGCCGATGTTACAGTATCCAAGTCCAAGGGTTCGTGTATCAAAGGAGAGTCTAGATATTTGCTGTGAAGGGAATTGAGCCATCAGTACAGACACTTCGAGAGTAGCTGTCCAAAGTCGAATAGTGTGAACATAGTCATCAATGTTGAAAACACCTCTTTCTTTGTCGTAGAAGCGTAACAGATTGATGCTAGCCAAATTACATGCGGTATTATCCAAAAACATGTATTCACTACATGGATTAGAGCCGTTGATTCTTCCACTTTCTGGACAGGTGTGCCAATCGTTGATGGTTGTGTCAAATTGAACGCCTGGGTCAGCACATGACCATGCGGCGTGAGATACCTCATCCCACAATTCTTGAGCCGGCATTGTCTTGATTGGCTTGGCTTCTCTCCCCTCCTCAATTGCAGCACTCTTTTCTGTGCGCCAATAGAGGTTCCAATCTTTTCCTGTTTCAACAGATTCCATAAATTGGTTAGGCACTCTAACTGAATTGTTACTGTTTTGTCCAGAAACTGTGAGATATCCTTGACCCTGCCAATCTGCATCAAACTGTTCAAATTTCATCGAAGTGTGACCTTGCTTTGCAAGGTCAATTATTCGCTTGATGTGTGGTTGGGCGATGCTTGCATTGACTGCCCGCTTGACTGCTTTTGCCAACTCAATGTTTTCTTTAATTTCAGTGCTTTTTCCAGCATCACCCTCAAAATTATTGATTGCATTCATTATATTGTTTGCATTTTTCTGTAAAGCCGCCGCTCCAGCAATCAATGCCGAAACTTTCTCTTCTTCCTTCATTTTCCAGTTGACATATTGTTGAATGTCAGGGTGGTCAAGATCGAGGGTGACCATTTTCGCCGCACGGCGAGTTGTCCCGCCTGACTTAATCGCCCCAGCGGCCTTATCTAAAATCATCAAGAATGAAAGCAGGCCGCTTGATTGACCACCACCGGAAAGTGGTTCACCATCACCTCTGATGTTGCTAAAGTTACTACCAGTGCCAGATCCAAATTTGAACAATAATGCTTCACGGGCGACTAGGTCTGTAATCCCACCTTCACCTACTAATCTATCTTGAATACTCTGAATGAAGCAAGCATGTGGTTGAGGTCTTTCATAGGCGTTTACCGATCTACAATCTTCAGCGGTCAATGGATCAACATACCAGTGTCCTTGAGCCGGTCCTTCAATCCCATATGCCCAGTGTAATCCGGTATTGAACCACTGTGGGCTATTAGGCGCTGAGCGTTGACTAGCCAACAAGAAGCACATTTCGTCGTAGTATGCGCGAGCATCAGTTTCACTAGCAAAATACTCATGCTTCCAACCCCAATATGTCCAGCATCCTGCTAATCGATGGAAAAGTTGCCAGCCTGAAGTCTCCTTTCCGACCCAATTCTTTGATTTTGCTTTCTTCGTATCATCAGGCTTTGAGCGCCATAACCATTCAGGAACACCGTCTTCAGGTATTTTGACGAGATGGTCTATACCAGGGACAACCTTGCGAAGATATTTGTCAGCTGCAACTTTACCAGGAACACCATCAAAGCCCTTTGGGAATTCAATATTCTCAATTTTCCGAACGGTAATACCTTTCGCATCCTTCAGGTCAATGTCAGTTGTAGACCATTCAAATTGTTCTTGTACAGGTTTGTTTGGTGAGGTAAATCTGCGCTCAACAACTAACCCACTTTCCGCATCGCCGGCATTCACAGATTCTCGCTCTGATGTTTGCATTTCCAGTCCTCCGGTCTAAATTCCCATTTCTCGACAAGGTCAGCACTTGGTTAGTGTCCACATTGTGCAAGCGGGATTCTTTTGCCCGGCGAGAGGGTTCTTAATAGTTAGCAAAGTTGTAGGGTCCTATAGTATAGTTGAAGGCGAAATTTATCTACTTCCGAAACTGAACATTTTGACTAGCAGGGTTGAAATATACTGAACTTGAGGCAATGATTTTATCTCAATTTAGTGAAAAAATCATCCCACTTATTTGCTTGAAACAAAAAAATCATCAAATTATAGCGTCGGACGGTTAACGGGAACGCATTTGAAGGAGGCGCCCTAGCAGATGCTATCAGTCGGTAACCGGCTGTTAGATGTGGTTGATTCAAATGCTTGCACCAGAACAGATACTCCATGCTGCGATGATTCTAAGCGTTGAGTCCGAAGAAGGAATTAATGAGGACTTGATTTCACAAGTTCAAGAAACCCTTGAATGCGATTCTGAAGACCATGAAGCGGCGATGTCGCACATTGAGAATCACCGAGATGGAGGTGACTGGGGTGGCCGAAGAGACGCTGTGTTACACCGCTCTCGCGAGCGCGTACGCGAAGCAATGGAAAATGACACCCTCCCTTCTTCAGGTTCTTTTGCAGATGAATTGAATGGCCTAGTAGGTGAACAAGCAGACCATGAGGATATTGACCCATTCGCAGAACTTGGTGTTGCAAGTGGGGGTGGCGGCGGTTCATTTGGTGACAACACCGTCGATAGCAGTGACCCTTTATCGGTATTCATGGATGATGACGATGAAGAGGAAGAAGATCTCGTTGATGGCGATGGATTCCTAGCCTCAGATTCCGCTCTTAATTTGGATGGCGAGGTAGTTGAAGATGATGTTGAGGAGCAGGAAGCCGAAGCACCAGATGTTGAGGAAGAAGTTGATGAGGCACCAGAAGAAGACGAACAACCAGCGACACCACCAAATGTAGCCTATGAAATGTTGATGTCAACATGTTGGATTGACGGTATCCTTGACCCTGCTGAAGCAAAGTTATTGGCTCGTAAGCGTGAAGAATTAGGAATCACATTTGAACAACACCTAGAGATGCTTCAAAGTATGTTGGAGCGTTCTTCATGAAAGCAGAAAATACACCATTTTGGCACGCTCTAGAATTAGCATGGTGTAGTGACGGCGCTCTTTCTTTGCACAGCATTAGACTTCTTGATGCTATGCAGAACATGATTGGCTTATCAAATTCAGAACGGGCAGAAATCGAATCACATTTTGAGGAAGAGGTGGTCTATGACTTAACAAGAGCAGGTTTTGGTTGTGGGGATCAGGCATTGGCTGCTTGGGTTGGAACTCTTACTTTCTTGGACGACCCAGCAAGTTATGATGTGTCCAAAGCCATGGGGAAAGCAGCTATGCTAGCAGGGCTCTCTAGGGAGAGGTGGCTTGCAAGCCATTCATGGATGGGCCAACTTGGCTTAGGTGAACCATACGCAGAGGGTGTTTGGCTTGAAGGTGAAGAGGCTGGGGAAATTGCTAGAGTACCAGCACTTCTTGTACCGGTAGCAAAAATGATTGGTCTTATTGACCAAGACGAGTAATTACTCTACTATTGCTTCCCAAGTGATTTCAGCAGTGTGTTTAATCATATTTGAAATCGTACAATATTTTTTATGACTATGTTGTATAAGACGATTAACCAATTTTTCTGGCAAATCAACCCCACTAACTCGGTAAACCATGTGAATTTTGGTGAACACTTTTGGGTCTGAATCTGAGCGTTCTAAGTCGAGGCTAACCGAGGCGCTTGTTACTTCACGTTTTTTCAAACCTTCAACCACGTCAATTAGACTACAAGCACCACATGAGTGTAGGGTTGCAGTGACAGGAGATACACCTTGTCCACCCCACTCCAAGTCCATCGTTATCCCTTGTTTGTCTGTACAGGTCAAACTTTCGCCACCATTCCATTCTACCAATGAATCCATGTTTTCCCCGAGGAGAGTCTTAGAGAATATGTTTGCGATTGGATACCACCTCCACCCATTGCATTCATGAAGGGGGGGCGGGTCGGCCAAAATAATGACCTCTGGTATCCCTATCACTCTAGTCAGTGGTAAATTGAATGTGCCAGATAATCCAGTTATCAATTTCATTGAGGGCGATGGAATAGGCATTGACATCACTCCGGTGATGCGTAAAGTGGTTGATTCATCAATTTTGAAGGCCTATGGTGGCAAACGAGAGATAGAATGGCAAGAGGTTTTAGCTGGACAAAAAGCATTCAATGCAACAGGAGAATGGCTTCCAGAGGAAACCAAATCTGCTATGAGAACAGGGCTTATTTCAATCAAAGGGCCACTTACAACACCAGTTGGCGGTGGAATTCGAAGTCTCAATGTTGCTTTGCGTCAACAGTTAGACCTCTTTGCCTGTGTGCGCCCAGTAAGATGGTATCAAGGAACTCCAAGCCCAGTCAAAGACCCAGGCGCAGTTGACATGATTATTTTCAGAGAAAATAGTGAAGACGTCTATGCAGGTATTGAATGGGAAGCTGGTAGCGCCGAGGTTCGAAAGGTGATTGACTTTTTACAAAATCAGATGGGTGTCACAAAAATCCGTTTCCCAGATTCTTCAGGGATTGGGATTAAACCAATCAGTAAAGAGGGAACCACAAGAATCGTTAGAGCGGCAATTCAACATGCTATTGAGCAGGATTTACCAAGCGTAACTCTAGTTCACAAAGGGAACATAATGAAATTCACAGAAGGCGGCTTCCGTGATTGGGGTTACCAACTTGCTCAAGATGAGTTTGGTGCTACTTTGTTAGATGGTGGGCCGTGGTGCACCATGGCTAATCCTAACACAGGGAATGAAATTATCATCAAGGATGTAATTGCAGATGCAATGTTGCAGCAGGTATTGACAAGACCACGTGAATATACAGTATTGACGACTATGAATCTGAATGGTGACTACATTTCTGATGCGTTAGCGGCTCAAGTAGGAGGAATTGGAATCGCTCCCGGAGCGAATATCAATTACGATACAGGAATTGCTATTTTTGAAGCAACACATGGAACCGCTCCAAAGTATACCGGTCAAGACAAAGTGAATCCTGGTTCACTAATTCTTTCTGCTGAAATGATGTTGAGATACATGGGTTGGGGTGAGGCTGCTGACCTAATAGTGAAGGGCATGGAAGGAGCAATATCTGCCAAAACAGTAACCTATGATTTTGAGCGGTTGATGGATGGCGCAACTCTGCTCAAGTGTAGCCAGTTCGGTGACGCCATTATTACACATATGTGAGTGATTAGCATGGATTTTTCTTCTTTGAACCTCTGCCAGCCTTT
>CAXEOD010000069.1:0-9897 GCA_963997805.1 uncultured Candidatus Poseidoniales archaeon
AATGCAATCCCACCTAATGGGAATTAGTGACTGTTACTTCACAGACCAGGCGCTGAAATAGGAGTCGGGTTTAGTGACTCATCAAATTCTTCTTGATTACGCCGGCGAGCTGCGAAAGCAGCACCCAAAGCAATCATAGAGAGTGATGGCATTAATTCAAAGCCAGGCAAATAGATTCCACGTACGTAAATTGTAATCATCTGAGTCTGATAGTTTGGTACACCCTCAGTTCGCACACTGTATTCACTGGTAGCACGGAATTGCAACTGATGGTACTCATCAGTCCATCCTTGGATCTTCGGAGTTCTCATCATCACTCGCATTTTATCAGCAGGAGCTTGTGGTTCAATCTCTGTACTGATGGTTGGTAAAGTAATCTGGAAATCCTTTTCCTCAAGGTCATCACGGTTTACGATGTCAATATTGAATCGGTCGTATGCGTTCCCATCATTGTATACTTTGAACTCAAAGATGTAATCAACATTTGGACGTAGTTGCTTGAATGGTTCTTCAGCCTCAACACGGAGTCTGCTGAATTGCATGATTGTAGCCATCACTGATGACTGCACTGAAGGGCAGGTTGTGCAAGGCATTCCACTAGCAGAAGTAACTCTAGCAGTGATTGTGATTGAACGGCTTCCTTCTGCCATTCTGTTGTCACCACGGACAACCACCTCAAAAGTTGATGAATCGTATGCTCCAACGGTAATCAAACCAGGGTGAGCAACTGCTAATCCACCAGCAGTCACAGTAATGGTGACATCCTCAACATACTGAGTTGGGTTTGTTGCTGTGCAGTAAGTTGTACCAGTTCGTGCTGCACCAGGATGAACCTCAATTGGGATTGCCGCTGGGGAACAAGCCACGCTCACGGTAGGGTTTGGAGACACACCTTGTGCTACAGCATTTGATGCCGCCCCTGCCCACATACTCAATGCATATACTGCAATAATGAGAATCAATCTGCGAGTTACTCTTCCGTTCATCTTAGTCACCTACGGTGAACTGTCACAGTCATTCTGCTATAAGGATATGGGGGCATAGTACCATCTTTTGTGGTCTCAAAATCACAAATCATCAAGGCCGAAATCGTCAAACTCTTCGTCGCCAAGGTCAAAGTCATCTTCAAAATCATCTTCAAAATCAAACTCGGTTGTGGCACTCCTCCGAGACATACCTAACTTGACTGCAACAACAATGACTGCAACTACCGCCAGCCCTGCCAACACCATTGCCGTAGTGATAGCCCACGCTGGAACATTGTCAACTGAAGTCGCCAAAAATGATTCTTCTTCTGCAATCGATTGTAACCTGAAATTGTCCTCAACAACCCATGGATTTCCGCTATCATCTGCTAACTGGCTATCTACTTGCAGAATCACAACAAAGGAGCCATCAGCAATATCTTCTGATGCAGTAATTGTGAGAATGATATCTTTGGATTCATTCACCCCTAACTTAGCAGAAGTATCTGAATATTCAAAGGTAAAACCAAACTGTTCGAGACCACTTTGATTTTCCATAACCAGCGAAAGTGTGTCCTCCGCATTACCGGTATTACGCAAGGAGAAATTAACGGTTGATTGCTCACCATAATTGAGAGATATCTCTTGGCCTTCCATGTCAATCCAAGGCCTACCAAAAGGCATGATTTCTACTTTAACAGAATCGCTCTTTGTATTCCCAGTAGCCCATGGTATCCCATTAAATGAAGTAACGGTAGCTTCAATTGAACTGGTGAAAGATTCTACATCTGCACTAAATTCAGTTGACCAACTAATTGTGAAAGTTTGATCGCTATTTGATGAGACTGAAACGGAGCCAGGATATGCTACACTCAACCCAATATCTTCAACCGTGATATTGACATCTTCATTATGTATTGAGGGGTTTTCAAGCGTACAAATCACTGAGCCAACTCTTGAATCACCGGGCCCAACTTCAATTTCTACGCTTGCATCAGGGCAGTCAATATTGATGTCAGGATTTGGCGAACCACCAAGTTGTGCAGAAACTGGTGGTAAGAAACACAAGGTCACCAGCAATAGTGAAGTTGCAAGGAACATAGAGCCAAACCTCGGGTATGCCATCCCCCCGCCCTCTTGGGCGGTCCTATTTCAGCGTACGGTAGCACTAATTCAAGTGCCAACTTTGAACAGGGGTAGCATAGACGGGGCGTCAAGGGCCCGTAGCTTAGTCTGGTTAGAGCGCTCGGCTCATAACCGAGTGGCCGCCGGTTCAAATCCGGTCGGGCCCATCAGGATTCAATCTGATTTCAACAGAATTGAAGAAATTATTCTTGCTGGGAAATACTAGAGATTTGTTCCTCAACATATTCTTCACATTGCTGACGAACTTCAGCAGGAACAAAAACCATTGAGCGAGCGAACTCACCAGAGATTGACCGAATGAGTGGTGAAACTTCAGAAATATCCCTACCATCATCAAGGCTAATCCCCTCTTGATATGGCAAATAACCCTCTTTCCTAAGTGGTGCACTGATTAAATCATGGAACCCATCAAATCCAGCACTCTCAACGATTTCTTTCAACCCACTCCAAAGTTCATCGACTTGTTGGGGATTCAACACGTTTCGCAATTGTTTGTGAAATACCGCCCGACTTGAAAGCCTCTTGGCATAACTTGACAAAATCTCATCACCGTGGTCAGCCCATTGGAAAACATCTGCAATCACAAAGGAATCTGTCAACTGTGAATAGCGATACGGAGTAAGAGTACGGTTTGACAATAAATCCCTCATTTTCAATGATAGGGGAAGTGAACCTTCTTCATGCAACTCTCGTGCTCTCGCGAGTGCGCGCACATAGTATACTGAAGTCAACATGCTCAACTTATGGAAGTAAACCGACTCATACATGTGCCAGCGAGTAACTAGATATGCTTCAACTGCAGATATTGATTCTGAACCTACTACAAGATGTCCATCATCGGATATCTTGATTGCTCGTAATAATCTTTCAAGGTCAAATCCACCTACATCAGCCCCAGTCACAAACTGGTCTCGCATTAGATAATCAAACCTATCAACGTCCAGTTGACTAGAAACCAACTCATGGAGAAAGGGCTCTACTTTGCCTCCCTTCATTATCGCTAACAGGCGGTCAACCTCATCACCTAAAGTTTCGTGAAGTACTACAGCAATATCACACTCTGGGTCAGTCAATATTAGACGTCCCCAATCCTCGTGATTAGCATAGGTAGCAAACACTTCTGGAGTCTCGAGCATGTGTGAAAATGGAGGGTGTCCAACATCATGCAAAAGTGCAGCGATTGGTACTAATTTCGCATCAATCTCGCTAATTCTCCCAGGAAATCTATCGGCCAAGTCTTCCACTAAGCGAGTTGCTAGATGGTACACACCAATTGAGTGTGAAAAACGGCTATGAGTTGCTGATGGAAAGGCGTAGTGACAGGTTGCTAATTGTTGGATATAGCGTAAGCGTTGGAAACTTCTGGTGTCAACTATTCTACTGATGTGATCAGGCAGAATGATGTCACCGTGCAAGGCATCTCGGATGTATCGCTTGTCTCCCACTGTCCCCCCTCCGGCAATTAAGGGGGTTTGTCGGTTTTATTGAATGCATCCGTTGAGAACTTTTACAGGATTCAAGGTATTGAAATTTTACCATTTTTGGATTTGAGATAGTACCAGACTGTAGCATTGATGAGGAGGACTGAACCAATCCATGCGCCAATCGTTGCGAATACAATTTCAATCGTTGAGTCTGTCATCGGATAGCAAATTGCCACTAGTAATGCAAACAGCGATACGGATTGTGACCCGAACATCATTGGCCCAATTGCACCACCCGGGACTGCCTCCCCTTGAGCAAGCCATAATGCGACCATACTCGTTGTAAAAATTGCAGGAAAAATACTCATTATTCCACTAGCTAGTGGGTTGCCAAGTCCTGCTAGCCAAACTGCAATACCTATCGAAGCAGCGGCAGCAACCCCTCGCATCAATAATGTGAGGACACTCACACTGTTCTGCCCTCTTGGTGCTGGACGGTGCCGGATTGTTGCACCAAAGCCGACTATCAAACCGACAACCAATGCTAGCCAACCAATTGTTAGAGGAGCTATGCCGGTAGTAGTTAGAAGGTTGAATCCCCGAATTGATAACAGGGCAAATAATCCCCAAATAGTCAAAGAAACAACAGTGATAGATGTCAAACGAATACCGAAATTCCATTCAGGAATAAGCGGTGGAACAACTCTCCAAAGATAAAGAAATCCAGCATTGAGAATCAAGCCGATAGGAACGATGGCCATTGCAGCCTGAAATTCATCAACTGTTGCTGCTGCTAACCAAATCCCAACTGCGGCTGGGACAATTGTTGAGGGAACTGTAGCCAACACCCCGCCATGAAGACCGCCCCATCTCTCAATAGAAATAGTGACGAGAATTGCTGCTAAGCCAGCGATGAACGCTGATATCAACACGCCAGTAAGCGCCAAGTAATTCACCCCGTCAACTCGCAGAGTTCTTCTCTGCGGAAGTCGTGGTTGATTCAACCTCGTCTTCATCAACCTCAAATTCATCTGAATCATCATGTGCAAATGGTGCCCATTCCGGAATTGCAATTGTACCTTGTAACATCAACATCATTAGAATTAATCCAATTGCTAGAATGATGACCAGTGTTGAAAGTAAGAAGACTGTGCTATCAATCCCGCCAGTTTGCTGAGTAACTTCAATTGGAGTGTCACCCATCACATGCAAATGAACAACCGCGTTTGTAGATGCGTTATCCCCTGCAATTCCACGAACCATGATTGTCTGGTTACCAGTCACATCGTTTCCAGGTAGGTACATCAATCGATTATGAAGCATTTCGTGAGTGATGGTGAATTGAGTTTCTCCTGATTCAAAATCAGGGTGGTCTGACCAGTAATCACGCATATCCCAAGTACGCCATTGCACCTTCCCTACACTTTCTCCAATTATTTCAAAGGAAATAGTTTCACCGGGTCCAACGTGAACTTTGTTGTCACTACTTGCCTCGTTTGTAGATGATATATTGATTGCAAGAGTTAGCCCATATACTTGATTAGCCGCTTCTGCAACTGATGGCTCACCATTGGTGTGACCATGCCCGTAAACATTGTTTTGACGGTTTTTGGGAATGAAATCTTCTACGCATGGTTCGTTCTTGAACATGTACGTACAGAGCCTGTATTCTGCTGTCTCTTGCATTATGTTGCGGACATCAAATGGTGAAAGATCTGGGTTGGCTTGATACATCAGCGCCGCCAAACCAGCAGCACCAGGGGTAGCCATGCTTGTACCAGACTTAGAAGTATAACCTGTACCAGTATTGAAATCTGGAGCCATTACATTACTACCAACAAAAGCAATATTTGGTTTGACACGGCCTTCTTCTGTCGGACCTTGACTCGAATAAATTGCGATTCCTGTGTCCTTGTCTAATGCGCCTACGGTGATGACATCTTCAGCACTTCCTGGAGTCCCTATCTGGGCGCTAAAGGCCGAGTTACCAGCTGCGATGAAGAGAGCAATCCCATTGCGCACCATCTCATTTGCCATTCGATTGGTGCTCTCCTGCTCGCTTGCAGTCCACTCAGAAGCACCTGGCCCACCAAGACTCATTGAGGCCGCTCGAATGTTGAATTTATGGCGATTATCAATCGTCCATTGCATACCTTGCATCACTTGAGCGAAGGAACCACTGCCGCTTGATGACAGAACTTTGACACCAACTAGTTGGGCTTGAGGTGCGACTCCAATATATTCGTAAGTTGGAGCACCTGTCCCGGCAGTTATGCCGGCACAATGAGTACCATGGCCTTGGTCATCATATGCGTCAATATCTGTGCCATTAGTATCATCTGGTTTATTGATAACATCATAGAATCCGATGACCTTGGGGTCGTTGGTTTCATTATTATCATCTAAATCATTCAAACCCTCATGACTACCATCAATTCCAGTATCAATGATGGCAACAACCGAACCTGCTCCGGTATACCCTGTTTCATCCCAAACATTAGTTATCCCATGAATCTCGTTGACATCAGCCATTTGGATGGTTAAAATGCCATCAATTTCTACAAGAACAACGCCAGGTAGATTGGCAAGATTACCAATTTGAGATATCTCAACTGAGCCAGCGATTGAATCAATGATATGGTAACGGAATTGAACCCTGAAATCTACACGATTCTCAAGAAGTCGTTCATCGACTTCTGTTGGCAGATGGTCAAAATCAACAATGACACTAATTCGTCCTTCATCATCTACCCAATCATACTGAGTACTCTTGATTGCAATAGGGATTGCATCGTGGATTTTATCTCCATTCTTATCCATATTTGTGGTTTCCCACCACTCATCCCCAACATCCTCAGCAATCTCAGGAACTGTAGCAGTAGCACCTAAAATTGGCAATACAAACATTGCTAAAACTGCAAGACTCAGCCACATCATACCGATGTTTTTCGCCCCTACCCCATCTTGTAAACCCATGTTGCTCACCCTATGGGTGAGACGCAACTGCTTTGAATCTGCCTCATTCAGCCGTCATACTGAAAACAACGAAGGCACTGAACGGTTTGATGCAGGCGAGCCGCCAAGCACTTCTCCTCGCCGCGCTACTTGTCATTTCTCTGCCGACTGCATTGGCAATAGAAAGCATAGGAGAGCCGAATTACACAACTAATGATTGGTTTGAGTATCAAGGATATACTGAACAACTAGTCAACCAACTCTCCGATGCATGGCAAGACGAGGAGAACTTTGAGGGCATCACCCTTACCACTAGAGAAGAACTTAGGGTCAAACAATTAGGAACTGAATCATGCACCATCCTAACATGGTCAGGAGATTGTGTCAAGGCACAAATTACCCACCTAGTCAATTTCACAGTAGATTGGCAAGACAACACTACAAACTACGAGAATGATACGCTAAATATGTCAATTTCTTACACTGCTACACATTGGGAATCACGTGGGACTGCAGGCTGGGAAAAACTAGACACCACAACCCTCACCATTACCCAATTTTCAGGCGGTGGAGAAGATAATTTTCTTGAACATGAACTTCAAGAAGTTGCATTGACTAGAAGAACTGGAACTTTCCCCGAAACTATCCAAGTTGGCGAACTTTGGGATGTCGAGAAGAGCGTTCAAGTCAGTGGCTTAGAGCGGGTAAGAGAAAATCTCGGTTTGTGGACTGAAAATGAGTATAATCGCAGTACTGTTACTCAAGTCTCGTACCAGGTATTGGGTGAAAGAGGCGTATATTATGGGGTTGATAATACAAAATTCTATGATACTTTGGCAATCCAAAGAGTGGATCTTGGAGATAATACAACAACTATTGATTTCTTCCTTGGAGATGGATTCCTTGCCCATACTGAAACGTGGCACAATGGTACCTTGTTACTATCCGCTACATTGACTGATTATCGATATTATGTGAATGAACCACACTCCTCCTCCATGAGCACAAACTGGTTACTTCCAACTGTGCTAATCTGTATGGTTATTCTAGTCATAATTGGGGTCGGAGCTACTTGGTTTGGAATCAGCACAGTACCACGAACTAGAGTTGAAACGGAAATCGCATCAACATTAGACCGAGTGGCAAAATCATCAAATTCAGAATCAACTAAAACGAAAGGAAGTGGGTTGATGGAAATGGCTCAAGGAAAAAAGTATGATATCAAAGATGTTGAGGCAAAAATTGACTCACTCGATGACCTTGATGAGAGTTAATCTGATTCTTGTCAGTATCTGAATGAAGATTCAAACTGACTATCTAGTAAGAAAGTGATGGCTCCCGCTTGGGAAGCGAATCGGTTTGCTTCTTGTCGTAACAATCCACCAATTGCACTGCCTTCTAATGTCAAGGTTACAGCCCCAACACTTTGATCAGAATGAAGGTAAGCCACCACTCCATGAGTAGCCCAATCATCAGATGTAGGCGTGTTATCCATTGTGTTACCAACATTCAATCGGATGTAGGCTGAGCCGTTATCAGAGGTCGTGAAAGAGGTTCTATTTACTCCCATGAGATAGATATATCCTGATTTCCCTGAAACATTATTCCCTGATGAATCGGTAATATTCACCCAACAATCTACTTCACTATTCAATGGTGATGAAATAGGATTAATTTCAACATTTACTGACATAACATTAGTTGCTGGCTGATAACTGGTTAGAGTCAACTCTGCATCAACTCCGCCAAGAGCAATATCACTAGTCCAGCGGCTAGAATATTGGTTCACCTCAGGGCACCACCAACGCCATTCCTCTACCTCTCCATCTGAGGTTGTTTGCCATACTTTTGTGCTATTCTCGCAACCAGAAAAACCACCATCACCCGTTTCATTTACCAAGAATTGCCATTCTTGGTCAAAATATTCCGGTTCACCTGGCAAAGTCACAACATCACTACTTCCAGAATAGGTTTTTGTCAAATTAGTAACACTATTCCAAGACTCATTCATCGCTAAGGGAAAATCATAGAATTCAAGTGGGGGTGAATAAACACCAGATTCCACAAAATCTGCAATACCAACGGTCTGCTCAATGAATGAAATCTCAGCAGTGAAAGTCATCACTATGTGTTTATTATACTCAATCAAAGCCAAGTCCCCAACTCGGAAATATTCAGTTAATACTAATACCGCTGTTAGATAACCATCTACACTCCCAATAATAGGTACAGGGATGCCCCTGCCATCACCTACAACCACTGCTGATGTAATTGTCCGGTATACAGGTATAATTTCTTCACCAATTATTAATTCCTCAACCCCCATTACTTGCAACGTTGCAGTACCGTACAACAAGTCTAACTCAGCACCAGCAAGCTCTGGTGCACCATCAACAAGAGATTGGCCATCCAAGACTGCCACATATGTCCACAAATCACCAACCTTCCATACTGGTGAATGAGCGGTCCAATTAGTGGCTGAATTGTTATTTATTCCACCCTCATCATCTACATAAAAAAAGGTGGGTTCTTCTTGAATAAATCCAGTTGGAAACATTGTTGAAAATATGACTACCAATGCTAAGGCGGTGGTGAAAGTAACACGCCTGATGACCACCGCCATAGTAGCGACAGGAGGTCACATTAGATGAATATACACCTCAAAAATGAGTTCTCTGCGCGTAATTAAGTAGCCGAACCTTCAAGCCTATAACCCTCCTGAGCGGATGCATGGCAAAATTGTGGGCGATGTTCTTTCTCAGCATTCTGCTCGTCAGCGTAATGAATTTCTATGCAGTAGTTAGAGAACCTGACATTATTGAAATTGCTGACTTGCATGAGCATATACGAGAATCGGTTAAAATTCGTGGTGAATTGATTTCATATGTACGCGACCCGTATGATAACGGTGCTGACCGTATTGACATCTTAGTTGAAGATGGTTACAATGTCAGCGAAGTCAGGTGGACTGACACAGGACCAATGCTGCCGCCTATTGGGACTCTAGTCCAAGTAGTCGGTGAGGTTTCTGAGTGGAATGGTCGGATACACGTAGCAGCAAAAGGTGCTGGTGCAGTCCAATGGGATAAATCATGGGTTCCAAC
This sequence comes from uncultured Candidatus Poseidoniales archaeon, assembly GCA_963997805.1. Lineage (GTDB taxonomy): Archaea > Thermoplasmatota > Poseidoniia > Poseidoniales > Thalassarchaeaceae > MGIIb-Q1. The sequence continues at coordinate 9,595 of CAXEOD010000069.1, forward strand.
AGTTCACTTGATCAATTTGACTGGTGTGTCTCATGACCCTTCAAAATTTGACGGGGACCTAATCACGATTGTTGGTTATTCAGGAGATGTTTTGGAAGGAAATGTCACTCGTCAAATATCTAGTTTAATGGACCACCCATCGTATGGAAATGCCGACCATGTAATATCAGTAGCAATTGAAGGTCGGCTTGACCAAAGTTATGAAGCAGGCTCGAAAATCATCGTAACTGGCTGGGTCCGCTGGTCAGAGCGGGATTTCCGCTGGCAACTCCAAACTCATGCAACTCAAATTGAAGTCTTGCA
>CAXEOD010000070.1:0-9894 GCA_963997805.1 uncultured Candidatus Poseidoniales archaeon
CCGATGATCTGTGAACCGGAAAGTAGATTGAGGGTGTCGGCGTTATTACTTCCATCGATTGATTGAGTGGCTGATTCATCAGCAGAGATAAGACCGCTATTGTTGATAGTGGCGCTGCCAACTGATCTAATACCAATGGAACTAGTGCCCTTTGTTCTTATTATGCCGCTATTGTTGATAGTAGTACTTTCACTGCCGCTAGTGTATAAAATACCGGCAGCGCTGTTACCTCTTGTAATAATTGTGCCGCTATTGTTAAAAACATCATTATCACCAGAGCTTAAAATACCATCAGAATTATCTCCTAATGTGTCAATCAACCCTAAATTGTTGTAAACGGAATTATCACCACGAACAAAAAAAGCTTCAGAGGAAACCCCCGTTGTAGTAATTGAGCCGTTGTTGGTGAAGATAAGAAAATCTCCTCTATTATCCACGGCATCACTTTGTTTCCCCGAAGTGTTAATTGAACCATTATTAATCACTACATTATTTGCGCCAGATAAGAAAAGAGTTGCTTGGGTACCAGCATCATCACCAGCTAAACCGGATGATTCTGTCTTCAACATGGCAGCAGCATTTGCTAGTAGTGCGGTGTGGTCTGCCTCAGCATCGGTCCATACTGCGATTGCAGAATCACCTGCTGGTGCGACTAATAGAGCACCATCAACAAGAGAAAGAGAAGAGGCTAGGGGGCGCTCTTGCCCCATTCCTTCAGCCAATGATTCCATCGCATTGAGGTGGTTTTGAACCATAATGGTGAATTCTTCAGGTTCTGCTGGAAGTGTACCTTCTGTGTGTACAAGCATTCCTTCCTCAAGTGCACACGCACCTCTAGTCACGTCACTCTTAGCAAGTGTTTCAATTAGTAATGCAAGGTCCTTGGTAGGAATATGTCCCTCTATCCTTGGCATTGGAAGCAGAGTACCTAATGTTGCTGGGTCAATGAATGCCTCAAGCAACCCTCGAGCCACCTGCTCAAACTCAGATTGAGTCCAAATCACAGCTCTTGCTCTCAAATCGGTTGATTTAGATAGAGTTCGTAATTCAGTGCGGGCGTCTTCTGCCGCAATAAATTTCTTGTTTTTGCCTGAATCTGCAAGCCAACCAGCCGACTCCCCTGCACAAATTAGTCGGTGACCAACAGGATTTTTTGCCCTCGGCTTGAAGTAAGTTATAGCCCCAAAATCAAATGGGAAAGTTTTCATTTCCACATTCAAATCCATTTCTCCATCAACTGGTTCGCCCATTGGTAGTTCAAACATCATATCACCTCAGTAAATCCTCTATTACACTCGTTCTCGCTTGCACTTCATGCCTTAGCCTGCCAATATTTGATGTGCCTTGACTAGAGACAAAGAGAGTGAATCCTCCTAAGAGAGGGGCGAGAATCAAATTACCCGATTCTGATTCTACCCATAATTGTTGTAACTCACCTAGACTAGCTTGAGAAGCGGCTCGGCCAGCCTCTCTTAGAGAATCAGAAAGGCCGTGTGAGATTTGCAATCCCTTCAATTCTGGAGTTAGGAAGGTGGCTATTTCATTCATGTCTACATCCATGACTGCTGCGGCTTGGACACCATCAATGCGTCCGAATGTAGCCAGTAATCTCTGAAGCATGTCCACTCCCTGAAAATACATCACGTCGCCTACGCCTTCAAGAGGTTTTGCGCGTCCGGCCCCTAAAGGGCCGGTTTGAGTAGTAAAATCAATTCGCCAACTGAAAAATCAAGAATTTAGCATATCGGCGTGCTTTTTCAACTTCTTTGGACCCTGTATTCATCTCAATAAAATTAATTTTTTAGTGACTGATTTTTCAATTGGAAAAAGTAAAATTCAATTGAAATATTAAGTAATTGGTCAACACGCTCATTTGAAAACAAACGACTGAGTCGCTCAATTTAATGAGTGCGATCACTGTTGCATCTTGCAGCCGCTGTCAAAGCCAAGCGGTAATTCATCAACGGTATAGTGGAGTTCACCTCTGCCATCTACACCTTGAGGACTCCATTCGTAAACGTACATCTAAAGCTATGCGGGAACAACTCAAACTCCCTAAAGATGCTCGAAAAGAGGATGGTACCCCCAGCATAATTCTCGTATGTATTTCTGGTGGAAAGGATTCAGCGGTTCTCCTTGATATGATGGTAAAAATTCTAGGGCCAAGAAGAGACATTGAATTGGTAGCCGGAACAGTAGACGAAGGTATTGATGGATACCGAGCCCCATCAATGGTGAAAGCACTTGAACTTGCCAGTAATTATGGAATTAGAGTTGAAACGATTTCCTATCCTGAACTTGACTTTTCTCGCATGGACGAAGTTGTTGACATGATGGATGATTTGGGTTCTGCAAACAAAGAGGCAAAGGGACTCAAAGCCTGCTCATACTGTGGGGTATTCCGCCGTCAAGGATTGAATGAGTTGGCTCGGAGAGTTAATGCTGAATGGATGGCTCTTGGCCATAATTTAGACGACACTGCACAAACTATCCTAATGAATTTACAGAGAGGAGAAATCGACCGGACGATTAGATTAGCCCCTCACACATGGGCCCCAATTGATGGACTAGTCCCACGAATCGTACCACTAAGGTGGATCCCTGAACAGGAAATTCACGCTTACGCCCAAGGTGCTGAATTGCCAATTTTTCACGGTGATTGCCCCCATGCCCCAGGAGCTTTACGGCAAAGGAGTAGAGATATGATTGCTAGGCTAGAGCAAGATGTACCCGGTACACGTCACGGGCTTGTTCACTCAATGGATGCGATTAGGGAATTACAAAAAGAAGCAAAAGGAACTCCTCTTTCAACTGAATGGGCACGTGATCGAATGCTCAATTGTGAACGATGTGGTGAGGCAACAAGTAATCCGATTTGTCAGGCATGTAAAATGCGGGGTTGGATATCAGACCTCAATGATTAATGCTCTAAAATGTGCAGGAATCCGGAGTCGAAAACCAGCGCTTTCTTCGCTTTGCGATGAATCGATACACAACATCTCGAATTGGTAGAGGAATTAGCCAAGCTAACGACATTGGCTTCCACCACCATCGTAAGTAATTGGAAAGCCTGACAATTGCTGCTGAGCGAATGTAGGGTTTACCGTTTTTGAACAAGTAAACCGTATCCGCATTCTGTTGCTTTTCAGGTAGAGTGGAAATCAATTTCTTGCCTTCTTCTGACTCAATTGGTAATATTCTCAGCAACTTCTTTGGGGAAATCCTCGCCTGTAAAAACATGGCTCCGCGGTTACACAAACCGCAGTTGCCGTCTAACAGAAGTGTATCCATGGAATTGGAGGGTAATTACTCACAACAGATGGTCAATAATTGCATCCATATCTTGGGCACGGCAGCAGTAATGGCAACGCAATTGCAATGGATCCACTGAAATCACTGTCAATCGATGTGACTGTGGCTCACGATTTCCGTGAGTGATACAGTTTGAGAATGTACATTTTGCAACATTTACTAATTCATTCTGGGCCTCTACAGTGCGCTTCTTTGCGACTGTATAATTTCGGATAATCGCAACAGAAGCGTGTGGTGCAATGATGCTTAATCGGTCAAGTTCTTCTTGAGTTAATTCTCGGTCCTCAACCTTGATGATATCCTTTGAACCATACTTTCCAGATGGAACATTCATCACTAGTGAAACTGGATTTGAATTTTTTCCAGTAATCCTCAACATGCGCAGGACTTTCAACGCAGCACCCGCTGGAATATGGTCGATCACCGAGCCATTACAAATTGCAGTAACTCTGCGCATCTCACTCATTGACTCACCTCCTCAGGAATATCTACTCCAAACAAGTAGCAAAGTAAAGCCATTCGAGCCACTACACCATTGAATGCTTGATCAAAGTAGGCAGCGTGTGGGGTGCTATCGACATTAGGATGAATCTCATCAACTCTAGGAAGAGGGTGCATGATTATCATTGATTCTTTGACATCCTTCAAGTCTTTACGACTCAATTTGTAGATTCCAGCGACTTTCAGATACTCATCTTCATCAGGGAATCTTTCTTTTTGAATTCTAGTCATGTAAATTACATCTGCGGTTGGAAGATTGGACACCAAATCTTCTGAAACCGTGATACTTGCACCACTGGCTTTCAAGTCCTCAATTATCTCTTCTGGCATACTCAATGCTGGAGGGGCGATGAAAGTCAAATTTGCGCCGAAGCGGGAGAGAGCATGTGAAAGGCTGTGAACTGTCCGACCGTAACGTAAGTCACCTACCATCACAACGTTCAGGTCGAGTTTGCCATGGGCTTGTTTTATGGTAAACAAATCAAGTAGAGTTTGAGTAGGATGGTGACCTGCTCCATCACCACCATTTAGGATTGGAATCTTGCAAGCATCGGCTGCATATTGAGCCGCTCCTTGGCGTGGATGACGCAGAACTGCGACGTCACAATAGCCGTCAACCATCTTCATCGTGTCGAAAAGTGTCTCACCCTTGGTGACTGACGACGATGCGAGGGCGCCGAGATTGACGACATTGCCGCCAAGGCGCTTCATTGCTGTCTCAAATGACATCCGAGTACGTGTACTTGGTTCAAAGAACATATTGCCGAGCAGTTTGCCTTCTAGCAATGGTAAATAGACTTCTCCGTTGGCTGCTGGAAGAAGTTTTTCAGCATCTTTTAGGAGTGTATCAATCTGCTCATTTGTCAAGTCGTCCATGGTGATGAGGTCGTCCGCCATCTCCTTCGCCTGCTAAAGCGGGTCGCACCACACCCATATTGATTGCGACAGATGAAACCACCATCTGCCACCTAAACTAAGCAGTTAAGAGGACCGTTTGTGTGGCCCCGTCCGATGCTCATAGTGAGAACACCCGTTAGGGTTTCGTTTTGTGGTGGTGGCACAGACTTGCCAGCGTTTTACAAACACAGCGATGAAGGTGGTCTAGTTACCTCGATGGCACTAGATGCCTACATCTATGTCACAGTAAACAAGCGTTTTGACAATGCAGTTAGAGTCTCATATAGCCAGACTGAAAATGTTGATGATTTTGAGAACCTTCAACACGAATTAGTTAGAGAAGCAATGCGGTTGACAGGTGTGACTTCTGGGATTGAAATAACCACTATTGCAGATATTCCAGGTCAAGGCACCGGACTTGGCTCTTCATCATCAGTCACAGTGGGGCTACTCCACGCTTTGCACGTATATGCTGGGCGTGAGGTTAGTGCTCAACAGTTGGCAGAAGAGGCTTGTCACATTGAAATTGAAGTCTTGGGACAGCCAATTGGCAAACAGGACCAATATGCAGCCGCTTTTGGTGGATTGAATCAGATTCGATTTAATTCAGATGAATCAGTTGATGTTATCTCATTGGATTCCTCAGTAAGTTCTAGCTTAGGCGATAACTTCTGTTTGGTGTGGACGGGATTAACTCGTAAAGCATCTTCAATTCTTGAACAACAAAGCCGGAACACCGCATCAAAAATGCAGCAACTTGAGGCTATGCGCACCCAAGCAGAGCAAGTGTCTGGGCTAATTGAATCTGGGGATTTCTCAGCGATTGGTGAACTTCTTGGCAACACTTGGGAGTTGAAGAGAACATTAGCAGATGGAATTTCAAACCCTGAAATTGACATATTATATGACCAATTAATGGAACTTGGTTGCACAGGTGGAAAACTGTTGGGAGCAGGTGGTGGGGGATTTATTTTAGTTCAAACCCCACCAAATGTACAACAAAAAATTGCTAAGAGTCTTGCAAATAAAGTGATTCCACTAAACCCTGATTTACACGGGTCAACTCTAATTCTTAACGAGCGGGGAGAGTGAGAAAATGCGACTAACTGCATTCCTACTCGTATTCATTCTGAGTGTGACTCTACTCACATACCCAACTACACTTGAGAATCAAGAAACTAAAACATGGTCAACATCATCTGCCTCCCTTGACATGATAGTTCTAGACAATAATGGGCTTCCTCTCTCAGGCGCAGTAGTTACTGTTACTGACGCTTGGACTGGATTGACGGTTGCTGGGCCTGAAACCTTGGCAGGTAGCAGATTAGTGTTTGATAATCTGCCTGCAGGCCCAGTTAGAATCTTAGTTACCCATTCTAATTATGCGAGTGGAGGGGGATTTGTTATCCTACTTGCTGATGATGTTTTTGAAACCAATGTTGTGCTGATTCCATTGGATGGAACTCTCAACATTTCAGGCACTGCTGGAAGCGATATTACACTGACTCTAATAGGGCATACAGAAGAGTTGCAAACAACACTCAATGCAACAGGTAATGCCACTTTGGCTGTACTAAATGGCGGTGCGGGCTGGATTTCTGCAACAAATGAGAACAGTGCATCACTGATGAGTTGGAGTGGAGAGGATGCAATTACAATTTCAGATAATGGTACAATGCGAATATTTGGCTGGCCTGAAAATGCAAGCGACACGGGGGTGTTACGTATGGAACATCACCCATCCGGTTATTGGGAGTTAATTGATTGGAGTGGAGAAGTGGATGAAAATCTGCCAAGAACCACCGAAGGTGAATGGAAAATCTACAACTCAGAAGGTGGAATCCGAGTTGGGCAACCGCTCACCAGTAATGATTCAGCCCAACTCAACATTACCAATCTACTGACAAATCAAGATGAGGCACCAAGTCCAAAATGGGAAGGGCAGGCCTATCTGAACATGACGAGCGCTCCGGAAAAAGGAGAGACATTCAACTTAACTTGGGAAGCTAGTTTCACCATACCTACCGACTTTGGCACACCACAAATCCCTGACCGCTCACTAGGACTAATTGGGCAAATAGACCGTTGGTTTGGTAACCGTGATGGCAACCTTGGTTTCGGTGAACAGTCGGATTTTTCGATGTTTCACGGAGAACATATGTGGGTTGAGAGCAACCATCTTTTCATGTTTGACGAGCAACCACTGAACGGAATTGTGAATCGATCTAATTTTTCTATTACTCAAAATGAAAGCATTGGAGCGGGATACTACAGTTGGGATGAAACAGCAACGTTACAGGGTGAGGCTGCATTCGGTAGTAGCCGAATTTTCTGGTTCCCTGTTCGTGGTGATGCTTTAGAAGCGATTCCTATCACAGTTAATCTGCCCTCAGGATGGGAGGTGAGGTACAGTCCTCAAATTGATCTGCTTACAGGAAATCAGTCAACATTCACAGTGAACCGCTCTCTTTCACCGACTGTTGGTATGTGGACTGTCACAGTAGGGCCTAATCAAGCACCAATCTCTGATGGCCATTTGGAAGAGCGCCCTGGTTTAGCAATTCCACTGAGCGGAAATGTAACTTTGACAAGTGAATGCAGTGATTCAGGAATGTCAGAATTATCAAGTCATTGGGTATTGAAGCGAAGTTGGGAAGTTCAAGCTGAATCTGATAACGAATCATTCACGTTTATTCCAGAGACTGTGAATTATTCACACAGCAATGTTGTAAATGCAACACTGACTTGTAGTGACTGGGATGGAGCAAGTTCCAATTGGTGGATTGATTTGTATGTCGATGGCGAGGTGCCAATGGCGAACATCAACGCTACAGAAGAGGCTGGGGGGGATATTCTTCCTTACTTCCACTACTTGGGAGACGTTGGTGAGTTTGAGGTCAGGGCTGGCTCTCTTCTTACTGTGATTGCCGAAACGGAAGATGATTCTGGCGCCGGTGTCAGCGTTATTTGGCGCTCAAATAAATCAGAAGGTTGGGAACAACATGATATTGGATTTGCAGACCAATTCAATCAAGGAAATGATGTGAATTGGATGCATATGTCAGTTGAGGAGCGACATTTGCAAAGAGAATTGACTGTCTATTCATTAGAGATGGAATTGACTGATGGTGCAGGAAATAGCAATGTGACAAGTTGGAATATCACAATTCTAGATGGGACACCTCCAACCATCACCGCAGAAGTGATGGTTGATGGGTATCCAATTGGGCCACTAAATCCAGCTATGACGGAAAGTGAAATTGTGTTGAATCTGACTCGCTCATTTGATGATATAGACGCCATAGAAAATACCGTATGGGCAATTTTCTTGGACAACATCCCATTACTCACAAATGGTACTTGGGATGAGGCAAGAATTTTCTCACTACCACTAATGAATGTTGGAACTCACGAATTAAAATTGTACGCGATGGACGGTTCTGGGAATATACGTGAGGTGATTTCCAACCCAGTAGTTGAGCCACAAGTCCCTGCATCTATCAGTGGCGTTGAAATCAATGTCGATGGAATCCCAGTCATCGGGGATTCTGGAATGATCTCAGCTACAATTGTCAACATTGGTTCAACCAATGCCAAAGTAACTGTCTGCTACCACGAGCAATGTAGTAGAGAATGGGATTCTGGTGAGGCTACCGCTGATAGACCAGCTACAGTAATTCTTCCTCTAGAAGTAAATGAGTATAAACGCGGGAAGATTAGTGTTGAGGTAACTTGGACTGACCAAGTTACTGGAGAGGGAGGGACATTCACTATTGAAAGTGATATATCACCTAAATCACAATGGACTGAGGAAGCTGACAAACTCTTTGCAGTCATTCTAGTCTCGCTTTTGGGATACCTGATGTTCAGGAATCGAAAGGAAAGGGATGATACACCTTTCTGATGAGTGTTTACTCTAGAATGATTCAACCCAAGAAGGGAGCACCTTATTGAGAACGAAGCGGCCGTCGCGAAGCGATGTCAGAGGTTGAGGGGGTTGAGGACATTGACTCAATACTCTCTAAATCAATAGCACTGCAGCGTAACCGTTTGGAAACTCTAGGCATCGTTTCAGCGATTTCGTTGGTGATGGCTGCTGCATGGTATGTCTGGCCAGGTATTGATGGCAGAGCTGAATTCCTGCCGAGATTTGGCCCGGGGATTATACTGATGGTTTTGGCTTTAGCAATGCAAGACTTTGTTGATTATGGACCAAAACACCGCTCAAGATTGGGTTCTCTTGCAGCCGCTGCTTGGGCTCCAATGCTGTTGCTGGGAGTGACTTCTTTTGACGCAGAACTCGTGACTAGTGTGAGATTAGGCCATGGTCTTCTTGGACTGATTGGCTTGTCGTGTTACCTATTCTCCACTAGTGTTCTGACCGGCTCCCTTCAAGCGGTTCGGTTCCGTGGATTAGTACAACTTCTGGGGGCTACATCAGCCACTGCACTACTGTTGTCAAACCCATCGGAAGGCGTTGTCATGCTTACATCATCAGGAATCTGTGTACTCGCTTTTGGAGTTGCACTATTCGACATATTTGGTAAAGACCCTGACCGAGAGGCACGTAAGAAATTCAAGCAGTTAAGAGATTCACTTGAACTGCGTATTCTAGAATTACGGGCTAAGGGCATTCAAGTTGACCAAGCCGCCTCACTGCTACAAAATGCAACAGAGGTGGGATATAAAGACCCAGATGAAGCGATGACAATTCTACATTTAGCAGAAGATGATATTGAGCGAACATTGGCAATGTCTAGCGATATCACTGATATTCGTGAGGATGCGGCAAAAGCGGTTTCTGAAGCAGATGATATTGCACCGACTGCTAAGAAAGCAATGCGACTTCTAACGCAAGGTGACAGGGAAATGAAACTCGGCTCACTAAGAGATGCGGAAATGTTGTTCCGAAAAGCCAAAACTCACGCCGGAGAAATTATTGAGTTCTGGACTCAAGCAGAAACCGCAATATCAGATGCAAAGAGAGCGCTATCTGGTTGTGAAGGTGTGCAATTCAATCCTCTTTTTAGCAGTGTGAAAAACGCTGAAGAGGCGCTAGAAAGAGAATCACCAGCAGAAGCTGCTGGCTTGGTGATGGCGGTTCCTGAGCATGTTGAAAATCTTGGGGAAACCGAATCAGGAGCAGAGGAAGTTGTTGAAGAAGAAAGTGGAGCCGTAAATGCT
>CAXEOD010000071.1:0-9618 GCA_963997805.1 uncultured Candidatus Poseidoniales archaeon
TAAAGTATCGTTAAGTAATTCTTCCCAAGAACTTGCTTCACTCAATTTCGCCCCCGGTGATGTTTCGTCAAGCCCCCGCTGAATGATATCTGGAATTGCAATATATTCGGAAATCACTGGACCATGGGACTCGGACCACGCTAATACCTCTTCTAAATCTGATTGTTGTTGTACAAGTGACTCTATTGACAGAACATTGCTACCATCATCAACTTCAACATTGACAAAAAGAGGAATACGCTCCTTTCCGAAGGCTTCTTCAATCCGTTTTTCAGCCTCATCATTTGGTCCATCTGGGGCAAAAGCATCTAAATCAGTATGAAATGAAGGTAAAGGGAATAGAAACAACCCGAAAATAAGAGTAATTACTACAGCCGCAAAAAGAAGTGCGGGAGAGCCTTTCTCAAACACAGAAATCAGGAGTGATGTACGGTCATCCGAAACACCCTCTTTCATAGCACGCCCACCCACCACCCATTGATAAGTGAGCAGGCGACGAGGTGTAAACAACTGCTGTTTTTTTCCAAAGGTTCAAAATGGGGTCGCAAGTCGCCGGAATGATAGACATGGCAATCAAGGTACTACTCAATGAGGGCAACGAACTCCGAATTCGGCTAATTGGTGAAAACCATACAGCATTACAACTGTTCAGAGCACGATTAAATGATAACAAAGATGTTGAATACGCTAATTACTTTACTGGACATCCAGGACTTGATGAACCAGAACTCTACTTAAGAGTCAAGAAAGGTAAGAATGCAATAAAAATTCTCAAGTCTATCAGTACTGACTTAGTATCTCAATTCTCCACGATTAAACTCTCTTGAGGCGAATTGTGAATGGACTCTGCTGGCATAGCCGCCAATTTAGGGCTTGACCAATGGATTTGTGATGGCAGTGGTATTGGCGGGCTCATCAAAGTAAGAGTGGCTGACTTTCGTGTAACTGAAGAAGGGTCAATCCCTGCTCTTGATCCTAAAGGGCGTTTCACAGTTGCACGTGTCACCCTAGACAACTGGGAAACTAATCGCTTTGTTAATCGTCTAGCAAAACATCTGAAAATGTCTCGCAAGAGGATTTGGTTTTCTGGAACGAAAGATAAACGAGCCGTTACCACACAACTTTTCGTTATAGATGCACCAACAAGAAAGGTTTCTGAGGTTGAAATTGCTGATGTACAAATTGAAGTTTTAGGCCGCACACATCAAAAGTTGTCAATGGGCGCTCATACAAGCAACAGATTCAGTATTACAGTAAGAGGTTGTGCTGATGAAAATGGACATCCATTGGATGAAGAGGCGGCAATTCAAGAAGTAGAAAAAATTCACCGTGCACTTGTGGAAAAATTGGGAGAGGGTTTCTTTCCAAATTGGGTTGGGCCTCAGAGGTTTGGGTCGACTCGTCCTGTGACTCCCGTAGTGGGTAGACATGTTGTCAATGGCGAATGGGAAGATGCTGTGAATGCATATCTCGGCATGGAAGGACTAAACGAGCGAGATGAAGTTGCTAAATTTAGAAGTCATTGGAGAGAAAATCATGATGTTAAAGCTGGAATAGAAATGATTCCTAAACAATTAGGATATGAAAGAGATATTCTATATTCTTTGAAAAATAAACCTGATAATTGGGTTCATGCCTTTAGAAAATTGCCAAATAATCTTCAATTAATGACCATTCATTCCCTTCAATCTCTTGCCTTTAATCATTTATTGGGTGAACGAATTCGCTCAGGAATTTCCATTTCAAAACCAGTGGTTGGTGATGTGGTTGGGCCAATGGATGGGTCATCTAAAATTGATACGGGGAAATTAGCGACTGTCACTGAGTCTCTAATTGAACGAATTACTAGAAATTGTTTGATGGGCCGCCTAGCAGTTTGTGGGACCCTTCTAGGAACTGAACCATCAAATTCAAGTGGTGAAATAGCAAAATTAGAACAAAAAATTATGAAACAGTTAGATTTAGACTCTGTGACTTGGGTTATTGACGAAATTCCTCGCTTGACTACACGTGGTACGAAACGCCCGCTAACAGGAAGTTATTCTGATTTGACATTTCAGGGTCAAACTGTTGTTGATTTATCTGAAAATAGCCGCAGGTGGGCCGATGGCCCGGGGGAAAATGATCGATGGCATGAAGAAGGCGCATGTATAAATTTCAAGTTTAGCTTGCCACCTGGTACTTATGCCACAACATTGTTGCGAGAGTTCACTCGAGCGCCCTTACATCAATCGTGAATTCAATAATTGAACCGTTATTGACAAATTTGATTGTTTGGCCAAGGCCTGTATAACCAAATTTAGAATTGAATCACATTAAGCGGCCCATTTCTAGAACTTCGATTTCACCAACACCAGTTAATGCGCGGATTGCATCTTCAAAGTTGTCAACTGTCCCGTCACCTTCTTGGATGACGCAATAAGCTTCAACGAATTTCATTCCGAATGCCAATGGTTTAGTCTCAACTGACTGAACAACACCAACATCACTTTCCATCTTTGAAAGATCGGCAGCAATGTCATCTGCACCAACTTCAGCATCAGGGGAGACCATTATCTTGTATCTAATCGCAACTTCACCCATTCAAATCACCTCAAGGTCCTTGGAATCCACAAGAAACGCAGATGTAAGGTACGCCTTGATTTCGACATTGTGCTGAACGGCCTACTGGCGCATTACATTTTGGACAAGGGAATGAAGTGGAATCCCGCTCAACTAGAGGCTTACCTGAAGCATTGCATATGGTTGCTGTCTTTACCACTATCAATCACCGAATGAGCCGCCGACCGGCCGCCCCCTTTTGATGGTTACCCATAGGGTTGGAATGTTACTCAGTCAAGAGTTCAAGTTTGAACTACTGACAACTTACCTGTTCGCCCTGAACTTACAACTAATTCCCCATGTGATCTACGGCACCATCCATTGGAAATTCTGATGACATCACCAGTTCTAACTTTGTCAACTTGGTCACCCCAGAGCACCAAACCAACAACTCCTGTTTCATCCCTGCCGCAAGCGGCTGCAACTGGGCCTCGATAATTAGCCGAATTGACTTGTCGTCGAGGATATCTGCGTAACACTAGGACTTCCAGTTTGCCAACTTGTTGACCAGCATTCAGTTGATTGACTTTCATCAATTGTTTATCTACTTCGGTCACAGAATTTTTTGTAACTGAATGGACATGACGTAGTATTGCTGCACGCCTCGCATTTCTTCTTTCATCATCGTTCACTTTTTGGCTCATTGTCTGGGTCATAATACCATCAAACGCCTTGCAGTAGTATAGGGTTACGCAGAGGGTGGACTGAAAGTGAAACTAAGGGGGCTTCGCCCCCATCAATTGAAAGTGAAAGACCCCAAATTTCCAATGCGTTGGAGATTATTTAGCCCGGTGAACTGAAAATCCAATAGGGCCAGAATCTTCCGGTTCCTCGTCATCTGGGTCAATAATATATCCTTGTTCTGCCAACTCATTCTCTACAGCAACCCTAATTGTTGTCTCACCTGCATCAATTTTATTGGCAGGTAACTTATTCCTACAAACGAGGTACACTTCGGATGATGAATTTCTACTAGCAATAGGAGAGTATCGCTTAACTTTCGAAAATCGGATTTTCGCAGCCCTCACAATTGCCTCAATTGCTCGCCCTTGAAACACCTTAGTAACAAATGAACCACCATTATTTAGTAAAGGAATTGCGAAATCCATCACCATGCAAACCAAATCAACTGAAATCGCTTCGTCCATTTCGTATTGCCCTGATAACTTAGGTGAAATATCAGAAACAATGGAATGTATTTGTTCTCCCTCAAGCATCTCAATAATCCTCTCTTGGGTACTCTCCTCAGTGATATCTCCAACAATTAATTCCACGCCTGTAATCGGCTCACAGGGCCTAACGTCAATCCCAATCACACGACCGGTTTCACCAGTCAACTCAAGAGATACTTGTGACCAACCACCTGGATGGCATCCAACATCAAGAACAATATCCCCTTCTCTGATTAGATTGAACTTTTCTTGGCACTGCAGTAATTTGTATGCAGAACGTGAGCGATACCCCGATGACTTCGCCTTTCGGCGCCAGTGGTCGCGGCGGTGCTCATTGTACCACCTCTTACTCATAGAAACCGCGCCGCCGGCGCGCCTATGTAAAGGAGACCCGTCCGACAACTATGCACAAGAATCACTTGATGGCCTTACTAATGGTCACAACCTTGTTGATTCTACCATTCAACCACCAAATGACACCTGTGGGTGCTGAATCAACATCATGTGAAGGCCTTTCGTGTGCTAATAATTGGCCTGGTTCTGTTGACCAAGTTGTGGTGCTTAGAGAATCAACAGCAATTTGGTGTGAGGTCTGTGCAGAAGTTGACCCAGTTATATCCGACTTCATTGAGGAGAGGCCGGACCAAGTTACAAGAATTGCATTTCATCCAGATGATGGCATTGATTATCTCGGAAATCGGCTATCTACTCAACAGTCTTGGAAGATGGGTCAGAATCCATTAGATGCTGCTTATCCAACAATTTGGATGGGTGACCAGCAAGCAACTAGTGGCCTGATTAGTAGAAATACACTTCACAAGCAATTTCTCGCTTCTGCTGGTGTAGGTCAGCAAGAAATATCTATCAATACCCATAATAGATCCTCGTATGGAGATGTACAGGACGACTATTGGTCGTTGGAAATTCTGAGTTACCTGCCGACAACGATGAATGGGACTTATACATTCATTATCTCAGAAGATAGAGTTGAAATTGAAGACCCCGCATTATACAACGGTATCAAATTCCATGCCGGTGTTGCTAGAGCGGGCGCGGTTATCAATTCGGCAACTGGAGAAATAATTTTTTCAGAACCTCAAAACTCTTGGATTTTAGGCAACATTTCGAATCAATCTGGAGAAGAGACATTCATCAACCTAACTTATCAATTCCCCTACCATCAAGGATATATTTCAGATAACTCAAAATTGACTATTATTGCTGAGAACTCAATTGGACAAACAATCGCCGCTGCCACTACTCCAAAAGTTGTGGCACAGACTAATCCAACCTTCTCTTCAACAGCTAAAATCGGGTTGTCGCTAATGTTAGTTGGATTACTGTTAGCAAGTCCCTTGTTGAATAGTAAAAAAATGGCTAAAACCGGAATAAAAGAAAAGGTAGCAGCGGAATCTGAGGAATGATTTCAGTTTTCGCCCAAACACAGATATTTGAAAGTGGACCCAAATAAACTATTTGTCTTCCTGCTTCAGAAGCAAGGCTTCGTTGCATTTATACCCTACCAGTGTACTATTTACACTAATGGACGGGAAAACCGGAACACCAGAGGAGCACGATACTGCACAGCTCCCATTGCGTGAGTGGCTCGTTGAGTACTACGTAGAGCGTGCACAGAAAGAAACACTACATTGCCTGACCATCTTGCGCGGGAGAAATGTAGAGGATGTACAGACTAGACTGTATTCTGAACTTCGTGATAATTTCCCCCTAGAACTCAAACTTGAAGTCACTGTGACTCGAATGGTGACTATTGATGTGGATACTGATGAAACACTTTTTGAAATGCAGGGCACATACCAACCTTGAGCCAGAAATCTCAGATTGTTTGGTAAAATAGAATAATCAAGTTAGTTGGATTCTCAGCAGAGATGTAATCTGATTTGCGTCGTGATTAAATCATGATGACTGCTCAGAAGCCTCATCAGAGACCACAGTCGCTGACAAAAAGGTGATTACTTGACGCCCGAAGAAGCAGGAAATCTATTCGGCTACCTAGCATTAGCAGCAGGAATCTCAGGGATGATTCTGATTGGATTATTAATTGCTAGTAAAAAATCTGTACCTATTGCTGTGAAGATTGCTGAACTTCGCCTAGAACACAGTAGGGAAGCGCTATTTCTTGCGGGATTTGTTGCACTATTCGCAATGATGGCAAGTTTGTATCTCTCAGATATTGCTCATTTCCTACCCTGTAAATTATGTTGGTATCAACGCATTATTATGTATCCAATGGCATTTCTCTTGATCTTTGGTGCATTTAGAAATGATTTCGGGATTAAACCATACGGTTTAGCAATGGCTGGGTTTGGTGCATTCGTATCGATTTACCACTATCAACTGCAAATGAATCCAGAACAGCATTCTCCCTTCTGTTCAGCCTTTGAGTCATGTACGGTTCAATATCTCAATGTATTTGATTTCATGAGTATTCCACTGATGGCTCTTATGGGATTCATCTTCATCTTCTCTCTATTACTATTCGCTCAACCAGTAACAGAAGAAGTGTCTGATTCAGAAGAATGATACCTCAACATCTGAGGGCAATTATTGCCAACTTCAGTGGTTTGGACGATAACTTATCCCAGAAAGTATTCAGTTAGAATCCCAACTGCTATCGGTATGTGACGCTAGTAACAAATTGAATTGCATCAATGTCACAATATTTGCAACTAACAGGACAATACATATTGGACAGATTGCTGGAGAATCATCAACCATTAGTAGATGTGTAATAGTCATCCACAGTGCAATTAGTGTAGAAATACCGGCTATTGTTCTGCCCCATGATAGGAATCCACCAACCTTAGACCAACCGGGTTCAAGGTGGATACTTAAGGCCATGAATCCAAGAACGCTGAACATCAATACGAAAAACAATCCGAAGTCCATGTTTGAAAATGGGATTGTATTCATCGACTGGCTTGAAAGGGCTTGAGCACAACCGCTTGAAGGTGCACAGAGTGTAGTGCTTCCAATGATTGATTGCCTTTGGATTACCCATACCCAAACCGCTGCTAACATCCCGCCTGAAATGCTTGCAAGAGTTCCAACCAACATTCTTCGGCTAACTGGTGCAGAAACTAATTCACTCATACCTAAAGTTGAGAAAAATGGTTTTGTAGATTCCATGCGAGACATCGCCCCAAACAAAACTGTTAGAGACGAAATGACTAGCACTACTGAGGTTGACATTACCATCTTATTCACCTACCGGTTGTAACATGCTATAGAGCGCGTTACCGACTTCCTCGCCGGCGTGAGCGGCTTGATTCCAAGCGACAATCCCATCTGGTTGCACAATGACAACGAAGGGTGTACCCTGTACTTTCCAAGGATTCAAGGTAGATTGTGATAGGTCATTAAAATATGCCCAATCATGAGGTTCGCCAGGGCGTGAAGAACAATCTGTATCACCACCTTTGCATTCAATAAGTGATGATTTTTCTTGGAAGGCAATTACTTCTTCTTTTGACGATGAATGTGAAGGTATGTCTAAACTTAGAGCGACACTAATGAAGGTCACTTTATCTCCAAATGCTTCTTCAAGATTGGTCATCGGTCCTGCTTCTTCCCAGCAGTAACCACAATCAGTATCCATAAACTGAATGAAGAACCATTTTGCTTCAGGGTTGGAGTCTGCATTCCAACCGCTGTCTATTTCTTCATATAATTCAAAATCAACCCAACCTGTTGCTCCTAAATGATGTACTTCACCTTGAAGGTTTGGAGCTAAATCACCCTCATCTGGTCCGATTGGTGGTAAATCTGTGAATAATACCACTGCAAGTAGAATGAATGTGATTCCACCCGCAACCACAAACCCTGCAGTTATCCTCGCATCTCCATTCTCATCTGTTATCAGATTCCTGTTACGTCTGTATTTATTCATCATCTATTCCAATCTCCTTCATAAGAATTTGAGCAGTATGTCTCACCGCCCCCTCTGAATCATATTTAGTGTCAAAACCAGCTGCACGCATACGACTTGGGTCTAGCATCGCCTTTGGTACATCTCCGGCCCAGCCACGGTCTCCACCGGTGTATTCAATCGAAACTCCCGATAAACCTGATTCCTCAATCACAATTTCTGCAATTCTACTTACACTGCAAGTGTCATCACTTCCTAAATTGTAGTAATTTATTGCGTCATCAGTATTGGTAACGAGGTGAATCATTGCCATTGCACAATCTCGTACTTCCATGTACGATTTTGCTTGTCTTCCATTTCCAAGCACTTCCAATCTGCTAGGATCTGCACGTAATTTGTGAATGAAATCAAAGATTACTCCATGTGTGCCTCGGGCACCGACAATATTTGCGAATCTGAAAAGCCAGGCTTGAAGACCAAAGGTCCCTACCCACGATGTGATTAGAGCCTCAGACCCAAGTTTACTAGCACCATAAAGCGAAATCGGGAAGAGTGGGCCATAATCTTCTGGCGTTGGCATCACATCAGCTTCACCATAAACCACTGAAGAAGATGAAAAAGCGATTTTCTTTACACCGCACACTCTCATTGCTTCTAGCACATTGTATGTAGCAACTGTACCTTGGTTTAGGTCGGTGTCAGTGATTGTAGTTCCAAGTCGAATGTCAGGGTTAGCAGCAAGATGGAAAACAATGTCAATACCATCCATTGCAGATTTCACTGCGTCTAAATCCAATAAGTCCCCTTCAATTACGGCCACATTATCTCCATGGTGAGAGAGGAATTCGCGACGACCGGATGAGAAGTTATCGTAGATGCTAACACTGTGGCCAGATTGTAGAAGTAAATCGACTAGATGAGAGCCGACAAAACCCGCACCTCCGGTAACTAAGCAGTGCATGATGGAGTGGCCGACATAGCAAGCCCACTTGACTATTGCGTGCGTCTGTAGAACAAGTTTTATCGTAATTCATGAATTTAATGAAACTGGTTTTGAATCATTCACTTTCAGCAATTTTCCCAAAGGGAACCTCACTCTTCACTTTCATTATTTAGTCAGCCCTCTACGATAATATGGTGGACCTTCGCTCCTCAGGGCTAGTTCTCGGCACCGAATCAGAATTAGTAAAACCATGAAGTGAAAGTGTCGGGGAGTTGAAAAAATGAGTAAAAATACAAAACAAGTAGCCCAGAATGAGAACGAAGATAATGAAGAACCACAGACCCTGTTGGTTGGATATGTAAGAAAAAGCAACGCTGGTGGCGCCCTAAAGGTGTCTATCAACAGTAGTGCGTTTTCGGACTGCTCAACTTACAGCACTTCCGATGGACAACAATATGTCCCTCTAATCATTAATTTAAATGCTCTATTAAGAGTGTTAGATGGTGAGCGAGCTGTGACAACGGTCAGTCAATTCATTGAGCAGTAAACATCCTCAAAATGATACATAGTATCTCAAACTCTGACATTAATCAGTAGTTTCAGAACAAGTAAATGCCCTCGTGTCGGGGGACTGCAAAGATCACCCCGGCACTCTATTTTCCATAATTAATTGATAATGACGGCTAAACGGCTAAATACGGCGCGGTGAGCGGATATAATAAGATGGGAGAAAATACCGTCCGAGGCCCCGTCATTGTGGGAATGCCTCTGTACAACGAAGAAGAAACCGTTGGTAGTGTTGTCCTACAATCCCTCTCACATGCAGATGAGGTGCTTTGCGTGGATGATGGTTCATCAGATTCTTCCGCCCGCATAGCCCACAATGTTGGTGCAACTGTCAAACATCACCGAGCTAACAAAGGCTACGGGGCTGCATTAAAGTCAATTTTTCAGCATGCCTTAGATAATGATGCATGTGCTTTAGTAATCCTTGACAGTGATGGGCAGCATGA
>CAXEOD010000072.1:0-9325 GCA_963997805.1 uncultured Candidatus Poseidoniales archaeon
ACTGGAAATCACGTGGGTTCGTCCCGCGGGAGTTCAAATCTCCCTCTCGGCGCCATTAATTGTTGAAAATATATCCAATTGGGATTTTTTAAACAAATTGAAAATCTTTTTCTTAGAAGAAATGAAACAAATCTCTCTGACGCCCCTAAGGGGCGAAACAGAATTGAAGAGGGAGCATTGAAGGACTTTGACAAACCCCAACATAGGTAGAGAGGAGCCTATGTCAACACCAAGAACTACTCGGACAAAGGTGTTTTTCATCCTTGTTCTCATGATTCTAACCCCACTTAGCGCTGCTGATTTGGTTCAATATTCAGGGCCAAATGTAGTTTCCTCATCAGGGAACACTAGGACGGTGGATGGTTGGACAGTTCCTGGGAACTCAACTATCTTGGATGGTTGGTTGAACGTTGAGTCGGGTAATTTCCCGAGTCTAGGAAATGGTAGTGGATGGGATGGTGCATCTGCCAACTCTAACTTCTCTTCTGGAGCATATTTTGATACAACCTCTACCCACTTTGACGAAATGCTTTCTCTGAGTACAAATGGGTCATACGGCAATATTGACGAGTTCAACAGCGCACCGCTCCTGAGTTTAGCAGCAGGAGTCTATACCGGCGGTACCGGCGTAACATGGTTGCCTACAAACCTGAATTATTCCGGAACGCCTTCAACTGGCGGAGGGAATACAGTGGCCAACGGCACCATCCCCGCAAGTGCAACTGAAGGTAATTTAGTAGTTGGAACTAATCCGAATGGTGGTGTCCCAGCAGGTAGTAATTCTTGGATAATGGGTGACCCCATCACCTTGCCTTCACCAATTGTCAATTTCACTTTTGAATTTGATCACTGGTACCACATTCACACCCCAAGCAACATCAATGGTGATATGGATGGTGTGTGGGTTGAATACAGTCTAGACTCAGGGAATTGGACTTGGATGGAGCCTGTCTCTGGTTACAACAATACGATTTCACCAAATGCATCAGTCCCTGCAGGTGCAATAACAAATGGAACAAATGGGTTCCCTGTTTGGGCAAAAACCGCTTACAGTGGCTGGGAACACTCTGTATTTGAATTGGATAACTTGACTGGAATCAATAATGCAACACAGATTGAATTCCGCTACCGTATTTGGACTGACAGTAACAGCACTGTAAGACCTGGCTGGTATATTGATAACATCACTATCCAAAACATCGGTGCTGGTATGGGATTCTGGCACCATGGATGCTATGTTTCAACCGGAACCTGTGGTTACTCTAACAACGCAGCTGGCGCCCTTCAACTAAATCAACCACTGAATCTCTCAGGGGTAACAGGGAACCCAATTCTCAGAACCCATTTAGAATGGGATTTGGAAGGGTCCGGGTGGGATAATTTCTGCGTTGAACTTTCTTTAAACAACAACACATGGGTAGATATCTCCAGCACATCGAATAGCACGAACACTGCTTGTCGTAGTAGGGCTGGGGCAATCCCCGGTAATGGGTATACAATTGGTACTACCACCTATGGTGACGAAACAAATGCTTTGATAGATCTCGATTTGGCAATCCCGAGCGCTTTCCACAACCAATCAAATGTATATCTCCGTTATCGACTTGACACTGACTCGTCTGTCCAAAATGGCGGGCTTCAAGACGGTCAAGAAGGTCTAACTCTTGACCGAATACAAGTTCGCTCAGGTAGTTCAAACAATTCCTCGGTCTATTTTGATGACCATCTGACGAATTCTGGAACAATGTCCCATTATGGAATTGGTACCACTGTTGAAGATTGGGGTTACATAATTATTGGCGCAGGGGGATTGCTTGAAAGTTACGGATTTGAGGATTCCCCTACAATGCCACCCGGTGGATGGAATGTAGTTGATGCTGGTTCAGGGGATATTTGGGAATATGGTCAGTTACCAGCAGGCGTTATTTCTGGACCGACATCTTGGTCAACAGGGAATTATGGCTTTGCTACCGACTTGGATGGTAATTATGATTCAAGTACACAAACGCATTTGTTTTCACCTGGGTACATGCTACCGTTAGGTGCAAGTGCTCGATTAACCTTTGACCAATGGCGTAAAGCAGAGGCAAATTACGATGGAGGAGCTGTTTTCATCAGTGTAAACAATGGCTCTTGGCAATACTTTGACCCCGTAATTGCAAATGGTAGTTCATGGTACGATGGCTCACAAAACGGATTTGGCGGCCATTTATTGACCAACTTGGATGTCTTTGATGGTAGACAGTTCCTAGCAAATGTACCTTGGGAAACAACTACTGCTGACCTTTCAAATTTCAGCGGTTCGCATGTGAAATTCCGTTTCACATTCGCTTGCGACTCAATCATCAATGATGCTGGATGGTATCTTGATGACATCGGTGTAGAAGTTGATTTCTTTGAGAACACAGGAACTTGGTTAAGTCCAACTATTACTCTTGATGAACTCGGTAATGGCTTTGTTGATGTATCAGCCCTAACACCAAATGGGACTTATGTAACTGGTACAATTACAGATTCGGCTGGAAATTCGTTGGATGGTTATGAAAACCTTTCATTCCCAATTTCACTCTCCGGAATCAACCGAGACATCTTCCCTACTGCAAAGGTACAACTGAATATGGGGACTAATGACCCATTCATTTCACCTCTTGTAACAGATGTTCATTATGGAACTGTACGTTACTTTGCAGGCCTTGATGCACAGAATGGCTGGGATATTGACGCCGGACTTGTACTTGTCAATGGAAACTGGACAAATCCTACTGGAACCCCTCTAACCATTAGAGGAGATTTTGTAACCTCAACAGCCCCAATTCAAAACGTCAATATCTCAGGGGTTGGAACCGGTGTAACTGTTCAACTCATCAATAGCAAAGGAGCGATTATTGGTAATACCGGTCTAAGCAACTTGATCTCATTCACTAACCCAGAACCAGGGTACGGAGTTCAGTTCAGTATTGCACCTGCAGGAGTATTATCAACTGCGATTGCAGAAGGCGCAATTGGACAACCAACATTGAATCCTGAAATTGATGTCACAGATGATGGCACAATTGATTGGACCTTCCCCACAACCCCGAACTTCGGGCATTATGGGTGGCAATCTTACATCCATCTGACTGATTCAGTAGGACAGACAGTTTCTGGAACGACCAGTGCTAATGTCACATCTACGTCAACTGGCAGTGGGATTGAAGTGCTAATCCCCGATGATGCAACAGTAAATTCTGGGATGATTACATTCCTCCCAGATTCAGCCACCACTAGTAGTCTCACAATGAGTGTTGCAGGGGTACAAGCAGTACCATACAACAGTGGCCTATCCGGCCTTACTTTTGCACCTATGGATACCTCAATGGTCGCCGCAATCAACACTCTATCAACAACTTACATAGATCCCGGCACAGGAAGAATTTGGAAAATTGTAGATATTGATTTCACCTCCAGCTTCTCTCTATCTATTGACATTTTGAGCATTTCAATTGGTTATGATTTGACTGAGAATGTTACAGGTCTTGGCCAGCAAATGTTTGACTATCATGCCGCCCAACTCGTAGGTAGTATCCCCGCAAGTATTGACATCCCACTCACCTATGTAGCAGATGCAGGTGCTGTTGGACTAGATGGTGGGATTATCCATGAATTGATGATTACTAATCGGCCATTCTCAGTTCCTGAAACTATGTATCCTGACGGACAAGTTTACGAAATTACCACTCGGCACCATCACCTTGATGATAATAACGAAATCGGCGAAGTGATGTTGATTGGAACAGCCTCAGATGGGGAAGTACACACTTGGTACGTTGATGACCTTGCTAATGGTGGACATTTCATCAGCAATGGAAGCACAATGGCTACTCTACTGCCAACCTCAACAGTAACATTGAGTGGAGATGATTGGGTGGTGACATGGCGCTTTGAAATCAGTTGGTTATGGGATGATGTTGACCAAATTGATTGGATGTCTCGAGCTCTGAATCTTACTGGCGAAGGATTAGCACCCGCCTTCGCAATGTCTGGAGGTCCGGGACGAAATGCAATTGAGAACGACTTGCAAATTGACCAACTTGAAGTCAGGGATCAATTTGACAGAATCATCGCTATCAACCCGAATCAAGACTTCTACGCAGCTGGTGGTTCAGACATCTTTGTCACTGGTACAGTGCGGTTCCAAGACAACGCAAACTTGCGTCCTCTTACCAATGCATACGCCGTTGCAATCAACTTCTCAGGGACCGAATATCCTGCAAACAGTCACGACAACGGTTCGTTCAGCCTTACTCTGACCTTACCAACAAATGAAACGACTACTACTCTGACTTCAAGAATTGTGCGTGTTGGCCCTGCAAGTGGAGCATTTGGCGGTGAGGATAAATCAAACCCCATGGGGGCTATTCAAATATTCATAGACATTGAAAATCCAACAAGCGAGATATTCCAAGTATTGACAACGAATGGTCTTCTTGATGCAAACGGCCACGTATGGGACCCATTTGATTCGCTTACTCTTCATTTAACTGTCAGTGATACCCAAGCATTAGGTGATGATATTACACTTCACTACTGGAGGCAAGGAACCAATGATGATAGCAACGGCGATGGGATTGCTGATGAAAATGAGTATCAAACTATGACTCGCCCAATCTCTATGCCAGGTAATTCAAATGAACAGCAAATCCAATTCATCGGTTTTGACCTGTCTTCAGTGCCAGCAAATAATATGCTAAGCCTGTACATTACAGGTACTGATTGGGCAGGACTTCCTATTGAAAATAACGGTATGCCGGGCCTAGAACATGACAAGGCAACAATGGTCATTGGTACTGATGCTGATACTATTCTATTAGAGAATTCATTCACATTGAATACTAATAATGACCACCTATTAGTTGGCCAGAACCACCAAATCTCAATGGTTATTGAAGATGAAAATGGCATCAATACAATTGATGAAATTGTCATTTTTATGACTGGGCAATCATCGGCCCCAGCAGGAGAAATCCACATTGACCCAAGAGAATCCACAGCATCAACCCCGATTGGTAGTTTCATCAATGTAGGTGATGTTACAATGGAAGCATTGGATGCAACCTCAAGCAGAGTTACTCTTAACTTCGTTGTAGATTGGCAATTCCCATCTACATTCGGTGATAACTGGATGATGCCTGGAATCCATGTGATAGATGATACTCAAACGGTTGCCAATGTCAACAACATAGGCGATTTGAGATGGAAATTAGATAACAAATTAACGGTCAATATTGACATGTTACACGATCTTTCTGAACCCATTTCAGAGTCAAATAATTCAAAACTTTTCCTAGGTAAAGGAGATATTTTTGCAATAACAGGTGAAGTTGTTTACGCTGGATCGGGGGCACCCATTGTTGAAATCCCAGAGAACTTACAACTGTTCACAATAATGATTGCAAATGGGGTCCCATCAGATGCAACTATTGACTTGACAGAATCCTACTTCAACACCACCCTTTCTGTGCCGGTAGGATTCCCTTCAACTAACGACCTCCCAGTCATAATGGATATACTGAACATTCCGGGACAAGGTGAATCAATTTCCTATACGGACATTTCTCTCACTATAGACAGCACCCCTCCAGTTGCAGAATTCCTCCCAGGAATTCTTGTAAGCATTGAAACAGACCGTATATCAACAGTTGATGTCAGAATTAATGTTGTAGAATCGGGAGGAATGTCAGAAGATGGTGTGTACATTCACTGGGTGTATCGACGTGGTGGGCTAAATCTTCCCGGTAGCCAAGATAATTCATTGTTGACCCATGATGTTGTGATTGGAGATATTTGGTCATACTCCTCAAATATTGACATGACACCAGCATCTCACATTAAACTTCAGGATGGGGACCAACTGATGGTTTGGTTGGTCGGTGGAGACCGAGCCGGAAACGATTTATTTGGTGAAGGAACAGCGGATTCACCACGTGCCCCGCAATTAATTATCAGAGTTTTTGAGCCTGTTCTTTCAAAAGTTGAAATCGATGACTTGACTCCGATGTTATACAAGAATGTGTACATCCAGACAACAATCAGGAATAATGGTTCAACTATGGGAAGTCTCAATGTGACATTGGTTGAAGAATTAGATGATGGAACATTACAATTCTATGAATCGCACAATATTACTAACCTCGGGCCACAACAAAAGCAAGTAGTCGCATTCTCCTGGGAAGCATGGGATATTGGAATGCCTGACCTCTATATCATGTGGAATGGAGATGAATCAGACCTCACATTACTCCACCCTCAGATTGATGTGCAGGAAGAAGATGGCCAAAGTGGCATATTCGGTGCGGGTGCAAATGTAGGGATGATTCTGGGATTACTAGCGATTATTGTAACCGGTGTAGTGATAGTTATCGTAGCAATGATGATGCGCGGCCGCGAAGAATGGGATGAAGAGGAAGAATGGGAGGACGCAGAGGAATATGCTGAGAAGATGCTCGGCAAAGAGGAAAGTGAAGGAGTAACTGCCCAACCTACCATCGTACCTGAAGATGCCCCACTTCCAGAGCAAGCTCCACCTCCTGGTTTGAGTGATGAAGAGTGGCTTGCAGATGCCAAGCAGATGTTACCTGACTGGCCAGATGATGCACTATTGTCTTACAAAGAGAATGGTTGGAGTGTTGAACAATTGGTTGAATGGAAAAACAACAATCAGTGATTCTGATTCTCTTCCTGAAAAATCCCACTAATAGAAGTTGGTGAAATTAATAAAATCGCGCGGCAAATGAAAAATCTGCAGATTTTCGATATCTGTAAGCATTCATGGCTACCCAAATTAGAGAAAGAATTAGAAAATGGGCCGCGCGACAACGTTTTTTGATTTCGCGAAATCGCATTTATTGTGAAACACGCGCGGCCGCGATTCGTAAACATCAAACATTATATGCCTGCGCGATTGGATGGCCGTCGAGGAAGAAATTCCTTAGGGATGCACATGACTGGAACGAGCTTGACTCAGCGGCGAACTGAACTTACGGGTGAAATGGTACAACTTCAGGAGCATATTGAAAAGTTGCAAGCAGACTTAGACAAGCAAAAAAAACTAGTAAGTACCCTGATTACATTGTTTATGGAAGAAGCAGATGGTGTCCAATCCGGAGCGGCCCCAACTATTCCTAATCAGCCTAAGCACGGCTATTGTATGTGAACAACTAACCGAATTTTGGTTAACCTTTGATTACTGCTAATGGACGCAATCTTACAACTGGTCTAGCAAGACCTGCTTGAGAAGTTAATCGAATCACATCATCTACATTCTTGTATGCTTGAGGTGCTTCTTCTGCCAAAATATTAGGAGTCCTTGTATGAACATGAATCCCTTTTGCTTTTAGCGATTCCAATAATTCCTCACTGTCAACACTTTTTCTTGCTGCTGCTCTAGAAAGTTGGCGCCCAGCACCATGACATGAAGATGCAAAAGCATTGTTTGAACCTGACTTCGGCCCTGCTAGAACCCAAGAAGCAGTCCCCATGTCACCAGGAATCAATACTGGTTGGCCAATCCCTGAAAACCGGGCTGCGAGTTCAGTGTGGTCCCCACCTAAGGCGCGTGTCGCCCCTTTTCGATGTACACAACAAGAACAAGAAGAGCCATGAATCACATGCTCTTCCACTTTAGCAATATTATGGCATACATCGTATACAACCTGCACATTTGCATCATCGTTCCCAAGATGATGCGCAAGATTGTCTCGTAATCTTTTTGTTAAGGCACTGCGATTAGCGAAGGCAAAATTCCCTGCTGACTGCATCGCTGAGAAGTAATCCTGTCCTTCCTTTGAGTGAAATGGCGCTGCTGCCAGTTGGCGGTCAGGCAAACTGATGTCCCAATGTTCACTATACCAATTATCACCTTGATTGTGATATTTTGACTCTAGAGCAGCGACATGCTCACTACAAACTTGGTGACCTAATCCTCGTGAGCCCGTGTGAATCATTGCACATATTTGTCCCAGACGAAGTCCGAAGGCTTTGGCGGCTTGTTCGTCCTCAACCCTATCTACAACTTGTAACTCAAGGAAATGATTTCCAGAACCCAGAGTTCCAAGAGATTTTGAGCCACGTTTCATTGCTCTTTGGGAAAGACTGTGAACGTCTCCTTCTAGAATCCCATTTGATTCAATGTGACTCAAATCTTCGTGCAAACCCCAACCAAGGTCTGCTGATGCTTCGGCCCCTCCTTCGAGAATGCTTTGTAATTCTTGATTTTCAAGTAAAACCCCTCCTTTCCCTGAAGCACCTGCTGGAATTCGGTTGGCAAGGTGTTTTGCTAATCTAGCAAGGTCAGGTATCTGGCTAATATCAAGATCTGTAGAACAAAGTCGCACTCCACAATTGATGTCAAAACCTACCCCTCCTGGAGAAATTACCCCACCTTGCTCACCCCAATTCAGGTCAGTAGCCACTACACCTCCAATTGGAAATCCATAGCCAAAGTGCCAATCCGCCATCGCCCATGCATCGCCAACGATTCCTGGTAATGTTGCGGTATTGACCAGTTGCCCAGGTGAACGGTCATCACCACTGGCAGCAAAATGCGCTTCATCTGCAACTAACATTGCGTCAGTCCTCATTGAACCATGGCGATTGATGCGAAACAGCGCTTCATCGACCTTCTCAATGTGCTGTTCCCATTCAAGTGTCATGGCAATAACCTCGTATCTAGAGGCCGCCACAAGCCCCCTGTTCAAGCGTTTTTCGCCCAATCCGGTTAGTTGACTTCAAGAGATGTCCCGGTTTCGCGGCACTAGAAGAGGGGTTAGCATGGCATTTGGCGAAATTGATATCCCCTTTTTCCATGATGCTGGATTCGTCCGCAAGAAGTGCCGTGTATCGGACTTATGGTTTTGGACTCGGGACCAAAATAGAGAGACTTGTGGTGACACTATTGAAGATGAATATACCTTCATCGGAAAGCCATTAATTTCTGGATTCCCTGAACGAGGGAATGCACTCCTCAACAAGATGAGAGAGACCTTCCTCACCTTTTTTGAAGAGCAAGGACATACTAGGGTACAGCCTTACCCAGTAATTGCTCGATGGAGAGATGATATCCACCTTACAATCGCATCAATTGCTGATTTCCAACCCGATGTAACAGGTGGTGTCATACCACCGCCCGCGAATCCATTAACCATTTCTCAGCCCTGTATTCGTTTGACTGATGTGGCAGCAGTTGGCCGTTCAGGGCGGCATTTGACTACTTTTGAAATGATGGCTCATCACTGTTTTAATCGCCCTAAAGATGGTGACGTTGTTTACTGGATTGACGAATGTGTAC
>CAXEOD010000073.1:0-9296 GCA_963997805.1 uncultured Candidatus Poseidoniales archaeon
TGGAGAATGATGCAACTTGGCCAACAGATGCTGTGAATGGGCGGCCTGTTGTTGATGCGCCCACTGTAAGGACGTTCTTGGCAGTTGATGGAGGCGACACAGTGGTTTGACCGGATGCCCCATCATTACCTGCAGCGAATAGAACGGTATAATCACCGTAATCATCCATGAATGCGTCGGCAGACCGGCTATCAGAGGTATATTGTCCACCCATGTTCTCAGCCCCCCAAGAATTGCTGTGAACTCCAGCGGACTGCTGGCGAGAGTGCCGGAACATATCGTATAACGAGCCCCACCGAGCTAGTTGCCCAGATTGGTCGTGTTCCAATTGGTAAAATTGGAAGGTGGTAGCAGGAGCCATTCCTTGGTATGTTGAGTCGCCTGAACCATCACCAAGCATGATGCCGGCCACATGAGTCCCATGACCTGTATTTGTGTCGGCACCTGAATTATCCGGCCCGAAATTATTGTAAATAGTTAACAAACGACCAGTGAAATCCCCATGGTCTGAATCAAGTCCGGAATCAGATATTGCTGCAACCTCCCCAGTCCCATCCAAACCACTATTGTGATTATTTACAACTTCATCAATTCTAGCAATATTACGTGCATAATCGTTAGCAAGAACAAGATTACTACTTGGTTCTGTGAATAGGATTCTACCATCATTAGCAAGGACTATCATCCAAGCAGGGTCAATGCCCTTTACTTGACACAACCAAGCATCACAACGGACTTCTTCAGCGCCAGTTGAAGTTAGGTGTTCCTGTAATTCACCAATCTGTTCAACTGAAAGGTCACCAGCAGGAGTCACATCAACATCAATAGCAGGTCCTGAAGCACCAGATAAAGCAATCAAGGAAATTTGCATTAGATCCGGATGAATTCTCCACCCAGGATGTTGAACAACAACTGCACGAATTGAAGGGTGGTTTGACAATTCTTCTATTGCCGACAATGCAGCAGTGGAGTCTGCAGGCAACCGCACCAAGTAACTGTCATCAGGAATGTAATCCAAATCAACTAGACCGATACGAGTTAGCAGTTCTTCAAAAATGGTGTAATCATGTTCAACGAGTTGCACGATAGCAAACCTAGTGTTGTCAATATCAAAGTGGTCACGATAGGCTTCTGGTGGTAGCGGCGGCAGTTCACTTGTTGGGTCAAAAGAACCTAAAATCGTATGGATTTGGTGAGATGACTCGGTTAGAGGGACAAGTGGGCCATCATTTGGAGAGGAACTATCCCATTGAAGAGCAGCCTGTTCCGCTGTCCATTGCGGGGTTGATTGACTAAGTTGTGAGACCGAGGTTTCGGGATTTCCCACGCCATCACTCGAAAGACTTCCTAAGGACATGGTGAGCATCAGAAAAACTAGGAGAAACGGTGCTGACGCTCGACGCATTGACTTGGCGACTCAATGCACCCCTTTTGATGGTTGACGCTCTAAGAGCGTCTCATGCTCGCTTTAATTTATCTGAAAATTTTACCTTAAAATCACACCTGCAGTCAAAGTAGCAAGTAGATTGAATTGATTACAAGTTGTAGTAAGTATCAATCGCTGAATCGGTTTTTGCAACACTTGCTCGCCAATCATCCTCAGTTCCCATGAGTGCTCTGATACAATCAACATTTTCTGGAATAACATCACTTTCTTGGTGAATTGCTTGGAAATAATACAGCCGGTCTCCTTGTAAAGATACACCATCTTCCCACACGAAAATCTCGTGCAAGTCACCCCACTTTCGACCAATATCTCGGGCCATTTCCATCACTTCTGCTGTAGTGGTAATTTTGTTTTCTGCACCATGCATAACAATCACCCTCGGAGTCTCTCTCCACATGTCAAGAATACTTTCAGTCGTCAGGCCGTGACCTGATGGTAAATCAGCGATTATCGCGTGCGTGTGCATGATAGTTGTCGGTACTGCAACTGCTAGCGAATTAATTTCAATTTCTGGCTTTACCGTCATCACATCTGGACCGTGGTGACTTGGCACTTTGAGAACCGGTTTAATTGCATTAATTGGCCCTTTGCCTGAATCGCCAGGGTCAGCAGCCCTACGAATCATGGTACACTCAACTTTGAGGGAACCACAGTGGTCATACAAAGGAACTAATGTTCTTGAAAGGCCAGTTGTGTTGCACGAAACTACTCGTGTCCCCTCAACATTCAGATTCTCAGCGTGGTTGGCTGAACTAGTGTATGAACGGCCAGTAAGGGCGTGTTTTTCCCCGCCTTGGAACATATATTTCACTCCAGCCGCTTGGTATTTTGCTAAATTTTCTGCACCCATTTTTCCGGGTGAACAATCCACAACAACATCGGAGATAGCAAGTAAATCTGAAAGACCACCTGAGCAAACATAACCTCGGTCAGCGAAGCGTGAGATACTGTCAGCGTCGTCAAAGGTGCAATAAAGTGGGAATCCCTTCTTGACTGCTAAATCACAACCAAATGATGGGCCTGTCTTTGTTACGCCCATGATTTCCATGTCATCTTGAGCATCAACCGCATCAGCCACTCGCTTACCAATCGTTCCAAATCCATTGATTGCAACCTTGATTTTCGACATCCACTGACCACACATGCCGTTGCCGGCAATCCATTGCGATAGCCACTATTCTATGAACATCACGGCGAATTAACAACGAATCACTAAGCAAAAACCCCCCCACAAGAAGAAGTTTGAACCCTCGCCCAAAGGGCGTTAATTAGCAAAATCACCTACCACTTCGTGCGTCAGCATCAATAACAAAGTGGTAGCCAAGGGGGTAGAGGTAGTGCTATGCGGGAGATGGTTGAGAAGAGTATTCAGTTGAATCGCGAGCTAAATTCACTACTCGTTCGTGCTCTTGAATCAAACAAAGCGATTAAAATCGGCTGGGGCCGAGGAGATGACCCAAAACCCAGAGATGGTGAGATGGGGGTTGCTTCACATCTACCAGTTGGAGCAAGAGTTCGCTTACTAGGCAACATTGGAGATCTAGCAGCAATTTGCGCCGATGGTGGCAATTTCACACTTGAAGGAGAAGCAGGCGGTTGGTTTGGCGCTTGGAATCGAGGGGCAAAACTCGTTGTTGAGCAACAATGTGGGGCTCGGCTCGGAATGAAACAACAAGAAGGGCAAATCATCTGTCATGGCTCATCTGGGGCTGAAGCTGGCGCAGGAATGTCTGGTGGATTAGTTATTGTCCGTGGTTCAGCAGGAAAACGAGCCGGTGCTGGCATGGAGGGAGGTACTCTCGTCATCATGGGAGATGCTGCGTCTGATATTGGAACTAATATGAAAGGCGGTCAAATCATCGTTAACGGGCGTTGCCCGCCACCGGGCGAAGGAGCAACAAGTGTTGCGTTGAGCAGTGATAAATTAACAGAAATCAATGAAATGCTGTCAGAAATCAATCTCAAGATTGATTCAGATGCCGCTTTGATAATCACCGATGCTGAGCATTCAACAGATGTCTCAATGCCATCACGAGGGATTGACTCCCAATTTGATTCAATTACAATTGTTTCTGGTGGTAACCCTAAACTTCACGAACATGCCCCGCTTGATTTGTTAACACTACTACCACTACGAGGTGAAGAAAAGGGTATGTTACTTCCTTTACCAGTACTACCACGTCTTGATAGTGGCAAAGGTTTGAAGGGGGATTTCCTAAATCGTCAACCATGCATAGTAAGTTCCCATCCTAGAGAAATTGACTTATTACGGATAAGTGAAACAAATATTCACGATTGCACAGAAGGATTGAGTGTGGCTGCTGGCGCGGTGATTTGCCTAGATGATTTACCACGCATGAACGATGCTGAATTAGATGCACTGATTACATTGGTCAAATCTAAACTTGCAGATGAAAAGTTCATTCTTCTTGGTGGAGCAGTTGACCGGATTTCAATGATTCATAGAATAGCAGCCGCGCTTGACTGCGATGGTGCAATTGCTGACTCTGCAACCGCTGCTCACCTACCGGCCAGTGCAGTTCTGCCAATGGTTGGCCTCTCTGCTCGTGAACATCAATTAACCCGCAAAGGAGTGGCGCAGGGAATTTCAATACCTTGGGAGGCAGCGGCGACTGATGCCCTGGTAATCGCTGCTGCTGGAGCACAATTCATTGTCACCAATCCATTTGCAAATTCTGAAGTTCCGAAGACCGACAAAGGCAAAGCAGAGGTTGTTGAGAAGTGGTTGTCAACTCTAGATTCTGAAATCCGAGGCAGATTAATCGAAATCGGTGAAGATGGAATTGACCAACTCAATCGCCGCCACCTGAGGGCTTTAGACTCAGACACAGCAAATATGACTGGGATTCGTTTAGCAGGCTACGATAGACCAATGCCACAATGGCTAGGCCAGTGAAGGAGGAAGGTGGCATGCCAACCGTCACTTTTGAGCACCAAAACCTGCACATCCTTCAGTTAGGTGCTAACATCACTCACGACCCTGAACTATGGCGAGACAAATTGGATAAAATTGGCTGTGTTGTAGAAGAATGTGATGAAACTACTGTTGAGATAGAAGTTTTCCCAGACCGCCCAGACCTCCTTAGTGCAGAAACAATGGCTTATGCTACCAGAACTTTCCTGCATAATGCAGATGCTGAACCATCACTACCAGTCACAACTGGCCCAATCACTATGACTGTTGACTCCTCTTTGGAAAATGTTCGTCCAATTATCTATGGTGCTGTGGTGCGAGGAGTAGATACTGGCCATACCAGAGAAGCTCGTGACCAATTCATTCAGGGATTGATGGACCATCAAGAAAAGTTGCACTTCGCATTAGGGAGGGGAAGGAGACGCTCGTCTATCGGAGTCCATGACCTATCAAAACTTCAGCCACCTTTCCGAGTTGTTACAGTTGATTCAAATTACAAATTCATACCACTTGCGATGGACAATAAGATGACAATTTCAGAAATCCTAAACAAGCACCCAAAAGGTGTAGATTACGCCCACCTACTTGAGGGGTTTGAGAGATTCCCAGTGATTCTAGACGCTTCCGGAGATGTTCTTTCTTTCCCCCCAATAATCAATGGCGCTCATACCACAGTAACCACAGAAACCACGGATTTCTTCATTGATGTAACTGGCTGGGATGAGAAGGCATGTGAATCGTCTCTACTTCTAGTGTGCCTATCAATGGCTATTCGTGGCGGCACAATTGAAGGCATTGAGTTAACAAACTGGCAGGGAACTAAATCCATTTGTCCTAACGGGTCACCACAAACTCATAAATTGCCAAAATCACTTCTAGAAAAAGTGCTTGGGAGAGAGTTTAGTGATTCTGAGATTTCTGATGCAATCAATCGAATGGGTGGCCGCTTCATTCGTAGACGTGTGGTCACGGATGGACCACTCGTTTCAGATAGATGGGCCGATGCAGAAGTTGGTAGCGATGAATATCTAATTGAAATGCCAAGATGGCGCTCTGATATCCTTCACCCAGTAGATCTAGTAGAAGAAATTGCCACCGGCATTGGTTACGAAGATTTAGGGGTTGCAACTTCAATGCAAAGCATTGCTGGAAAACCACTTACTAAGATGACTCTCCATAGGAGAATTAGAGAGAGTTTGCAGGGTTGTGGATTACAACAGATTCAATCCCTAACATTATCTAATGAAGGTGACCAATTTACAAAAATGCGACAAAAACACCTCGGTGATGTTACTGAATTACATAATCCAATTACTATTGAACATACGATAATGCGACAATACATTCTACCAAGTTTGCTCAGACTTTTAGCCGCAAACCGTCATCATGAACTACCTCAAAGGGTGTATGAGTTAGGAACTGTTGTACATGACCATCATAACAACGACATGGTGGCCTGGGGTTGTGCAGAAGTAGGTACTGGATTTACTGGTGCAAAGGGTATTGCCCAAGCAATTCTTAGGGATTTAGGAGTTGAACAGGAAGAACTTGAAGTCACCTATAAGGCAACAAAATCGGCGAATGGGCCTTGGTTAGAAGGACGAGGTGCAGATATACTAATCAATGGTCAAAGGGTAGGTAGTTTCGGTGAAATTGACCCTGCTGTTGCTGACTTATTTGAACTAAGAGTTCCAATTCAGGCTGGTGAATTTGATGTTGGGGCGCTTGAAAGACTAATTTCAGACCCGGTCCATTGAATAGGATTTTTCAATTACTCTGAATAGGGGCTGAAAGAACCATCGTCGGCTTTCACGTGAGGTGTCTCTTCAAAAGTCCCATCATCGTTCTTTAGATACCAATAGCCGTCATCACTCTCCTCGTATTCGTCCGCCGATTCATCATCACTAACTGTTTCCAATAAGTCAACTGTTTCTTCCTTTTGTGGGGAATCAACAACTTTGGTTTCTGCGCCCACACCACTAGACTCACCACCAAGGTGGGGTTTTGTCAATAAGTCAAGGGCGGCTTGATATTGGTCATCCTCAATATGACTTCGATCAGTCATTATTTCCTCTGCGTGATGGTCATCTTTACTATACGTCACAATTTTTTGCCCTTCGGCCTCGGCCGACTTTTTCTTGAATGGCCATATACCGCCCATGATAAGCCGAACATGGTATCTCACCTTAGAATGTGTGCATGGAATCATAGAAAAGGAACAAAAAATGACTTGTGACGCACACAAGCCGGAGCAACTCTTCAAGAACCATGCCAAGTCCGAGAACCATGCACAGGTCGTTTTTACCACCGATACTGACACTAATTCTTGTGCTAACTGTATCTATACTTCCTGCACTTGAAACAGATAATACTCAGAATCAAAAAGCCACCTCACTTGTTGAATCCTCAATCGCTGGAACATCACACAACTCAAATAACAACACAAGCAACCTAACTTGGGGACCAAATTCTGGTCTAAACGCATTTGCGTCTGTTGATACACCGCTGACTATGTCAATTAACATCACTAATGGAGCAAATGTTAGTGATGCGGTTGATTTTATCCTCACCAGTGATGTTGGCTGGGATTGTATCTGGTTCGGCACAGTCATCCCTTGCCACCAACCACATCAAATCGTTATTGCATCAGGAGAATTAGGATGGCCGCAATATACGATTACAGTCCCACCCGTTGTAGATGGGGCCCCTCTAGCTTTTGTGAAGCATCAGTTTCAGTTAACTGCTATTTCTAGCCTAGATAGTGCTCAGGTCAAATATAATTTCACATTAGAACCAGATGAATGGTTCCAAGCAAAATTTGATTCCCCTAACAGTAATATTAGTTTAGA
Source organism: uncultured Candidatus Poseidoniales archaeon (assembly GCA_963997805.1). Lineage (GTDB taxonomy): Archaea > Thermoplasmatota > Poseidoniia > Poseidoniales > Thalassarchaeaceae > MGIIb-Q1. Next base: position 7,232 of record CAXEOD010000073.1, read on the forward strand.
GCCGGGTAAATTAGAGAGAATTACGCTGACCCTACGGAATACGGGAAATTCACCCGCACAACTGGTCGCGCGTGTAGTGCCCTTAGATTCCAATAATTTACCGTTGCCAGGATTCACACCAGAACAATCCTATCAACATGAACAAAATATTTCCTATCAGCACGATGGGTGGTGGGTCGGCATATTCAATGCCCACAACCTAAATGGGCAGGGTGGTGGTTTAGGAGCAAATTTGAATGCCACTATTGATATCGATATCCATCCACCTTCTCTAACTTCTGGACAGATGAAGGTTGGAATAGTGGCATGGAGCAATTACAATCCAACACAGAGAGTAATGATCACCATTGATTCAAGCATAGTTTGGGAACGAGGGGGTGAATTATTTGTAGAGGATAATTGTGATGATAGTGATGTATCTCCTGAACAAAGTTGTAGCGCTACAATTAGTATAACCAATACCGGAAATTTTGAAGATTCATTTGAAATATATGTTGAAAACGAAAGTTGGTTGAGCGCGGAACTAAGCCAACATTCGACGGTACTAAACAAAGATGAAACCAAAGAGGGTGCAATACTAACACTGACTGTTCAAGAGATGGTCCCAGCATTTTCTCATGGTTCGGCCACCATCACATTGAAACTAGATTCAGGTGAAATTCTTGGCAGTCAAACCATTGGATTACGAGTTGCTCCTTTGGTTAATTGGGAATTACAAGCAGTAGAGAGTAGTACTGATTCAAATGACAATGTTTCTGTTGCATTTACAATCCGAAATCTAGGCAATGGAAATGATGGTTTACAGGTTAGTTTACATGTAGATATGAATGTAGAATATGGTTTCATCCCCCCTGAGCAAGCAGAACATGGTTCTGAGACAGGGACACCTCGTTACTTTGAAATCGAACAAATTCCTCCAGGAGTCAACTTCACTTTCCGATCTTGGATGCACATCCCACGTAACGCTGAAGCAAATGGAACAATTACAATGACTGTAGAAATGCAGAGCGTCTTAAGTCCTGACATCATTTTTGTAAACGAGACAAAAGCAGAATATCTAGGTGAATCATGGCGGCCTGAAAATATTCACGAAGATTCCGCTTGGGTTAAATTTGAAATTGCTGCTGCAAATTTATGGAATCAATTTAATGGCTTGGTAATGACTATCCTAGTAGTTCTAGCCGGGTCACTTGGGCTTTTACAGGCGCTCAAACATAGGGCAGCAAAAGATGCGTTATGGAAGGCTAAGTTAGCAGCAGCGGAACCAGCCGCACCTGAAAAGCCAGAACAATGGATGGGGAAATTTGACAAAAAGGGTGTTGATGTAAACAAAGGAATTATTGGAGCTGTAGTTGAAGCTCCAAGAATTGCTGCGAAGGTGTTTCAAGATTTATTCACATCTAAGGATCCACCCAAGAGCGTGGAAAAAGAAAAGCCATCTGAAGCTCTACTTGATGCCGCTAACACGGTTCTTGAACATCATGAAACTAGTATTGAAGGTGACTTACTGGATGACTTAGCTGGTGAGTTAGTCAATGAACAAAATGCACATCCCGCCAACGAATTATTTGACAAGGTGGAAGAAGAATCAGGAAGAACTGTGAGGAAACCTAAGCGTCAAACCGGCTCAAAATACCTAAAACCAAAGTCAAAATCACCTAGTAAAAGCGATTCATCAACAAAGAAAGCGAAGGATTCACACACCGCCACCTCTCCAGCCGAAGTGGAACAGGGCGATGAATTAGACCTTGACCTCTGAGATGAGAAGATGTGGGTTGCTGGAATTGATGAGGCCGGCCGAGGCCCATGTATTGGCCCACTAGTGGTAGCGATTGTTGCCATATATTTTTTAGTAAACTAGGAACTGTATGACCCATGGCCTATCTAAATGCAAACATCCCTGCTACCTATGCGCAGATCAGGAGAGAATATCTCTATGATCTTAAAGAACATCACGGAGAAGTGGAAGACTGCATTATCTTTGGCCTATCATCGATTACAGGGCGTCCTATACTCTTTCATGCAATTATGGAAAACGGTGCTATATTCTATCGGTTGCCGATTT
>CAXEOD010000074.1:0-9295 GCA_963997805.1 uncultured Candidatus Poseidoniales archaeon
GTTGCACGGACCCTAGCGCTTCCAATTACGATGTGAATGCTACAGTGGATGATGGAACTTGTGTCTATCCCCCTCCACCCGTGCCTGGTTGTACGGACCCTAGCGCTTCCAATTACGATGTGAATGCTACAGTGGACGATGGAACCTGCGTCTATCCACCACCGCCCATTGTCGGTTGTATGGATACAGGAGCGATGAATTTCGACCCAGATGCTGAGGTGAATGGCGGCTGTAAATATCGGTATGCGAACATGAATCGGACGCTGAATGAAACGATGGGGGAACAGAATGTCCTCATTGTAATGATTTATCCTGCAGGGGAAACCCCCTCAGAGAGTCTGAGTGAGATTCAGGACATGTTCGTCTTTGTTGAGGAGTTCTTTTTCAATTCATCCTACGGGCAGACTACTTTGAACACCACATACACGGGTTGGCGCGAGGGCACAGCGAACGGTTTGGGTGATGACTCTGAACTGGAAGAACTCGTCAATGAGGGTTGGAACCTCACCGTCTACGATCGTATCGTCATGGGTGTCGCAAATGATGCTGTGACCTACATGCAGTCTACCCCGGGTAAGGTGACTGCCAACATCAATGGTCAGCAGATGTACGCTTCAAGAACAGTCATTGACATGTTCGATGTATCTCCTTCTTGGGTTCAGGTGCAACTTTGTCATGAAGTGGGACACGGTTGGGGATTGTACCATGCGGGCTTTCAACGAACGACTGATGGCTACTACAAGGCCTATGGGCAACAATACGATATCATGGGTGTGATGGCTGGCGGTATCGACCAATACAGCGGTGCGAACAAGGTTCGACTCGGTTGGGTTGGGCCATCGGACATTATCGATGGCAGCGTAGATGGTACGCATGATTTGAGGCCACTCGAGCTAGAACCAGACGTGATTCGCATACCGATGATTGACAGCCCCGGAAATCATTGGTATCTCGCTGCGCGAGAAGAGGTAAATGGTGTTCACGGCATTGAAATCGTACACGACATCTACGATACGGACCTGATTGGTAATGCAATTGGCACACTGGCCATTGATACCACGCCTGAGACCTACACCTTCCTGCATAACTTCGATTCCTTGCTCTTGCCGGGTCGCTCGTGGACTGACCCCACTGGTTCGTTCACAGTCACCTTCACAGAATCGAATACGAATAAATCTCAGGTGATGGTCCACCATCACGACGGAAACAACAGTGCCCCTGTCATTGATGCAATAAACTTCCAAATCCAGCAAGGATACAAGGGATATTGGTACATGAATGCCAGCATTAATGCTACTGACCCAGATGGAGATGATTTGCACATCTTCTGGAACACTGTAGCCAATCGGACCGGGTTTTATTCCTCAGAATTCCATCTGAACAAAACATTTGGAGATTCTATTTACACGTATTTCATGGTAAATGATCCCCGCCGAATTCCGATTCATGTCTCGGATGGTAAAGGTGCGGTCACCATGGGTTACATTGACCTGTTCAACTACACACCTGCCGCACCGGTGATTAACAATGTCAGTGTAGAAAAAATCACTTGGAATGGCAATTCCTATATCCAATTCACCACGAATATCACCGACATTGATTCGCTGACATATTTTTGGGAGTTCGGAGATGGTACAACATCAACCTTCCGAGATCCACAGCACACCTATCCCGAGGAAATCTTCTACACGGTCAACCTGACAGTCTCTGATGGATTCAGTACTGCCTTCTGGTCTGAGACCATTGACATGCACTACCCATACAACATCCCACCGGTAGCGATCGTTCCCGCCAACTTCACAATCGCTGCCAACACTTCGTTCGTTTTGGATGGCAGCGCGTCATACGACCCGGATGGATGGCCAAATACGGTAATGTTGGTTTCATGGGTACCTGGTGACTTGCCAGATGGGTCAATCATCATTCCCGAACCGAATCAACTGATTGTAAATGTCACCGGACTGCCTCCCGGAGTCTACGCCTTCACGATGAGCATCTTTGACGGAGGGCACCGCGTTAATGCGACGGTTTGGGTTACAGTTGTGTAGCGAGGTTTTTCCTAGGCTCAACTATTCTGCAGTTACGATTTTCACGCCTTTTGGCCAAAGCACTAGAATCAGGGTTTTTTCGCGGGTCTTTGGGTTGTGTGTTGTCTCAGGGTCCATCCATACTAGGCTTCCTTGAGGATAAGTTCCAGCCTCATCGTAGACCTCTCCGCGTAGGACAAGATAGGCTTCTCCACCAGGGTGCATATGGGGCATGAAAGCCTCTACCTCTACTTCGGAATCTGCGTCGTACAGAACCAAAGAGCACTCACCTTCACGGGCCAGTTTGCCTAGGCGTACGCCGGTGCCAAAGTCCTTCCAGCGGATATTTTCTTCAAGCCATTCGTCATCAATTGAGATTCCGAGCCAATCTGATAAGTTGTGATTGAATGCCATTACTTTCTGTAGGGAAGGATTTCACACATGAGCCTTCGGGCGCAGACTTGATGGCAGATGAACTAATGTCAGATGATATGGCAGAGGTGATTTTCATCCCTTCATTCCCGCCAGCCTCACCTTACGAAGGCTATCTCTACATGCTAGTTATCCCTCTATTACTGAGATTGATTTTAGTACTTCCTCCATTAATTGACTTGATTTCAAAATTTTCCCCAGATCGCAAAATTCTTTTTCAGGCAATTAATTCATTGAAAATAAAGGGATTATGGGTCATTGTATTCAATGAGGTATTAGCTATTTTCTTGCCATTTATTCTAGCGCTTTATGCCCGAACCTTGTTTGATCCAATTGGTTGGGAAGGGTGGACAGAAACTCCTAAAGAAGCGATTTATGCACTATTGATAGCTGGTGGCTTTTGGTTATTCGGGGATTTTCTGAGGGTTACACGTACTCGTCGACTAATACGCTCAGTTTCTGAGCGAAATAGAGTAGTCGTGAAACTTACAGCACAGGGTCTCTCTCATGCACGCGGTGTGCTTGGATTCATTGGCGGCTTGCGTTTGAAAGGTAAAAAGCCGGATGATGTAGGCATAGAAGATAATCAGGTTGAGGATAGCGATTCGAAAAAATCAATCTTGGGAACTTTACTTGGGGCTGGCGGTGTTGCTGGAGAAAAGGGGCTTGAAGTCGCCGATGCAGCACTTGGAGTAGTTCGTGAAAAGGCAACTGACCTTTCTAACAAAATGGATGACCAAATCCAGAAAGGGATTCGTCAGCAATCAAAAGTCGCTCTTAAACTAATGATTAGAGATATTCTGATGAGCGTTGGGCCAATTGTAGTCCTAGTTGGACTTTACAACGTCTGGTGAGTCAGATTTCATCATCGTCAAAGACTTCAACCTCAGCCCACCTTTTGACAAACTCAGTGAACTTTGAGATGAATCTTGTTGCCCGCACAGTGTGATTATCCACCCAGTGGTAGTTCCCACCCCGAGGTTTGTTGTACAAAACGCCGTGGTACTTGAATCCGTTTTTGTCTAGCCAAGCCTCACTAACTTCCGCGTGCTCATCAGTCCGGCTGGTGAAGAAAGTGATGATGTGCCCCTCATCAAACCATCCGTTGATGACCTCAACTACTCCCTCAAAGACCTCAGCGTCAGCCATTCTCTCCGCCTCTTCGTTTGGGATATCTTCACAAACAGTCCCATCAATGTCAATGAGATAATTCTTACAGTCTTCTGGAAGGCTTGGGCTCATTGCCTTTCCCCGAGCGTCAATTTGGTCAACGAGGTCTGTCATGCCCGAGCCGCATCGCGGGCACTTCATGAATCCAACGCACGTTGACCTAGCATTGCGAGGGTACCTGAGAAATTATCTGCGGCTGCGGCTTGCCAAATTTTTATATTCCGAAATCCAGCATCTTTCATCAGAGTTTTCCATTCATCAATACTCATTGTTGTCATGTGGACATTGAGTGTTTCAGGCCAATCTAGGCTCGCCTCATGTTCAAGATAATGGTCAACTCCAGCAATTAACCACCCGCCATCTTCAAGCCACTCATCATGGATTTTCGCGAGCATTTCTTGGGGGTTTTTCAGGTAGTAAAGGAATTCCATAGTGTGCACCAAATCAAACCGGTTTTCGGGGGTCCATTCGGGTAATTTTTCCTCATGGTATGTGCCACTCGGGTCAATTGCTCTGGCGTTGGCGATCATCTCACTCGCTCCATCCACCCCCTCTACTCGTCTAGCTCCTAAGGTTGTGAGTTTACGGACTACCCAGCCGTTGCCACAGCCGATGTCAATTGCTGAAAATGGTTGAGGGAGGTTTGGAACTGCTGATTCTAGCATCTCTGAAACTGAGGTGGAATGCCCTTTTTCCATTCCGATGTCACGACCTTGTTCTGCCCACTCAGAAAAAACATCAGTTGCTAGTCGTGTTGAATCCATAAATTTCAACTCAAGTTTGCAATGCTTCTTCCTGTTTTTTTAGGGCAAGGAATTTTTTCTCGCCAGGTGCAATCAGCATTACCCAGAAAATTCCGGAAAGCAGTTGACCAACTGCAAATATTTGTACTAATTCCCTTAGACCGATGTTTGTATACTCAAGAATGAGGCTCGCTGCTAAGGTGGAAATCCCATTTACCATAGTAAGTAATAGGAAATCTGTGGAAAACATTCGCCCGCGCCACTCATCTTCACTCCTCTCTTGCAGAAGGACGGTTGAGATGACCCAATTCGCTCCACTTGCTGCATGGGAAAAGACCACGAAAAGGGCTACCCACCATCCCCAACTGAGCCATCCCATAGCGATGTATCCAATACCACAAACAGATACTAACCAGCCGATTAATAGTGACCAGTTTTCGCGGTTTGTGAAAGCATATCTTGCAAGGATTGGGCCCAATCCAGTACCAACTCCTCTGGCGGCGAATAGAAGTCCGATTCCAGCGGCAACTTCTCCCAATCCGATGTCAGCACCGACTAGAATTAACATGTAGACTAGGCCACCGCCAAACAACCCCCAAGCGGCTTTGGCGGTGATAATCCGTGAGATTCTTGGGGTTGTTATTATAATTTGAAATCCTTCCTTAACTTGTGATAGACTTGAAGCAATGAAATTGCCTTCTGGCGCTTTGATTTTTTGTTGCGGGATATTAATGCTAGCAATGATTAAACCTGCTACAATGAAAGCAATTGAGTTGATAATGAAGGCGATTTGAACACCGTGGCTAGCGACCACCGCACCTCCAACAGCGGAACCAATTGCTAATGATGCAGACCAAGTTGCTGAATTCAATGCATTTGCAGTCAGCAATTCATTCGGCTTAGTGATATTTGGCATCGTGGCATTTTCGGCCGGCAAATAAATTGCATGAAACAGCATCAATAATGCTGAGAAGAAATATACCAACCAAACATCAGCTTTTGAATCAATCAGTAAAAATCCAGCAACCGTCAGAGCAGAGGCAAAATTCGCCCCAACCATCAGCCATTTACGACTAAATCTGTCAGCGAGCATGCCAGTGAATACTTGTGGCAAAGCTAGAGAGAACATTCGCAGAACGAACAGCAGACCAAGAGCCAACTCGGAGCCCGTAAGTTGGTCAATTAGAACAAAAAGTGCGACCGTATTGAACCATTCACCAAGCATGGAAATACTATTTCCAACCCAGTATTTTCTGAACGTCGAATTGACTCGCAGGAGTTCAAGAAAACCGACCTCCTGTTCCTGCATGCCATCTCCTGAAGCCTCTCACCTAACAACATGGCCCCAATCAGTCAGGCGAAGCCTCTTCAACAAGCAACTACGCCGTCATGCGAATGACAGGCGACAACTTGGTGTGGATTGACTGCGAATTCACGGGATTAGATCCTGCTGAAAACCGTATTATTGAGATAGCAACAATCATCACAGATGCTGAGTTAAACATCATCGCTGAAGGCCCATGCCTAGTGATTAACCAACCTGCAGACTTGCTAGCAGGAATGGACGAGTGGAACACAACTCACCACACCGGAAGTGGACTTGTAGAGAAGGTTCTAGCGAGCGAAATTGATGATGCCGAGGCAGAACGGCTGACCCTAGAGTTTGTTCGCGAACACACCAATTCTAAGTCCTCACCGCTATGTGGAAACACAATTTCTCAAGACCGAAGATTTTTGAGGCGCTACATGCCTGAGTTACATGCTCATTTTCATTATCGTAGCATAGATGTATCAACAGTCAAGGAGTTAGCAAAAAGATGGAATCCAGATATTCCTTCAATGGAAAAAACAGGAGGCCACCGTGCTCTTGACGACATCCGTGAGTCAGTAGCAGAACTTGCATATTACCGAGAAAGAATTTTCAAATCGTGAAGATTTCATAAAATCAAGTTGATGACTGGAATTTTTCCCAACCGTAGGGGTATCCTTCTTCATCAACAAAGATGACATTTACTGCAGTGCCGGACCTATGAAATGAAATCAATTCTAATCCGTGAATACTGTGGCCTGTTGGGGCAACACCCAAAACGGGTTTCTCAGGAGAATTTCTCCATCTACCCCAACCGCGTTTTTGACGTACAGGAGCGACCTGTTCGGGTTGCAACTTTCTACGCACTTCATCAGTATCATCATACCAACCAAAGGGTCCAGATGGTGAGAATTCAATTCCCAATATCATGTCAACACCAAGTGTATACTGAGCCGCGTCAGCATCTTGTCGTGATGGTACAGCTACCGCGTTAGGGTGAGTGTGCAACCAATGTACAAATCGCCCACCTCGTGGCCCACGGCTTTCTGAAAAAATACCGTCCGTCCATTCTTCAGGAACGTGATGAACAGAAAAGGAATCTCCGCGATTTACTATTGTTGCATCTCCTAAGATGAAACCTTCTCCAGCAAATAATCCATTTTCATGGTCATTCCCCTCAAATATTTCATCAACTTCTTGGTGGTGAGGCCGGTTATTATCAGCATCTAAACCAATTAAAATTTCATCAGGCAGAGATTCTAAGGTCCAATGGAGGATTTGTTCAAGTGTTTCTCCAGGCATCATAACTAATCCGCGATATCCCTCTTTATTGGCAAGTGAATCGGCATTGTACGCTGACATTGCTTGTGCCAGCCAACCGTCTACCATGCACACGCTCCGGCGGTGAATCCTTAACAGGATTGGCACTGCACCAGTGTCGTAGGCGAGATAATGGCTGGCAAGAAGAAAGGGTTAGGCGGCTTTCTCGGTGGCTTGACGGGTACGCCATATGACCGTTTAGTTCGTCATATTGAGAAAACGGTTGCTAATAATAAGAAAGATACCTTGGGTAAAGAGTTGAACAAGATTGTGAAGATTGTTAGACGAGAGTATGACCAAGAGAATCTAGACGAAGAGGAACATGACTTATTGGTTGAAGATATTGAGACCGCCCATCCTGATGGCAGAACATTTCCAAAATTATTGGCTGATTCTGACGAATTCTATGATGATGAAAATATGCCAGATGCACCCGAATTAGACTTGGGTGGGCCAGTGAATCTCGATGAGTTGATGCGTGCTCCCAGTGATTCTTCCCAAGGTTCTTGGGGTTCTGACGAGTATGATGAATACAAACGTGAGATGGCTGAAGAGTTCTACAAAGATAGTGATGAAGCAATTGCTTCTGGGGATCACGGCCAATTGCAATCACAAGACCCAGTGGCAGGCCGTGTTTTCCACAATGTTGAGGAAACCACCTCAGAAGTCAAGAAAGATATTCTTCGAGAACAGGGTGTTGATGTTGATTCTGAAGAAGAAGAAGAAGAAGATTACTATGTTGATGATGATAATGTCGAATGGTGGCGGGATGATGATGGGGCTTGGTGGTTCAGAGAACCAGGCAAAGAAGATTGGTATCCCGGTGAATAATATATTCATTCATCATTAATTTTTGGCCAAATATTGAGATTTGCGAGATCAAATTTCAATATTGCATGGTCAGCACCATCATTGAGCATCGCTCGGTTTGCAAATCCTGCAGAACTAATCCCAATGATTTGGTCAGGTCGGTTCAATTTCTCTGCACCTACAGCATCATTTAACATTCTAAGAACTTCTAATCCCTTGAATGGCGGCATGAATTGGTCAAGAAGTAGAATATCAGGTGAAAATTCATTGATGACTGCAACAGCATCTTTAGAATTCCATTTCTGTTCAATAGTGATTTGACTAGTATCAACGTTCCCGGCTTTAAGCAATGCTTCAATATCGTAGGAATCTTCGAATGCTAGAACTCGCATCAAACTATACCCCTGATTTTTGTTTACTAGTCTTGTATTTCATTCCTCTCTCTCAAACAGAATTTGCCCGGTTAATTCAAAGGCTAGTCCGGATGTAGGGAAAATCGTTCAACATGGTTAATGGTGTGCCGAGCCAGCATTTTATTCCGATTAGCCGCGCTGAAATAAAGCGCCTAATATTGGCTGAATCAGGTGAAAATTCAGATAACCTAACAAAAATTTCAGAGTTGTTGGAAGCCCTTTGGCACCATCGTATGCATTCTGCTCAAGAATCTCTAAAACAAATGTACTCAGATTTTGATCCGGATTCAACGGATGAAATCCCAGAGATTTTTGACTCAACAAATTTCGTAAATCAATTTAGAAGTGCTCTAACAGATGGCAACTGGCTAGAAATTACGGATGAAGAAATGCAAGCAGCATTAGATGGTGAAGACATATTTCCGATAAGCCTAGATGTTCGGTTTGACGAGTTCAAACTTTTACAAACTTTCAAACTTGGTGAAAAAACGGTAAAAAGTGTTCGTGACCCTTCACTGTTCGCTAAACTCATCCTGAGAAAGGAACCCACAGAGGTAGATGTGGAGGTGTATGAGCGCATCATCCAAGTCATGCAGTTTCATGAACGAGCGTGGTTTGAGAACAACAAAACCTTGGGGAATTACCCTGGGACCGAGGCAAAAGGCTTGCACTTGAGACTATTCAAAACTATTCCTAAACTTGATTTGGAGGTCATTTTTCCTAACACATCACCTAACATGAGACGAATTGATCAGGTGAAAATATTGGCTCCATTGATAGGTGGGCTAGCAACTCTTGGCATGAAATTCGGCCCTCTTCTTCTTGGCTATGGCTCTGGGGAGACTTCCCTTGCACTTATCGGTGGTATCCTTTCGGCATTGGCAACTTATATTCTCAAGTCCTGGACCAAATACATGAAGACCAAAGAGGCATATCTTTCACAAGTTTCCAAAGACCTTTACTTCAAAGGTCAAGCAAATAATCAGGCAGTCATCAATATGGTGATTGATTTTTCAGAGGAACAAGAGGTTAAGGAAGCGTTGCTTGCTTACTCATTTTTGTTGTTAGATA
>CAXEOD010000075.1:0-9225 GCA_963997805.1 uncultured Candidatus Poseidoniales archaeon
GGTGCAACATTCACTCTCTGTCAGGCTATAATGTCAACCAAGTGCGACGATGACTATATTACCCCGATGTTTGTCGCAGTCGACGAATTAGCGACAGGAGAAGTAATTATCACCTGTGATATTGGTATGAAACCCGAAGCGGAGGCTTTCCTATCGCACTTTGGTGTCTACGTAGCATACATCTTCGGCAGCGTTGTTTGGGAAGCCTTCACAGTAGGATACAAGATGGCTACTGCATTGATTGATGTTGGTGGGCCTCATGATACTGTAAGCATTGGAGTCGCATTAGCGGCCTTTGCTGTCACCTTCATCGGTGTGCTCTCTTTGGTGTCGGGTCTAGTACTCTACATACTTGGAAAACAAATTGACAAAGTGCAACTGGAGTATTCCTAATCACACTAGCCGAAGTGTCTCAAGATTAGAAGGTGTAACCGTTCTGATGCGGTATGTTTCCCTTAACCCCTGTCTAAACTGATTGGCAATCTTTGCATCACCATGGTGCAAAATAATGAAACGCGGTTTTGGATTCATTTGATTGACATATTCCATCAGTTGGCGGCGGTCTGAATGACCACTCATCCCATCAATGATTACTAAGTCACATTCAACCCTAACCATATCCGTTCCTCGACCTCCATCGCTAATTGGTACATCCTTGAAGCCATCTCTGAGGCGGCGGCCGAGAGTTCCTTCTGCCTGATACCCAACGAAACAAAGAGTGTTGAGGCGGTCTCCACACCAATTTCTCAAGTATTCAATTATCGGGCCACCAGACATCATACCACTAGTCGCAAGAACGATGCAAGGGCGTGGGTTATTGATAATTGATTCTCGCTGGTCTCGACTCTCAACCTTCCTAAACCATTTAGATGAAAATGGATTAGAATCATCATCTTTCAAAACTGATTGACGTAATTCTTGATTAAGATAATTTGGATGCATTGCATGAATTGCAGTAGCCTCTTGGATCATTCCATCAAGCCAAACTGGAACCGGTTCACAATCTCCGGATTTGAACAACTGGTCAATGGCTATCATTAATTCTTGACTTCGGCCCACCGCGAATACTGGACAGAAGACTTTCCCACCCCTGCCAAGTACACGTTTCATCATGTCCTGCAATTCTTGTGTCGCTTCCAACCGAGAAGGCTGGAACGATTTCGTACCGCCATAAGTTGATTCAAGAACTAGAGATTCAACGCGTGGGAAGCGAACATTAGCAGCATCATAAAGCCATGATTTTTCGTATTTTATATCACCACTAAAAACCAAATTATGCAAACCTTCTCCAATGTGCATATGCACGGATGAGGAGCCTAGAATATGCCCCGCATTGTACAGTGTCATTTTGATGTCAGGAGCAATGTCTGTAGTTTTATTCCAATCTACATCAACCACGTGTAACATCATTGTTTGAACATCTTCTAGAGTGTATGCTGGCCTTCTTCCTTCAGACTGTGATACCTTAATGAAATCTAATTGCAACAATACCATCAAATCGCGAGTTGGAGGCGTGCAATATACGGGCCCACGGTAGCCATATTTGAATAACACTGGAAGCATTCCAATATGATCCAAATGAGCGTGGGTAATTACTACAGCATCAATCTTTTCAAGAGGCAATAATTCTGGTGCTGAAAAGTACGGCATTGAGGTTTCCTCCTTGCCTGGTTTTGCCCCGCAATCTACGATTACACGACTTTCGTTGGTTGTGACTAGATGCATTGCCCTTCCGACTTCACCATAGGACCCTAGTGCAGTGAGCCTAACCCATGTTTCACCTGGCCTTTGAGGCCGGTAAATGTTGTTCCCAAACCTGCGAAGTGCTTTCTTTCGGTCGGTTGAATTGTCCATCCTGAATCGCCTAATGTCAGTAGATGTCCTACTGTCCATACGGGAAGAACGAATTATTGATGTATGCCAGCCGATTTTATCTCTGACTTCTTTGAGATGTATACCTCTCTTCCCTACTGCTAATGCTGGGTCTTTACACTCAATTGTGCACTCTCCAATTGCAGGGTCAAACCAAATATTCAATACTAGCGCATCTTTTGGAATTATTTTCTTAATTAATTCATTAGCATCTCTTGGGTTCATTAAAATAGATTCATGGGGCCTAACGATAATTCGTCTTTTTATTGTTTTAGCCATCTCCCCAATTAGAGAATTGTTGAATTCTTCAGGAGTTTTTGTAATGATGGCTATGCTCGCTGCTTCTAGGTCTAATTCATAATCTGCCTTACTAGGCATCATCTCTAGTAACTTCTCTTTGATTTCCTGAAAGCTCAATCTCATTTTCACACCTCGTTGTGTTTACAGTATCCCGCAGTTTACCGGCTTCCTCAAAGACTGAGGGTGATGGCAGTTTAACTGCCGGGAATCAAATATCAATTCTCAAATAGAGTTGATTAGTTTCTGCTTTTGTGCTTCAGTGAGTAAGGTAAATCCTTTGTCTAGAGTGATAACACAGAGATCCATCCCATTTCCACTAGCAGCATCTCTTTGAGCTGATGCCAACAGTGCCTTTGCGGCGACTTTTAATGCCTCGTTCTCAGTCATCCCTTCTTTGTATTGGTCTTCTAAAACCCCATACATGTAAGGTGAACCTGAACCTGTTGCACAGTAAGTGTCTGATATAGAACCACCAGCGGAGTCAATTGAGTACACATGGCTACCATCCGTATCCACTCCTGCAATCAATAATTGAACCCAATATGGACGGCCACCGAGAATATTTGCAGTCAAAGTTGAAGCGGCCTCAACTTTCATTATTCCTCCACGCTTCATCTCATAAATGGCGATTTCAGCGGCCAAAACTCGTGAAAGAATTTGAGCGTGGCCAACAAGGCCAGCAGTTGTGAGAGCAATGTTATCTGCAATTGCAAATAGTTTCTGTACATTCTTGTTGGCTACAAAGTGGCCCATAGTTGCTCGGTGGTCTGCGCCTACAACTACTCCACCATCAAAGCACAACCCAATGGTGCTAGTTCCCGTCTTCAATGCCGTCATCTCTGCTTCCATGTCATTACCTCCTAATTGCCCGTTCTTGAACATTCGCACGAAGCAGAATCCCCGCTTCGGCATAGAGGGCGAAATATCGGCCCCTTATCAACCCGACTAAACCTAACTACCTACTTACAACATCAAAACAGGAAATTGGTTATGTGGCGAACCCTGCACCGATAGATGATGGAAATGACTGAGGAGGGGGGAAACGGGCCTCGCTGGATTGACATCCCCAGTACTTCAGAAGGAGAACTACCACGCCCAGAACCCGGACAACTTTACCATGACTTAGGCTCAATATACCCTGATGCTCCGGTCCCCCGGATAGATGGTGAGTTAGTCATTCGTAGAGCCGTGTTACACGATGTAACTGGTTTAGATGCCATTTTTAATTGGGCTGCAGAGGGCGAAGTAGTAATTGTTGAATTGGGAAAAATCATAAACAGAGGTTTTGAATTCGAAACGGCAATTGAGCAAATCTCAAACTTCATTGTCAAGGATGTGGGTGGCTCGCTAGTCCAACTTGGAGAAGATCGCGTTCTTGTCTTACCCCCTGGAGTTAGTGGCGTTGCTGGTCTAGAAAAAGAATCGTTTGAACACTCTTCCTGAGGTGAAAAAGTGGAAAGTGACGTTGATTTGCCATGCCCTACTTGCAAGAACGAAGGTAGTTTAAAACTCCTATCAATGTCATCTGAAATCCCTTACTTTGGTGAGCATACTCAGATTACCCTTAGTTGTGAACATTGTGGAATGCGGCAAACTGATTTCATCCCATCAGAAGAACGAGGAGCACTATCATTCTCTTTGTCTATAGAAAAAGTTGAACACTTACAGGCTAGAATAGTAAGGGGTTCTTCTGGAACTGTTAGAATTCCTGAGTTAGACTTAGAAGTATCCCCAGGAACTCAATCTACAGGTTACGTTTCAAATGTTGAAGGCGTAGTAAATCGATTTATTGACATCATTCGTATGATGATGCGGCAAATACGAACTGAAATTGAAGATGGTAATGATGAAGCTGAGCAAAATTTAGATAAATTGTTTCAACTTGAAATGGCTCTTATGGCACTTGCAAAAGGAGAATTACTGGGTGACCTTTCTCTAGAAATACTAGACCCGAAAGGTCACAGTATTATTGGTCACGATGATGCTGTAAAAAAGGAATTGTCCGCTAAGGAAGTTGACCTACTTGACCCCGGCCCCGCACCTATCATCATGAGTTCAGAAGATGTTGAGTGAACTAAAGGCTGGCATCCTCTGCCAAGAAGTCATCAACGATATGGGCAGTTTGTTGGCGCATTTCGCCAAGATGGCTGAGATATTCACTAGCCTTGTCAATACAAATTTGCTTCATTTGTCCAGTGAGAATTTCTCCAGCGCGGTAACCAGCCTCAACTTCTGCTAGGGCTGTATCATCATCCTCAAAGAAATATCTCAGATATTGGAAGGCAACATCCACATCGGGATCGCCTCCGAGTCGGCGGTGCTCTTCTAGAGTTGGTTGACCACCGGAGAATGAGGATTTGACTTTCTTTTCCATAGTTGCCACATCCTCTGTAAGGAAAATTGTTGTCTCGGGACGGCTTGATGACATTTTATCGCCTGTCATTCCAATAGCGAATTGGTGGTAAGTGCTTGAAGGCTGTAGTAAGCCAAGACCGCCAAGTGAGCGCTCTAATTTCAGAAGTTCTGGTCGAATTAAATCTCTATCTCGGCTAGTAGCTGCAGGGATCTCAATAGAACCATGCTTCGGATTGGAAAGGATGTCACTAAAGCCAATTTTCTCCAAAATTGCGGATAATTTACCAAACACAGATTGTCGCACACCTTTGTCAATTCTGCCATCTGCACCAATTCCGAGGGCTTGTGAATTATCATCCTGAACGGAAAGACCGATAACCAATCCTCCCGATTTGCGGTTCTTCACATTGAACCAGTTAGTCTTGCTAGCGAGGCCACGCGTTAGTCTCAGGTGAGGGTCTTGGTCTACTCCTACAGGTACCACAATTGGCCTTAGCCCACCATACTCGTCAAGTTGCGGGTGCAATATGTCACCAGCTTGTACCAGTGGTGCTTGTACATGGGCGAGGTTAGTTTCACCTTTGAATCCATAAATCGCTTCAAATTCAGATAAATTAGTTCTCTTTCCAAGAGTGAAACCTAGTCGTTGTACAATAGGTCTTGTTGATTGAAAGTAAACAGATGTATTTTCAACATCCAATCCTAAAGCAGCATAATTCGACACATACTCTTCAAGAGCTACTCGGCGGCACTCATCCAGTGATAGACCTCGTGTAGCGTGGGCTTCTAAATCAGCCACTGCAATTGTAACATCTGCACCTTGTTCTTGGAACCATTTTACTTGGTCAATTACCATCTTATGCCCTAAGTGCATCCTTCCGGATGGCATCAACCCAGTCAAGACTCCAAATGGATTCCCACTAGAGTGAGCATCTAAAATGAGATTTAAGTCGCGATGGGCAAACACAATCCCTCTTCGATGCAACATGTGAGGATTAGGTAGAACTGAGTGGTCTACCCTTTCAAGGCCGAATTGGTCAATGATTCTGTTATAGTCAGTGGATTGACTTGACGACCAAGGGTCAATTGAAACGTCTCCTGCCATCTGCTCCCCGAACCGGTCTCGTAAGCATCAATGGCATGAATGCTACGGCTGTAACGACACGTCGGGAGTCATTGTTGAAATCAAATATAGTAGCCACCCCTCACCTAAGATATGGCCCGCATTCTCTCTTATGGTGCTGGGCTGGTTGGTTCATTCATTTGTGATGAATTATCAAAGAGTGGACATGATGTCACCGCTATTGCGCTAAATCATGATGATGTGCCGATGTTGGAAAAAGTTAGAAAAAATCTGTCATTTTCATTGGTTGAACAAGATGTAATCTCTCATTTAGCAGATTGCGACCTGTCTAAATTTGACCTAGTTCTCAACTTGCTTCCTGGCAGAATTGGAGATTCTATCCGTGAACACTTGATTACAAATGGTGTGAAAGTATGTGATTTGGCATTCTCAGAAAATTCACCAGATAGGTTTGGGGAACTTGCAAAACAATCTGGGGCATCAATGATTCACGATTGTGGGATCGCCCCAGGCGTATCTAATATGGTTGTAATCTCAGAACAAAAAGGAGTACCACCACTAAAATCTGTAAAAATTCGGGTTGGTGGCAACCCTCTCATACGAGATTCAGAATGGAGTTATTGCGCCCCATTCTCGCCAACAGACGTTATTGAAGAATACACTCGACCAGCTAGGATACGAATGAATGGCGAAGAAAAGGAAGTGCCGGCGATAACAGACCGCCACATGTTCATTGCTGGGAAGCATGGGGAAATGGAGGCTTTCCTCACAGATGGGTTGCGCTCCTTGTTAACCAACCCTGACGTAGCTTGTGAGTCGCTATCAGAATATACTGTACGATGGCCAGGCCACATAGAAAAGTTCCTTGACTTACGAAATAGTGGAGAACTAGATGAACAATCTTTGGTACAGGAATGGGCTTACACACCCACAAGGTCAGAATTTACTTACATGGACATAACTATCACACCAAATAACGGACCAGTAGTACGTTGGGAGTTTGATATCCCCGGGGTTGATGAATCACTTGATAGGTTATGGCCTTCAATGGCGGTAGCAACTGGGATTCCGTTCCTTGTTGCTTGTGAAGCTTTGCTAGATGACAGAATTGAAGGAATTCAATCACCAGATAACTATCACTCTGATTTAGAAGAAATCATTACTCGTCTAAAAGTTGCAGGTGCTGAAATAACCCGTAAATGATTGAAACAAAACTTGATTGGTATTCACAAAAAAATGACCAGAACTACGTTTGTTATTCTTCTTCAAATTTTAGGTTATCCAAATTATCCAAGACCGCTACTACTTGTTGGGCGCGGCGGTCGGTTTTCACTATCCAGATGATTGCAACAGGTGCACAAAGTGCGACAATTACTGCAAGAGTAGGGAGTATCCAACCATATTGAGCCACTTCGCGCGGCTCAACTAGCCAAGTGAACTTCATTGGTGTATCGTCCCAGCGCCTAGACCAATCAAACAAATCATTTGTGTGAATTCCCGCAACCGTGATGGCAACCGTGTGACAATTAAAACGGTCACACGTTTGTTGTGTTGTATCAGGATTTGTTGATGTATCAAAAATAATGGTAACTTGTTGACCCGGCATCAAGGACAAAATTAGACTGTTATTCTCCTGACGCCAACCAGTTTGCAAGTGCGGTGAATCGCTAACCAATTCATCCAAGACAATATCGCCCGTATTCACTGAAACAACATCAGCATTGATATTTGAGAATATATTAGTAATAGGAACATCCCAAAACACTCCTGTTTTTGATAGTTGATCACTTTCAAATGTCACCAACCATGAATTAGAAGATGAATTATCTAGCGCGAAATTACTTTTAGTTGCTTGATAGGAAGCGTGCTCCCCCCAAGTTGTAAACCACGCTGTTGTTGATTCTATAGATGAAACCAATTCTGAATTAGGGCGGACAACCACATCGTGGTCTCGGGCTTTCCAAAAGAAATTTATCATCGGCACCTCATCATCTATTAATTCTTGAAATTCCTCAACCGTTTGCATATTCTTTTCTAACGAACCACCATTATAGGAAATATTTTCAATATCTGAACTGAGTGGAAGGATTTGTTGGTCTACAACTGCAAAACCTGCAGCAACAATCGCTTCAGAATCAATTTCATCTAACCTATCAGAATCAATGCCTAATGAAATTGGATTTGCCGCCCATTTTGAAGAATTAATTCGCTCGGTGAGATAATCTCTACATTCAGAGATTTCTACTTCATAAACGGTAATTTCACTGCCAGCCATTCCATGGCAACCAAATTCATCACCTAGTTCTAGCCTTTCTGGCCCAATGATTACAGTAAGCCAAGAATCTTCTTCCCATTCTGCGCCAACTGGTGCACATAAGGGGAGTATGAGTAACCCAAACAAAGTGAGTGCTACTACCCGCCTTGTGAGCATGTATCGGCCGACCCGCCACCCTCTCAAGAATAGAGCGGTCTGACCTCTCGGTCCAATAACCATGAAAACCCCCAACCGAGACGAGACGGCTATGGGTGATTTGAGTTCTGACGGTCGCGCCCGTTTGGCTGAACTCACTTCGGTAGAGCCTGCGAATCGTCCTTTACCCTCAACACCACTTTACAGCGGCTTGTTAAAATTTTTCATCCCCTTCATCAATATCATCACTAGATTAAAGATATCAGGAATGGAACACATTCCTAGGTCAGGTCCATTGATAGTTGCTGCTAATCACTTATCACACCTTGACCCAGTTCTAGCAATCTTTAGTTCAAGGAGAAAATTGTTTTATTTGGCAAAAAATGAACACTTTAGCAAACCTGGTTGGAGACAATTAATGCTTGCTACAGGGCAAGTTGAGACTGAACGGCTGAAAGGTGGAGATGATGCACTCGCTCGCGCCGCTGATGTATTAGCCGCTGGGATGCCACTCGGAATATTTCCAGAAGGGACCCGCTCAAGAAACACCTCCCCACCATATCTCAGCAGAGGGAAATCCGGAATTGCTAGAATTGCAGCAGCTTTTCCTGATACACCAATCGTCTACTGTGGAATAAATGGATCGAGGGAAATCCTAGCCCCTGGTGAACCATTTCTACCAAAAACTTGGAAACGCACCCAACTCAAGTTTTCCAGTTCAATTACATGGAATGAATGGGTTAGCCATGAAAATGGTGCAAATTTAGATGATGATGCAGTAGCAGAAATCGAGGGAATGTCTGAAAATAATCGCCGCAAAAAACTTAGAAAATTATACCGCCAATTCACTAACCAAAGTATCGCAACTATCGCTGCACTAGGTGCGCCATGAACACGATAAATTTGAAATCTGAAGCGAACTGTTCTTAGTTCGTCAATTACCCCCTTGATGCCGGCGTCAGCATGGACCAGTATCAGCATCTACTCAAACTCATCCTACAAGAGGGTGTAGAGCGGGATGACCGCACGGGCACTGGTACGATTTCTGTGTTTGTAAACGATGGCGGGGAAGACGGTGCTTCTCCAGCTGAGCAGGAATTTTTCATTGTTGTGATTCCGGTGAATGATCCTCCGGGGATAGTTTCGGCTCCTTTAATGACAGAGTTAATGGTGAGTGATACTTTCTATTACCAGATTCTTGTAG
>CAXEOD010000076.1:0-9073 GCA_963997805.1 uncultured Candidatus Poseidoniales archaeon
ATTGACATTAATGGAAGGCGGCGGGCTAGTCGCCCGCCGCACAACCAAATACGTGTATCTACTCAAAGGCTGAAACTGTTCAACTCGTCGTTATCATCAATTCCAGCCTGCTTGATATTGCCTTCTGAATCAATGAACTCGCCAGCTTTCGCCAAGTTACCATGAATATCTGCATCATGGTCAGCATTTCGGCTGAGTTGTTGCTCACCTAGAGCAAGGGCAATACTAGTTGTAATTCCTTGCAACGTCTGCATTGCTCTATCACGGTGGCCAACTGTAATTTGGTGGTCAGAGTATCTTGCCTCTTCAAAGATTGACAAGAATGCATCCAGTTCAGCCGGCGAAGCGATTCCTCGCAGTGCCTCACGAACAGCCCACTCAAACTCTCTTGTAGTCTCGTATACCTTCTTCATGAAACCATGTTGACGGAAGAACTTGACCAAGTCTTTGTAACAGTTGAAAATCACTGCTACATACTCGTTAGCAACTTCTAATTGCATCATAGTGCCCATCAAAATTCCTTGCAGAATACTGATTCTTCGGCGTTCAGCATAGCGCTTGTACATCACAGCACCAATAATCATTGCAAATAGCATCGCTAGAATAACTGGTAGTAAGAATTCTGGTTGAGTCCACCAAGCCGCTCCTTGAGAATCAATGAACGGATCTCCCAAGAAAACCGTACCTTCTAGGTCCTCTCCACCCACAAAGTGAGCAGATTCTGGGAAGGTCGCAATAATTCTCCAGGTCCCTTCACACTTCTGGTCCCCGCAATTCATACCTGCGTATTCGTAAGAGAAATTAGCAATTCCACGGTCGTTTGTAGTCTCAATTTCTAAAGACTCATTGATCCAATCTGTACCATTCCAATACTGGAAAACAAAGTGCACCTGTTGACCTGCTACTGCCGCCTCAATGCGGTTACGAAGTACGGCAATACTACCGCTAACTTCTTCGTATTCCTGATACCCATCTATCTTCTCCCATGGCTTATCAAATTGCATATCTACCTTAGAGCGGACTAACACCATAATATCCATCGATGAGCCGTTAACCACGGCTGAGGACTCTTTGTCACATCCTTTTGACACATCTCTGTCTGGCTCATAAGCAAGTCTGAGAACTCTAAATCCTTCCAACTCATTGCCCATTGGCTCAACACCCTTTCGGGACGGATTCTGCTCAGGGTCACCACTGAACCAAGTGATTGCACCATCTTCGTCATTGGTATATGCAGTTGCAATTGGGCGTGTGAACTGATCAGGGTTGAGATAGATGTTGATACACTTTCCACCAATTGCTTGGCCGTTTGACTGCTTGAGGAATGCCTCAATGTGGAAAGACTCCTTCAGGTAAAGTACTGGATAACTTGTACCGTTTGCGAAGGTGTAACGGTCAACGTCAGTCTGGTATGGTCCTACTGCGGTAATCTCTAAACTTGAGTTTGAGAATACGGGGAATAGATGTGTCACTGATTGGTTCTTGTATCGTTGACGGTCGTTATTCTCCCACGCGTTGTAGTCAATTGTGACTCTTGCTTGGCCTGCCATTACTCCTTGTAGTGGACAGGTGATTTCGAAGTAGCCACCAAAGTCAGTTGTGCCTGGAGTACAAGATACTGGACCTGCACTGCTTCCTTGCATTTCATAGAAGATGCGGATTTGACGGTTTGTCAAGTTGTAACCTAACTCATCTATCAAACGGCCAGTGACTACCATTGGCTTTTCAATGACTTCACCAGTGTTGGGGTCTGTCTCAGAGGTGTACACGATTTGTTGGTCTACATCTAACACAGTTCTGCCTATCATCGCAAATCCATCTACATCCGAGCGTAAAACTCGGCGGAAGTGGTCGTTGCCTGGTTGATTTGTACATGGGTCCCATTGTCCTGGAAGAGTCAAGTGATACTCCTGAATGGCTATTTCACAACCCTCATTGGGAAGATTCTCATTGAATCGTAATATCACATTAACCGGTCCAAATCCTTCCGGAAGGAAAGATGCTGGGTCTTGGCGCAGAGCTTGTGGGTCTAGACTGACTTCATAATGAATCACACCAGCATTCGGAACCAAAGTTGCTACCACTTGACGGTGAGCAATATTCTCAAAGTCATATCCTTCAAAGATGATTGATACGTTTCCACCATTTTCTCCATCACCCGAAAGTGATGAGCCTAGGTCACGTATACCTGGCGTGCGATTATCGTCAGTTACTTGGGCTGTGAACTCCCATACATCTCCGCTCTCGCAAACATTAGAACCAGCGCACTCAGCGCTTACTAAGTTGATGAAAGTTTGAGAAACCACCCAAAACTCTTGGGAAACTGATGAACTCTTTAGCAAGGGGTTTCCGGGGAACTCAAAGGACATTGTAAAGTTACCAAGTTGGTGGTCCGAAGATATGTTCATTGGAATCTTGAAGACCCCGTTTGAGTCTGTTTCAGATGAGTTCATTTCTCCGGTTGCTGACCAACTCCAGTTGACTGCGACATTCTTAACTGGTCGCAGAGCATTGTCAACTAGACGTGCTTCAACTGATGAGTTTGTATTTCGATATAGTCGAGGAACTGTGTTCAATTCAAAATCAGTTGTACCTACAACTGAAATGTTGACATAAGCACCAGTAGGCGCTAACACAGTGGTTTGATTACCTGTGAAATAATAATTTGAATTAGTAAAGTCAACCTTAACTCCGTATGTTGCAGCCTCATATTGACTGTACCAAGACCAGTTGTAGTTGAATACTGCTTCTCCACCCATCAAAGTTGGACGACGCGCATATCCCGTTTCTTGTGAACCTTGGAATTCACCATTGTGGTCAAGGTCAACCTGTAGGGCCATAGCATCTTGGTCCCATGGGAAGTAAGTACGGTTTGTCACATTTCCAATAATTGTAAATGTTTCACCAGTATCCATCTCTGGAATGATTTCACAACGTACATCGCTTTCAGGATCGTTTGGATCAATCGGTCCACAAGGTGGAACATCGAAATCTCCGCCATTCTGCATTGTGATATACCAGTGGGTACCATTATGATTCAAGAATGGACGCAAGCGAGCCGCTTCATCAAGTAGAGTTGCCTTGTTTCCATCCCACTCCATTGGCCATGGCTTTCCAAGGCTCGCAGTGTTGAACTCCGTACCAAAAGCTGCCAATCCAGATGATAGATACATTGCTCGCCATGCCCCGAAACTTGAGCCGGTAAACACTGTTGCATCCCAGAAATAGACTGGGTTGTCACCCGAAATAATAATCTCTGCTTCAACATACATTCGATGCATTGCCTTCATTGAAAATGGAGCAGTTTGATCCCCAATCATGTAAGGGAATGGCCATTCGCTTGCCAATCCCGGATCTACGCGGCCGATGAAATCATAGTCACCAACAGGTAATGATGTGGTTGTGTAATTATATATTCCCTGAACCACATGAGCCTTGGCTGAGTTGTCCCAAATCACCATTTCATAACCACCAGGTAACATTCCTGGCCCATTGTCCAAAGTAGAGTTCCAAACCACTTGCTCCCAAACGCCATTAATTCCGCCGGATTGAACAAATGTAAGTGAAGCCCAACCATTTGAGTCGGTTCTGTAGCCCATTCCAAAACCAGTAAAGTTTGTTGGTGAAGAACGGTTACCAAATGGTCCTCCAGATACTTGGAAGGTAATTGGCGCGTTGACAATTCTGCGGTCAAAGAAACCTCGGTCCCAATCTGCAGAATAGTGTGCCTTGAAATCAAGCCAAAGTGGCTGTTCATCGCTTCGGAAGTAGTACCATGCAACATAGTCAACAGTTAGATTTGCCTTTACCCCAACAGTCGTAGGGATAGATGTTGAACCATCATGGATGAACATCTCAGTAACTTCTGCCGTTACCGTGTAAGTTGTATTATCCCCAACATGAATAGTTTCTGGATACAAGAACTGACCGACTGTGAACTGGCCCCATGAATTGGTCAGCACGTCCACTGTCTCTAATGCCAATGTACCATTATTAGTCCACACAATTGATACTTGAACCGGCAAATTTTGGGCGGCTTCAAACTGGAAGGTGGACATATTCAACCATTCCACCCAGCCACTAAACAAGGCGGGACTGGTGGCGTCCATCCACAATGTATCACCAACAGAAACATTGACTCTAGTTGGAATCTTGTCATCTTTATCAAGGATACAATCATTGTTATGGTCCCAATCAGATGATTCACTTCCATTGTAACAAGGGAAGCTGGTTGACCCCTCTTCTAAGACATTGAAATCTTCATCGAAGTAAGTGTCATTATCATCATCAACGTCTTGACCATCTGGTCCAGTTGTGTTATTCATAGGATTGTAGATACCTACACCGTCTCCAAAATCATCGTGGTCCCAAGGATTAGTTGATTCTATGTTGAAACGAGTTGGCCAAAGAAGAATTTCATCCTTGTCCTTCATTCCATCCTCATCATCATCTAGGTCCTCATCATCACGGATACCGTCATTGTCGTGGTCCCATGGAGATACAAGTGGTGTAGCGGTTGCTAATTCTTGTGCATTTGTCCGTCCATCACCATCCCAATCATCGTCCCCCCAGTCTGGAATACCGTCATTATCATGGTCCCAAATATACTGCTCTTCACCATCAAAACATCCGGGGACTAACTCTTGTAATACATCTGAGTTACCATCGTTATCGTCATCCCAATCTTCACCATCAGGAACTCCATCATTGTCGTTATCAACATCATAGTAATAAGGAAATAGACGTCCTTGACCCATCACACCTTTATCCCATACTGCTTGATACCAACCATCCCCATCAGGGTCTGAATCTTGACCATCGTCATCCTTATCCTCACAATTTAATCCAGTGAAGAAATTTCCTGGTGGATTTGTCCCGGCGTCGTCATCAAGGTCGTTATTGGTATCTATCTCAAAATAATCCCAAAGGCCATCATTGTCATCATCAACATCCCATAAATCATAAACTGAATCAAAATCATCATCTAAATCTGCTGTATCATTAAACATACATGTAGGGTCAATCCATGTTCCATTCATGTTTATTGGTTGCCCACAATCATCATCAGGATCTACTTCATCATCTAGATGGTCGGCAAACTCATCTGGGAAGAAGTTCCCATTTGTATCTTGATTCCAATTAAATAACTGCCATTTTAATCCAATCCAAGCTGTGAATAAATCACGATTGTGGTCAAGCGCTGTATAGTTGGTAGAAGAGAATACTTGCGGCCCGAATTCAAAGTGGTAGCACTGTGTGGTACATTTCCATTGTTGATTTGAATTAGCACCATCGTATACACCATCTGAGTAACTCTGGTCTGGCCGTGTACTGTATGGGATTCCCATTTGAGCACCAAACCCACTTAGCGGATAACCATACTGTAACGCATATTCGAAACCACAGACAAGACCTGTAGACGCGCCACCTGAAATTGCTTGAGGCTGAACTATGAAACCACATTGACCAAAGTCTAGACTCCCGCCCATCTTAGGGTCGTCAACATCCATTATACCATCATTGCCTTCATCTTGGTCCCACCAATCAGGCATTCCGTCAGCATCTTGGTCAATATCTAAACCATTTTGAAGAGTGTCTCCATCTCCATCAATATCCCATTTATTATCACCATTCCAACTTGACCATCGGGAAAGATAAATCCACCAAAACTCTGGAACTACACCAGATGTTGCAGGGTTAGTGGTGCCGTCAAATCCATTGTAGTTTAGAATGAAATTTTGACTAGACGAGAAGGGATTCAACAAGTAAGTTAGATTCCAATGGTCTGTGATATTGTCTGTGTAGCGCTGGGAATCTCCGGAACCATCCAAATCATCACCATCACCAAGAGGATACCAAGAACGGTAGAAGTTGTCACTCATGTCTTGATCAATCACTCCACAGTTCCCATCATCAGGGTCATAAATATCAGGGATTCCATCATTGTCATCGTCCCAATCTTCGTCATTTGGTAAACCGTCGCCGTCTATGTCAGTATCAACATCATTTGGACCATCGTCACGGTATTTACTACCATTCAACTGATGGATGTCATTATCATTATCCAAATCACAATCGGGGTCAATATCCATGAAGTCAGGAATTCCATCGTTATCGTCATCAACATCTTCGTAATTCAAAATCCCATCACCGTCCCAGTCATTGTTTCCAGTATAGGATGTACGTTGAGTTAAACACAATATGTTAGAGCCGCCAGGCTGACCGTCCCCATCACCATCAGTGTTAGGGTTGTAGTTTGCGCTCCACTCACAATTCCAAGTATTCACTACATTCGTATGATTCAATGGATAAGGATCTACTTCATTTTCTAGACCATCATCGTCTAAATCCCAAGATAGGTTTGCCGCATTCCAACCAGGCTCAAACAGAGGATTATCTGGATTAGCAGTACCACCCATTTCTTCATCAAACCAATCCCAAACATGGTTGTAATTGAAGTCAATTGCTCGCCAGCGGTCGTTATCGCTATCCCAATCATAATCCAACTCACAATCTATTCCAGCGATACCATCAGTATCAGCGCCAGGTGTTTGGTAAGGGCTCGTATCCACACGAGTGTAATCATTAAGGCCGTCACCGTTTATGTCTATGTCCCAACAGACATCACGAATACCGTCGTTATCGTCATCAGGGTCCCACATGTCTAGTAGTCCATCATTATCATCATCTGCATCTACATTGTTTGGATTTCCGTCATTATCTCCATCAGCATCTAAGAAATTTGGAATCCCATCGCCATCAAGATCACCATCCCAAATAGTTGTAAATACAGGATTTCCTGGATGGAATAATGCTTCAAGCGTTACGTAATTGAGGCCACCGCTGTAGGCACGGTAGTCTGTGTGTTGCCACTGAATTGCAGCATCGAAATTACCAGTCGCTTGCATAGTTCCAGTCACTGAATCATCGTACGGGTTTTCATCAATCCAATCTAAGACACCATCGTTGTCATCATCATCGTCAAAGTAATCACGCATACCATCTGCATCATCATCACAAGGCCATGAGAACTGATCAATTCGACCATCGTTATCATCATCCTCGTCATAACTTTCTCGTCCTGAACCATCAATATCCTCATCCGGAACACCATCGTTATCGTGGTCCCACAAATTTTGGTCAACTCTGTAACCAAAACCAACTGCTTGACCAGTTGCTGGATGAATAGTTGAGGCATTTACATAACGGTCTGCTGACACATTTCTTGGGTCTGCTCCTTGATCCCAGTCAATTGGACCTTCTAAAATCCCATCATTATCATCATCAAAATCCTCATTATCAAGAATCCCATCATTATCATGGTCAAATGGATCGGTAGAATGACAACCGTCAAATCGTTCAATCAAATCATAAATCCCATCATTATCATCATCAAGGTCATCTAAATCGTTGATTCCGTCATTATCGTGATCATGTGTATTAGTTTCTTCTAGATTTGGTCCAATATGCTGTTGCCGCAAATTAATTAATGAGAGGTCAGAAATCTTCCCATACATCACTGCTGGGTCAGCATATTGCGGGTCAAGAAGAGCTGGGTGCATCTCCCTACCCCACATTGAGGGAGCGTCGCCTGAGTTGCTACTAACCTCTTGGTCATAGGTTTGAATAGCCATACGTTCACCAATAACACCAACAGCCGTGTTTTGACCATCGTCACTTGAGTTGCTAATCTCGTTCCATGGTATAGCAGCTAATACACTCATCAACATTAGCAATATCATTGAACAAGCGGCTAACCCGTTGTTGCCTTGTTTTTTATTCATTCTAATAGAGTCGGTTTTTGTCATCATAACACCTACTGAAGCACCTCGCCACTAACGCTTGATATATCAACGACTCGGCCTCTCTGTGCCCCTTTGTATCACACAGTGGCACCCGTATCACTACTCAAGGGCTATGAGAAAAATTACCAATTAAATTATAATCAATTATTGTAACTAAAATCAAATGGAAAAAAAAGTTTCGGCCCCCCGGGGGAAAATTCCCCCGAGGGTGCCTGGCACCACTCCGCCGAAGCGGGTGGGATCATGTCATTGGTGCTTACAGACAAATCAGTTCAAGAATCAGTTCTCGAACTCGTCGAGGATTCCATCGTTATCGTCATCGTCATCGAGGTGATCATCCATACCATCGTTGTCGTGATCGAACTGACCGGTTAGATCGTTGCCATCGTTGGATTCGTACCAGTCAGACAGGCCGTCGTTATCGTCGTCCGTATCTGACTTGTCGTCAAGTCCATCGTTGTCGTGATCGTATCGGTAGCTGCCGGTTGCGCCGTCGAATTCGTCGACATCTAGGATGTCATCGTTATCGTCGTCGTCATCCACGCCATCATTGAGACCATCATTATCGTGGTCACGCATAGCGCTGCTGCCGTTCTCATACACGTCATTGTGGTTGTCAATTCCATCGTTGTCGATATCCATGTCAACATTATCTGAGATTCCGTCGTTGTCGTGGTCGTAGATGTTGGTATTTGGATCACCGTCATTGACTTCCTCTCGGTCGTCAATTCCGTCTCCATCATCATCGCTGTCCACGTCATCTGGGATTCCATCGTTGTCATGATCTTCCGGGAACTCATCGACGTCATCTGGGATGCCATCGTTGTCGTCATCGGTATCAATATCGTCGGGGATTCCATCACCGTCATTGTCGTTTGCACCCTGATTGTCGAGCTGTTGACCTTGCTGCTGGTCGGACTGTTCCCCTTGCTGGCCTTGTTGGCCGTTCTGGGTTTGACCTTGCTGCTGCTGGTTTTGTCCGTTCTGGTTCTCGCCATTCTGGTCTTGCTGTTCTTGCTGACCTTGCTGACCGCCCTGTTCGCCACCTTGCTGCTGCTGTCCTTGTCCGTTATCCTGCTGCTCACCTTGCTGACCTTGCTGACCTTGCTGGCCTTGCTGACCTTGCTGTCCTTGCTGACCTTGCTGTCCTTGCTGACCTTGCTGGCCGGACTGCTGGCCTTGTTGACCTTGCTGTCCTTGTTGACCTTGCTGTCCTTGCTGACCTTGCTGTCCTTGCTGACCTTGCTGTCCTTGCTGACCTTGCTGGC
>CAXEOD010000077.1:0-9011 GCA_963997805.1 uncultured Candidatus Poseidoniales archaeon
GTTGCATTAGAATTTGCTGTTATTCCTGTTGCACTAATACCCGGCCATGATGGATTGAAGCAGTCCTGATGCTGGCCAATTTGCACATATGTAGCATTGAATAAGAATGTAGTAAAGCAACGTACTGAAGAACTACCGGGTTGATTCCAATTAATATTGTAATTCTGAGATGTGGTATTTGCTGTAAAGTTTCCACTGCCAGATTGCAAATATGTTGTACCACCTCCCATGTAAAGGTACCATTCGTAATAGTAAAAATCACCGGCTGATAGATTCTGAGCACCTAGTGTTCCAGAAGTATCTGATGTGACAAAACCTTCCATCATTTCATGATACAAACAGTCTATATTACCATCTAACCAGGTCCCGTTAGTTGAAGTACTCATATCATATAACTCACCATAAAGACAGAATGTACCCTCCTCAACAAGAGTGACGAATGCTGGTTCAACACGGTTTGAACCATTAGATGTCCAACCTTGAGTGAATGAGCCTAGTGACGTATAATTCGTCCCATTAAATTCAAGTAAATACGCATCTATTTCGTAAGCCGCCGTATTCGTGAGATTACTCATAGTAAACTCGCCATATGTTGCATTTGAGAAGAAAACCGTTGTAATATTTCCTGTAACGGTGGGGGGGATCCCACCACCACCACTACTGCTCTCAATTGTGATATCATAATTATTGATAGCGCCACCGAATAGCCCCCATCCTTCCACATATCCATACATTGTCATGTTAGACGTGGGTGTATCTGTTACCGACTCGTCATCAGTGACGCTTTGGGATGTATCGACCAAATTTTGACTTCCATCATATAATCTCATATCAAGGTCACCATTTGAGTGGGTAAAAGAAATGTTTACCCAGTAAGTCACACCAGAAATAACTGGGAATGAAAAGTAATCAACATCCGATGAGTTATGAGTACTCAAGTTTGTCTGAGAATAAGGTAGGCTTGTGCCTACAGCAGTTGCAGTCGCAAACGAATCATTTGGTTCGTTAACATCTGCAGTTGGCGTTGGAGGCGGTGGTGTTGCGGTTGACTGTACGCTGAATGAATAGTTAGAGGCGCCTCCAGAACTGAAAACTTGAACGTAGTAAGTTGTAGAAGACGTGACATTGAATATGACCTGTTCATTACTTGAATTAGAATGACTATAATCAACCATCCAATTGTTTAATCCATTCCATTCGTAAACATTCAATTGAAGGTCGCCGACACTATGGGTAAAACTCAGATTAACCCATACCATAGATCCGGATGTAAGGTTGAGTGTGTAATAATCATCATCACTACTATTGTGGATATTAACTCCTGAATTCACCGCCCCATGTGTAATTGATGTTGCAGTTGAAAACGCATCATTTGGTTCATTTGAGTCCCCTGTTAAATTCCCAGGGCCATTAGTGCCTCCACCACTGCTAATCGCGAAGTATTGAGTGTCATTGACTAGTGAATTACCTGAACCATCCGATAATTCCCCATTTATCGAATAATTGCCTGCTACAGTTGGGGTTGTCCAACTAACTCCGTAATTGACTGTACCAGCGCCCCCTAATCCTGAGATATAGCCATAATCAAAATCATACAGTGTACCATTGGGTGAATAGATAAATGCCCACCAATAATAGGAGTCATTTGAATCTAAATTACTTACAGAAATGTAAGCCGAATTATTTGTCACACTTGTCACAGCAACAGTTTCATTTCCAGTTAGTGCCGCAGCGTTTGGGACACCGGTCGCAAGTGCTCCAAGTAACATCAAACAAGCAAGAATTAGACTACGAATCTGTGTTCTAGCCCCTTCTTCTTTAGCGAGGTACATGACTTCGGGGAGTTAATACCGATACTTGAACCCATTCCCATAATCTAAACTCGCCCCTTAGGGGCGATGATTTGCAATCGGAATCTCACTAACCTGAATATACCTGAGTCTAACAACTGACGATATCCGATTGAATTTGGCGCCGTGTGCAGGGTTTGAACCTGCGACCTGCGGATTAACAGTCCGCCGCTCCACCAGCTAAGCTAACACGGCAACAGGGCGGCCCACCGACCACCCCTTCATCAATGAATCGCATCAAGAAAAACATTAATGTGGCTACACAGGCACATTCTAAAACTGACAAATCACTAACTCAGCGTTGAATGTGAGCTGACATTATTCCCACTCGATTGTACCAGGTGGCTTGTGAGTGACATCGTAAACAACACGATTTATGTCACCCTTGAGGGTGTTAGTGATACGTATGCTAATCTTCTCAATAATTTCATGAGGTATCAGCGAGTAGCGCGCACTCATGCCATCAAAACTTGCTACTGCACGGATCACCACTGTCTCACCATGAACCCTAACATCGCCGTGGACCCCTACTGAGCGAACTGGAAGTAATGCAGCAAAGTACTGCCATGGAAGTTCCATCTTACCTTCTGACGCAGCTGTTTCAAGTTCTTCTTCAACTATCGCACAGGCTTCACGACAAACCTCGACCCTTTCTGGGGTCAACTCACCAAGCACACGAACTGCTAGGCCGGGGCCAGGGAAAGGTTGCCTTTCGGAAGAAGGGATACCTAATTCACGAGCCATTTCTCGGACCTCATCTTTGTAACAATCGCGGAGAGGTTCAACGATTTCTAAATCAACATCATCTGGTAATCCGCCAACATTGTGATGTGATTTGATGACATCTCTAACTCCACCACCAGACTCTATCCAATCGGGGGCAATGGTACCTTGAACGAGGTATTTTGCTCCCACTTTTTTCTGCTCATCTTCAAAAATCCGGATGAATAATTCGCCAATTATTTTACGCTTTCTTTCAGGGTCTGTGACCCCTTTTAATGCCTCAAAATATCGGTCAGCAGCGTGAACTGTAGTCAAGTTTAACCCAAGTTCTGCGAGTACTCTTTGAACATCTTCAGTCTCATTTTTACGCATCAATCCAGTATCAACATAAACACAATGGAGAAGGTCTCCAACTGCGCGGTTGGCGAGAGTTGCTGCAACCGATGAATCAATCCCACCGGAGCAAGCGATAATGGCGATATCGTCAATTTTGTCTTTCAAAATCTCAATCGCTTCATCAATCAAGTTAGCAGTGCTAATCATTGGATTCACTCTCTTAATGATTCATCATCTGCAATTACTTTGTCAGTCTTTTCTTTACGCCAAATTGCAAATCGACCAGCCAATTCTTGGTTTGAGATGGCCAACATTTGAACAGCTAGAACCGCAGCGTTGTCACCTCGGTCAACCCCAACTGTTGCTACAGGCATTCCTGGTGGCATCTGAACAATTGATAGGAGGCTGTCAAGGGGAACCTTGCCACCGACAGGGACACCAATAACTGGTCGAGTCGTCATTGATGCAACTACCCCTGGTAATGCTGCGGCCATACCTGCCATTCCAATGAATATCTTACAGCCATCTGCAATGGCATCTTTAACCACGCCTTCAAGATATTTTGGCGCACGGTGTGCGCTTGCAACTCTTACTTCATGTTCAATATTGAACTCTTCAAGAACTGCAGTACACTTGTCTGATATTGGCAAGTCCGACTTGCTACCAAGCACTATGCAGATGTCCATCAATCCTCTCGACTCGCGGCTGGTTCAAATGGATGCCGATTTCATCGTACAATTCTGTAAGGCGATTTCGAGCCATATTTTTCTGTAATACTGTACCAATTCCAGACTCATCAAAGTGCCAAACCCAATAACCGGTTGATAGATGGTCCCCGCCGCTTAATACCACCCAATCTTTACTTTGCCGAAGCCAGTTTCTATGGCGTACAATTGAAGGCGTAATTGGGGCAGGGATATCAGAGCAGTCAAGGACTCCTGGGGATATTTCTCTACTCTGTAACACACCACTTTTCAATCGTTGTAAATAGCTACGCGTCACCATCTTTGCTCTTGCCTCTTGAACACTAGACCAATTTCTAGAAAACCACGAGTCAATTAGTGAAAGTGAAAGCCCAGTACACCCTTGTGAACTAGCGGCAACAATCCCCCGTGCACACCAAGGTCCTGAACCGGTCCGAGACGCCGAAAGGTGTGCACTTAATCTAAGAATTCTGCCTTGTAAAGGGATTGATAAATGACTGATATCTCTTAAGGTTGGTAGATTATCTAAATGGTCAGCAGCCGAAACCCATTCCGGTTCCAAATGTGGGTCCTGAATTTGGGCTATTTTCAGTCTCAAGAGTCCTGACGAATCTAATCTAAATTTTTCCGCCACGATGTTTGGCTAAATTCAGAGTTCTAAATTATTCCTCTTCTTCAGGAAAATTGAATCGGGTTGGCCAACTACCTGCAACTAAATCAATTGGAGGCTTTACTAATTCCTGCTGAACCCCTTCCAAGCGAGGACCACACATTCCCAAACCAAATTTCTGAATCATACCAATTTTACTTTCATCAACAAACGGGTCAAAAAGAAGACTTGATGGATGACGGAAATGAAGTGCTAAAAATTTCTCACCACCGCGGTTTACTCCGTGCAACTCTAATTTGCGACCTCCACTCAATTGTTTGAAAGCAAGGCGGCCACCTCGAAATCCACGGGCAACCACCTGCCACGAATCATCAATACCTGAATCATCATATTCACTCGTTAAGGGAATTAACCAGCGGCCTGATGGAGCCATTAGTGTATTTGCCACACGGAAAGTAATGTGGTACCAAAGGGCTAGAAACAACATGTAAGAGATCCATCCTATTCGAACATCTATGACAATATGAGCAACGAATGCCAAAGCCCCCAGAATAGGTATTCCAACTGTCCTTGAGAGATTTGCTGAACCATCGCCAAACCACAACCATTTGAACAACTCAACCCCATCTCCATCTGGCATTGCAGTAGCGATTCTAGTAGCAGAAATTAGTAACAAGATAAATGCTGAGAAGAAGAATAGAGAAGCAACTGTTTGGTCGTCAGGAGTATTACCTGGGAAAATAAGTGGGAATGTTGAAGCAATCAATAATCCAATTGACCAAGCCGGGCCAAATACGAATCGTGCAGCCATTGGTTGAAGTCTTTGACGTCGCCACGATGACCACCCTTCAGGTGGGTCAATTTCAGCATCCACCCAATCTGATGGTGGTTTGCCCTCACTTAGAGGCCTCCAAGCAGGGTCTCCTGAAACCCAGTACTCATCGAGAGCCGCCTCCATGTTGTTGGCACAGGGCCCCTCTCTAAAACAGATATTGTTGGAAAATTCTACAGTAGCCCATCGATTAAATCTCCAATGGTGAATTCATCACTCTTCGCTTTCTCCTCTGAAGGGTCATGACCAATGTCACCTAATGGCTCAAGAGCACCACTAGAAGCTGAATCTGGTGTGGGGTCACTTGGTGCCAAATCTAAATCGCTGACATCGACTGTTGATTGGGGGGTCAATGACATGTCCATTGAATGAACTTCAGCATACGCCGTTTCGGCGCTTTCTTTTGATTTCCCTCTCTTTGACTTCTTCTTTTGAGTATCAAGTTCACTACTCCAGTCACCTTCATCTCGCCAATTTGAACGAGTATTTCTACGGTCACGACTACGGCTCCGTAATGCTGATACTCCCAATAACACAATTACTATCCAAAGAGTTCCCATCAGCCCTAAAAGAAGGTTGCTAGAAGCAATATCAAGGATGGAATCAGCGCCTTGATCAGAACCTGCTTGCAATAACATCTCACGTTCTTGCATATTATTAGATTCATCCGTTTCAATCACTTCATTATCGGCATCGATTGAAACCACAATGGTGCTAATAGGTTCCTTCAAGTTTACAGTAACAACATGGGATTTCGGCTTATTTTGCTGAGCAGAATCAATGAAGGTGATGCGCAATTCTGCCACGGCGTCATTGTGGTCACAACCCGAGGATTCTGCTACTTGCATATTGATCCCACAAACACGCAATAGTATGTTTGCTGCCGCGTCGTTTCCTGAATTCTGAATCTGAATTGTCAACTCGACTTCATCGCCATCCATCTTTTCAGAAACTGAGAAGATATACAAATCTGGAGCAAATGCATTGAGATTGATGATTTGTTCATTTGAATCCGTAGTCAGCCATTGCTCGTCAGCGTCAATATCGCCACCCTGATTAGCATAACCACTTGGTGAACGCACACGAATACCGAAATAGTCACTAGTCCAACCGGGATAATCCGCCATGGATAAACGAAGAACTACCGGGACATTCTCCCCGGGATTCAACAATGGTAATTTCAATCGCCCATCTTCTTGAGTGTTTATCTCAGTAAATAATGCCAGAGGAGTACCGGCATTTTCAACCACATACCAAGTCCATTCAATACCTTCTAAGCCATCCATTCTTGGATTTACAGAAAGTGACCCACCTGACCCAGTTGAATGATTTTCAATCCATGGGGTTTCAGCAAGGTTTCCAGAATTTTCAACTATGAATGAAATATCAATTTCATCTCTTGGCCTCAAATCATAGTGAGTATCAACCGAATCATCTGCGAGTAATAGTCTCAAGTCAATTCTCGGAAGAATTTCAATTTGTCCGACCACCTCGGCACGAAAACTTGAGTGATCTACAACAGAATGTAGTTCAATGAGAACTTCTGTATCACCAGCCAGTGCATCAAGAGGAACGTGTACTATTGCGACCATAACTAATTCATCACCAACTTGGAGTCCGGTGGCAGTTCCAGACACCCATTCAATAGCCCAATCAGAAAGGGATTCTACCATTCTAGGGTCAAAGGTTTGAGGTACATTACCATCATTCTCAACAAATATTGAGACTTCAAACGCTTGACCCGGCTCAATTCTAGCAGGTGCGTTCAACCATTCTGCTGACAGAGATTCCACTGGTAATACCGATACTTGCATTGAAATTTCATCATAGGCGGATGAATCAACAAATAATTCGCCGCGCAACTTCACTTCATCCATTGCACCAGCAAGAGCCTGTAAAGGTGCACACAATTCCACACCAATTGTGCGAGTCATTTCGTCTGTGAAGAAGCGTCGCGCGTCAGGTGCGACCGTGTTGCCTCCGGGAACTCCTGAATAATCAATATTCAGAATCCAGTGTTCTTCACGCCAAACCTCCTCTGAAATTGATTCCGGTCGGTCTGCAGGCCCATCTTCAACAGTGAAAACTACATCATCATTTCCAAAATGTTTTGTCACATGGACTGAGAAGGAACCACATTCTCCGGGTCCAACTTCTTCTACCGAATCCCACAACTCAAAAACGATATTTCCAGCCCGTTTTCTAGCCACATTAATGGAAAGTTCGTAAGCAGCTTGGGCACCTGGAACGGTTACCGGATTCGCTACTTTTTCCGAAGTACCAACAATTGTGATGTTAGTTTGCCCCGGCTCTTGGAATTCAGGTACGGATATTTGTAGGATTTTCGAATTTGTAGTACCATCTGCCAGCATATTGATGTGATCAACAAAACTGACTTGCCAACCATATGGAAGGCCCCAAATTAACCGACCAACTTCACTAGTCGTACTTGGGAAAGATACCTCTTCCACCAAATTCCCATAATTCGAAATATTCACACTCAGAATACCCGAACCACCTTGCTCAATCTCAATCGTCTGCTGTTGTGCTGAGATAACTAATCCATGAATTACTTGTAAATTAATATCCAACTCAACAGAAGAGCCATGTTCAGCATCATCAGAAGTGATCGACAATAATGGTGAGTGGGATTCGCTGATGGTTGCATCAATTTTTGATGGCGCCTCAATAGTCAGTGATACATCCACCGAGTCGCCTGATGCTATCTGCCAATCAGAATTAATTGGCGAAAGAACCGTGGCTGTTGGCCCACTTCCTAAAATTGCTGCAATGGTCCAAGTTGATGGCAATCCTTCCCAATCAAGATTGACTGTCATATCGCCACCACCTGTAGCCCCAAGATGTTCAACAGTGAAATTGAAGGTCACACTTTCCCCTGGTTCCAAAGAAACCTCTAGAGATGGTGAATCACTATCTATTTGTAACAAACTACGCTGGATTCGCCTGAAACAAAGATGGTCACCCTGTGGCGGCCCGGTGTCCCCTGTGCCACACGCCTCACTATCAACCCAAACAACACCTGCTGTTCTGCGGTTATCAGAAGTTACAGCCATCCCAGGAGATGAACCGAAGTCCTCCTCGACATCAAAGATGACTGGTTGTCCACCTGTACCCATCTTTTCGCTCGGCCAACCTGCAATTTCGTAGGTGGGCCCGGGGCAGGTACTGGCTTGATCGCCATCCGAACAACCGACCCACCAAGGATTTGGTAACCCCTGACCGTTCTGACGGGTGGCATCCACCGAGCGGCGATAGGAGATGTTTGTCGCTGAACCTGAATCACTTTCCACCCATGCAGTGTGCATTAAATCATCTTCATCAATTACGAAAGCGGCTTGGCTACTGTGAGCAGATGCATCTCGTGAGCCAACTGCACCTGTACCATCAATTGGAGAAAGTATCTGCGGCTGATTTAGAGAACCTTGTAAATTGATACCGCCAGCTTGGCCATTGAAATTCCAAGCGGACAAGTCAACTTTCTGCCACATCAATTCATGCGAATCTGATGTTGTATGTCCTGTGCGGCTATCCGACCAAATGAATTGCAACCAACCATTTGAAGCGATTTCAACTGCTGGACGAGATGACCAAGAGTTATCATATGTGAATCGGGTATCATTTACCACGACGAAGTTGTTTCCGTGAGCACCACCCCAACCAACATCCTCTGTATAGACTCCACCTGCAGTGTAATGTGCAGGAGTTCCTGAAACATGATTGGGGTCGCTAAGTTTTGCATAAGGGTCAACCACGGTGGTCCAGACTTCAGGTGAGCCTGAGTTCAGGATACCTATCCATTTTTCAAAAAGTTCTGAGAGGTCTTGACCACTAGAAGGCCACTGACCAACTCCACCTGCACCATCGGTATTACGAGTGTTAACGCCTGAGCACGAGCGAGGAGTTGTTGAAACCCCACTAACTGGACACTGGGCTAA
>CAXEOD010000078.1:0-8896 GCA_963997805.1 uncultured Candidatus Poseidoniales archaeon
AAAACAGAGATAACATTTAAGAGTTCAAATTGGGAAAAATAGCACGGTTTTATGTGGTTTGACTCAGAGGGTAGGGATTACGCAGCGCCTTAGTAAAGCGATTATTCTTGAGGCGGCACAAGGTTTTGCTCAGCATCTCTAGTTTCAATCTCAGCGAGCAGATTAGCCATGAAATTGTCAAGCGCAACCCCTTGCACTTGGTCACCCTTGCGATTACGAATACTGACGGTGCTGTTAGCCGCCTCGTCATCTCCTAGAATCACCATGTAAGCAGGTTGCATCTTGCGGTGAGTGCGAATCTTCTTGCCTATCGTGTTGTCACTGTCATCAACCTCAACCCTTACTCCCAACAATTTGAGTTCACTCTCAACTTTGGCAGCGTATTCTTTGTGCTTCTCTGAAATTGTAATGATGTGCACCTGAGTTGGTGTCAACCATGTGGGGAACTTGCCGGCAAAGTGTTCAATCAACACGCCAACAAAACGTTCCATTGAGCCAAATGGTGCTCGATGAATCATCACTGGACGATGCTTCTCGCCATCACCACCAGTGTATTCTAACTCAAATCTCTCTGGTAAATTGTAGTCAACTTGCACTGTACCAAGTTGCCACTCTCTTCCAAGCACATCTTTGACAATGAAATCAATTTTTGGTCCGTAAAATGCCGCCTCGCCTTCTTCTTCAATGAAATCCACCCCTAAACTAACAGCAGCTTGGCGGCAGGCGGCCTCAGCCTTGTCCCACTTTTCGGATTCTCCAACATATTTGTCGGAGTCTGGTTCACGCAGGCCCACTCGCACGCGATAATCATCCATTCCAAGCGTGCCAAATATGACTTGCACCAACTCAATGCATCCCAATACTTCCTCAGCAATCTGGTCTTCAGTCACAAACAGGTGAGCATCATCCTGAGTAAATCCACGCACTCTTGTCATTCCTGAAATTTCTCCAGATTGCTCCCAACGGTAAACTGTTCCAAACTCAGCCAGCCTTAGTGGCAGATCCCTGTAAGAGCGAGGCTGGCTGGAATAAAGCCGAATGTGGTGTGGACAGTTCATCGGTTTCAACAAGTAACCATCAATATCTCCTTCACCCATCATGTTAGCCAATTCTGAGCAAGAACAACCATCATCAGCGAGTTTTGCCATCAGGTCTCTCTCAACTAGAGGGGGGTATTGGCTCTCCTGATAATACGGGAAATGCCCGGACGTGCGGTATAGGTCTAGTTTGCCTATGTGGGGTGTAAAAACCTGAGAATAACCCTGTCTTCTGAGGTGCTCACCAATGAAGTTCTGTAACTCTTGACGAACCACACTCCCTCGCGGGGTCCAGAGAATCAGGCCTTGTCCTACCATGTCATCAACATGGAAAAGTTGCAAATCTTTGCCCAGTTTTCTGTGGTCACGCAATCCTGCTTCACGTAGCAAAGTTTCACGCGCTTTGAGGTCTTGTTTGTTGGCATAACACATGCCATAGATTCTGACGAGGCTTTCGCGAGACGAGTCTGCTCTCCAGAATGCTTGAGAGGTTGAAGTCAATTTGAAATTTCGCAGATAAGATGTTGAGGGAGCGTGAGGACCTCGGCAGAGGTCGTAGAAATCGCCTTGGCGATAGATGCTTGAGCCGGTACCAGCCTCCAATTTTTCGTCAATAATTTCTGTCTTGAACTGATTATCTGCGAACAAGGTAGCGAGACCAGCAGAGTCGTGTTCCTCACGTTCAATTTTGAGATTCTGCTTTACGATATACTGCATTTTCTTTTGAATTGCTGTCAAATCCTCTTCACTCAGAGGATCCATGTGGAAATCGTAGTAGAATCCGTGTTCGATTGCTGGACCGATGGTGGGTTTTGCATCTGGGAATAACTCCATTACTGCTTGAGCTAACAAGTGAGCGCATGAATGGCGCAAGATTTCGACACCCTCTTCGCTCTCAAGGGGGATTTGGTCAAGGGAGCATGACTCCTCAATTGGAGTTGAGAGGTCGCAAGGGTTTCCATCCTTGATTGCTGCAACTGCGCCGCGTCCATATGCGTCGCGAATGACTTCACCCGCTGAAACTCCAGAAGCGATTTCGTGGATTGTGCCGTCAGCAAGAGTAACTTCTAGCATCGACATCTTACTCTCCTCGTGTTACGGGGGTTAGCGCGGCCATATCAACACCACGCAAAAAAAAATCTGTTTTATGCGTACAAGTGTACGAAACTGGCCTCATTCATCGGCGGGTGGCTTCTCAGGTGGGCCGCTTGGAGGCATTGGACCGGGACCACTTGGTGGGCCTGATGGTGGCATTGGGCCGGGTCCATCTGGTGGACCACTTGGAGGCATTGGGCCGGGTCCATCTGGTGGACCACTTGGAGGCATTGGACCTGGACCACTTGGTGGTGCGCTTGGGCCGAGGTCTTCATCATCCAAAGTAGATTCTTCTGGTGAAGGGGAATCAAGAGTTTCGGGTGGTTCTTCGTCCACTACTTGAGCTGGTTCATCTGGAACATCTTCCTCTAATGCTGGTTCTGATGGCACTAACAAATCAACAGGTTCTGATGCAGGTTCTTCTGCAGTCTCTTCCTCGATTGTAAGAGAGGGGGTCTCCTCCTCTACCTCTTCGACCACAACTTCTTCAGGTGCTGAATCTGGTATTTCCATCGCCGGTGGTTCAGAGTCTATCGGTTCTTCAGCTGCAGGTGAATCCGGTGAAAGAAGACGGTCAATTAGGATGGCTTTTGTACCATCACTTGCTATTCCGCGGCCTTCTGCGAGAGTTACTAATTCACCTTTCTTCATCTTACTCATGACTGATTTTGTCGGAAGTTTTGGAATTGTTTTGACTGGTTGCGCATTGGCATCCCATGCTAGGTCGTCGAACTTTTCTTCTGGCTCTGGTACGGCATTATCTCCTTCGTATATTGCTGCACCACCGCTCCATTCACTGTCAAAGTGGCCTTCCCACTCATCAAAATCCTTGACGATTACTTTTTCCTTGGGAACCAAAACCTGAACGGTTTCGGTTGGTGGGTCTTCCAAAACAGGTTCTGGCTCTACAGGACTAGGGGTTGGGTCAGGTACAGGAATTGTAACATCAGAGGAGATTAAGCTTGAGGCATCAGCAACGTCAGTTGGAGGCGGGTCGGGAGATGTTACTGGTGGCATTGCCGAAGAATCTCCACCGATCTGTGGACTGATTGGTGGCATTTCCTGTGGGCTTGATGGTGGCATTGGACCGGGCCCTCCGGGCATCGGACCTGAGCCCATCGGCGGCATTGGGCCAGCACCCATCGGTGGCATTCCAGGTGGACCTGCTGCTGGCATTGGGCCAGCGCCCATCGGTGGCATTCCAGGTGGACCTGCTGCTGGCATTGGACCAGCGCCCATCGGTGGGGCCTGAGGAGGAGCAAACATGTCGGCTGGCGGAGCCATTGCCGGAATAGGTGCACCACTTGGTGCAGGAGGAGTTAGCAACGGGTCAGGCATTGGTGGACCGGCTGAAACTGGCTCGGGTTCAGGTGTTGGCATTGGTGGCCCACTTGGTGCTGGAGGAGTTAGCAATGGGTCGGCAAGTGGCGGGCCACTTGGAGCCGGTTCGGACTCAAGTGCTGGCATTGGAGGGCCGGCAAGTATTGGGTCTTCTACTACTGGTGGAGTCTCGACTACCACTGGTTCTTCAACAACTTGAGCGCCCTTTACATCCATCTCTTCGCGGGCTTTAATCATGTCATCCATACCACTCTTGAAGACATCTTCTAAAGTGTTCTTAGAGTTCTTACTACCGCTTGCCATGATACACGCCGCACCTCGCGATTATCAATGACCCCTTGAATGCGTTGGCCGACTGTCCAATCCCAAAAAAGACGGTTGTAAACCAAAATGATTGAAAATATTAGTACTACAAAGCCACATCAACAGCCTTGATGAAGTGACTTCACTTCGCCGAACCATGACCTTGGTCGGCATCCTAGTAAATCCTGATGCTGGCCTCGGAGGTAGACTTGGATTCAAGGGCAGTGATGGTAGGGCAGAAGAAGCACGATTAGCAGGTGCAGAAGATAGGGCTGGCCCACGCATGACGAAAACACTCACAAGATTCTTTGAACTGGGGGTAAAAGATACAAATTTCCTAACTTGTGATGGGAGAATGGGAACAACTTGGTTGCCTGTGGAATTTACAGATGTGGCAACCATTGTAGGAGCAGAACCAAGTTCTGCTGAAGATACTCAACAGGCTGTACGTGCAATGATTAAGGCAGGAATTGATTTACTTCTTTATGCAGGAGGGGATGGCACTACGCGTGACATAATTTCAACTCTGCAAGAATTAGATTGTGAGGAGTTACCGATTATTGGCGTTCCCAGTGGGGTGAAGATGCATTCAGGTTGTTTCGCAGCCTCTCCCAAGGCTGCGGCTGAAGTCTTAGCCGCGTGGATAGATGGTGATTTATTGGTTGCCAATACCGAAGTTATGGATTTAGATGAAGAGGCTTATCTCAAGGGTGAATGGAAAGTTCGCCTGTATGCAGAAGCCATGACTCCTTCTTCACCAAGATGGATGCAAGGTGCAAAACAACGGATGGAGGCAGGTGATGAATCAGAAATCATTGAAGGGATTGCTGACCACGTCGGCGAGATGATGCAAGAAGATGAAACTCTTGCCATCGTTTGGGGCTCTGGTGGAACCTTGAGAAGAATGGCTAAGTATCTTGGGATGACAAAAACTGTGCTCGGAATTGATGTTGTGATGGGTGG
The DNA here is from genome assembly GCA_963997805.1 of uncultured Candidatus Poseidoniales archaeon. GTDB lineage: Archaea > Thermoplasmatota > Poseidoniia > Poseidoniales > Thalassarchaeaceae > MGIIb-Q1. The sequence goes on from CAXEOD010000078.1 coordinate 4,740, forward strand.
AAAAATCATTGCTTCTGATGTGAATGAGTCTGCTTTGATGGATTTACTAAATAATCACAACGGAGAGGCCCTGATAATGCTCTCACCGATGGGTGGGCAGGGATTCTTGATTGGTAGGGGGAACCTACAAATTTCTTCTAAGGTGATTCAAAAGGTAGGAATAAACCAAGTTCTTGGAATTGCGACTCCTGCTAAATTAATGACACTAACCAGCCTCAGAATTGATACTGGTGACGAGCAATTAGACGGGGAATTCAAGGTCAAAAAATACCTCAAAGTATTGCAAGGCTATCGAACTACTCGGCTAATCAAAGTCTCTCAAGACTGACCAGTAAAAGCAGCTTCAACCAATCCAAAGAATGGCGGACTTGGTCGGTTTGGCCGGCTCTTGAATTCAGGATGATATTGTGTTCCGAAGAAGAATGGGTGGCCGGTTAACTCAATGATTTCCATACGTTGAGCCTCTGTGTCTTTGCCGACAAAGTTGAGTCCTGCTTTCTCTAGGTCTGAAATCATGTCAGGATTTACTTCGTAGCGATGACGATGACGTTCGTGGATTTCAGTCGCACCATCATACAATCTTAAGGCCGCACAATCCTCAGTTTGGATATTAGTTTGGCGACTACCCAAACGCATCGTACCTCCCATGTGTGTACGACTTCCTTCTGGCATGAATATCACTGCTGGGTGTGGTGTGTCTTCGTCAAACTCTGTGCTATTCGCCCCAGTTCTACCTAATACATTACGCGTGAACTCAATGACCGCGACTTGCAGTCCAAGGCATACACCTAGATATGGTACTTCATTCTCTCTTGCATATTGAGCTGCGAGTATCATACCTTCAATACCACGATTACCAAATCCTCCAGGAACAAGTACTCCATCTGCTACTTTCAGTTCTTGCCAAGATTTAGCATAAAGTTCAGGATCTTTTGACTCGGATTCTGGCTCAAGGCCGGTCGCGTCTACCCAACTAATATTCATCTTGGCTCCAACTTTGAATGCTGAATGTTGCAGAGCCTTGATGACGCTCAGATAAGAATCTGTAAGACCTGTGTATTTGCCGACCATAGCAATTGTTACATCGTTTTCAAGGGAGTCAACATGGTCTGCCATTTCCCTCCAAGCATCCAATTGTGGCCTGTTATCAGTCATCTCCAATCCAAGTTTTTCAGCAACCATTGTTGTTACATTCTGCTCTTCAAGAAGTAATGGCACGCGGTATAAATTAGAAACATCGTGAGCACTTAGAATGTGAGATGGGGATACGTGACAAAACAAGGCTAACTTGTCTTTTGTTGCTTGTTCAAGTGGTTCTTCTGAACGACATACTAGGAAGTCTGGAGTAAGACCTGCAGCACGTAATTCCTTGACTGTATGTTGGGTTGGTTTGGTCTTTTGTTCCCCTACCACTCCAACCACAGGAACCAGACTCACGTGAACTAACACAAAATTTTCCTTCCCAACTCTGAATTGAAACTGACGCAAGGCTTCAACGAAAGGTGCGCTCTCGATATCACCTACTGTCCCGCCTAATTCAACAATACAAACGTCAGGCTCGTCGCCGTTGCCATCTACTGGAATGGATGCCACTCTGCCCATCCAATCTTGAATCTCATTAGTGATGTGTGGAACTACTTGTACCGTTTTTCCGAGGTAGTCACCTCTTCTCTCACCCTCAATCACGTTTGCATACACCTTTCCGGTGGTCAAATTGTTATCACGGGTGAGGGTAATGTCAAGGAATCTCTCGTAATTACCCAAATCTAAATCGACTTCTCCGCCATCATCAAGGACGAATACTTCGCCGTGTTCAAACGGACTCATTGTTCCAGCATCGCTGTTCAGGTATGGGTCAATCTTGATTGCAGTCACCCGATATCCGAGTGATTTCAACAGCATTCCAATGCTACTCGCAGTGACCCCTTTACCTAATCCAGAGAGCACTCCTCCGCTGACGATTACATACCTCATGGCAACCAACGGGATATGGACCCGTTGTGCATAGCCTATGAAGGTTAGTGAAGAACCAACGATTTGACTGGCATCACGGGTTGCTTAATTTCAAGTAGCGCCTGCCACAGCGAGCGTTGATGACCGAGGCACCACCCCCTACAGTACTGGTTACTGGTGCTCTTGGACAAATAGGAACCGAACTTGTTTCGGCTCTGCGAAAGCGGTATGGTAGCGACTCAGTAATCGCTTCTGATATACGTGAAATTGAAGGCCATCCAGTCATTAATAATGGTCCGTTTTTGACTGCAGATGTATTAGATAAAGAAGCATTAGAAGTCATAATTGAAGAAAGCAACGTTGACATTATTTACCACCTCGCGGCTATTCTTTCAGCAACTGGTGAGAAAAATCCAGCGCTATGTGAAAGGGTGAATATCGGTGGATTAGCGAATGTTTTGGAATTAGCCAGAGAGCACGGATTACGTGTATTCTCACCTTCTTCAATTGCGGTTTTTGGCCCAGATTGCCCAGATCACGCACCCCAACAAACTCCACTTAACCCTACGACAACATATGGTAAGACAAAGGTCTCTGGGGAAGTAATGGCGAGATATTACTGGGAAGTGCATGGGGTTGATGTGAGAGGACTTCGTTACCCTGGACTTATTTCTTGGAAAGCACCGGCTGGAGGTGGCACAACCGACTATGCTGTGGAGATTTTCCACAATGCTGTAACGACTGGGGAATACTCATGCTTTGTAGGCCCAGACACTAGGCTTCCAATGATGTACATGGATGATGCAATTCGAGCAACTTTGGAATTGATGGATGCGTCTGTTGACTCAATTTCAGAGGCGCGAGGAGGCTACAATATCTCTGGATGCTCGTTTTCAGTATCTGAGTTGGTTACTGCAATTAACAAATCACTTAATCAGTTTGAATGCACTTATTCACCTGATATTAGGCAAGAATATGCTGATTCTTGGCCTGACTCTGTAGATGATTCTGAAGCTAGAAATGATTGGGGTTGGAAGGCTGAATTTGGATTAGAGCAGTTAGTCAATGAAATGCTAACTAACCTGGAGCGCACACGCGAGGTTGAGGCGTGAGGTGAGGCGATGGCTAAGGTAGACCGATTCTATGGCGTGAAGTTGAGTACAGCAGCGAACATTGCGATTCTGCTACTGGTATCTGTATTGGCACTCATCCATCTAAAATCTGTGATTCAACCATTCGTGGTCGCTATCCTACTTTTCTTCCTAATATACCCCCCAGCACAGTGGCTTGAAGAGCGCTACGGTCATCCTTTGATGGCTTATGGGATTCTAGTGTTTCTGACTGTTGGATTCATCTTCTTGGCGGCAATTCTACTGTATGCAAATCTGCAATCGTTTTCAGACCAAGTTCCCCAACTCACAGAACAGTTCCATGGAAAGGTCGCTTGGCTTGAGGGACTAACCTTGTTTGGTTACTCAATCGAGTTAGGCTCGGTAGTGGATCAGTTTGGAGTTGAGTCTATTGAAGCGATGTCGAAGAGTTTCCTCGGCTCGTTAGCGAGTTTTACTGGGGGAGTAGTAACTACTCTCATCTTCCTGATTTTCATCATCCTTGAGGCTGAGTCCTTGCCCAACCGGCTGCGGGCCGCCTACCCTGACCAAGTGGCAAGGTTCGAGAAGATTGCCGAAGGCTCTGGAGAAAGTGTGACCACCTACGTTGTCACCAGAGCTTCTGTAGCGTTTGGACAATCAATTTTTGTCGCACTGATTCTGTTTTTCTTCGGAATCCCAGGATGGTTTTTGTGGGCGTGCATCGCTTTCCTGCTTGATTTCGTCCCATACATTGGCGGACTCATCGCTACTCTCCCTCCAATTATTCTCGGATTCGTATTATTTGAGCCAACGACCCTTGCTCTGTTAGTGGTCCTACTAATTGCCAATCAGCAGACTTGGGGTGGCTTCATTGAGCCGCAACTTTCCGGTCAGAGACTTGATGTATCACCGATTGCGCTACTGCTTCTAGTCGCTTTCTGGGGCTGGCTCTGGGGACTCATGGGAATGGTGCTCGGAGTGCCTCTTGGAGTCATTATGAAGTTAGCACTTGCGAATGATGAAAGGACAAAACCGATTGCTATTATGCTCTCTAAGAACCCGCCTGAAGAAGAGTAAGGTCGAACCCTTGTGCGTCTACCCCCCTCATACTAA
>CAXEOD010000079.1:0-8880 GCA_963997805.1 uncultured Candidatus Poseidoniales archaeon
CTTCGGCATGAATACCCTGAAAAATGCTAACTCTTTGGGTTATTACATGGGGCAGGCCATGGTTGAGATTGTCAGCCAAGATTGCACTGGTTGTGACCTTTGCATAACTCATTGCCCTTTTGAAGCATTATTACCGCTCGCAGAGTGCCCTCCTGAACGTCGAAAGAGACCAGTAATAGTACTAAATGAGAATTGTGTTGGATGTCTAAGTTGCATAGGTTCTTGTCCAACAAGTGCACTTCGTGAAGTTATTATTCCAGTTCTAGCTGAATCATCTCCTTTAATTTTCCAGGAAAAACCATCTCCTGCGGTTGAGGTTTTCAACCGGTGGGGAAAGAATGGTTCAAGATGGGCTTGAATCCGGTTATCACTACCGATTCCTTCGGTGTATTACCTTTAAAAAACGAATTGTTGATATAATGGTTCGTTGCGCTGTCACTATAAGAATAGGAAGGGGAATATATGGCTGAGATAGTATACTTAGATTCATATGAAGATTCTGAAGTAATATACAGTGAATTATGCCAGCCTGTAAGGGATTGGTTTAGAGATAAGTTCCCTGACTTCACTGATCCTCAGAAGATGGCAATTCCTTCAATCACTGCTGGCGATAACTTGTTATTATCTAGCCCAACAGGAAGTGGGAAAACACTAACGGCATTTCTAGGGATTATTGACAAATTAATTCGAAAATCACTAGATGGTGAACTTGAAAAGAAAGTGTACTGCGTATATATTTCACCAATTAAAGCATTGGCTAACGATATTCAAAAGAATCTGATTGAACCATTATCTGAAATAAAATCGAGATTTTTACCTGGGCGATCTAAGGATATCAAAGTGGGATTAAGGACAGGTGATACAAGTCAATCAGACCGTCAAAAAATGTTGCGAAATCCCCCTCACATTCTGATTACAACTCCTGAAAGCCTTGGATTAGCTTTAGCATCCTCTAAATTCCGTCCATTAATGACTGATTTAGGGTGGATTATTTTAGACGAGTTACACAGTCTAGTGGCATCTAAGAGGGGGACTTTGCTATCCTTAACAATGGCACTTCTTGATTCTGTAATTACTACTCCAGTCCAAAGAATTGGGATATCAGCAACCATGGAACCGTTAGATGAGGTCGCGAAGTTTCTAGTCCCCGTTGGAGATGATACAGATATAGTAAAAATTGCAAAAATAAGTGGTGCAAGAGAACTAGATTTGGACATCATTCTACCTCATCCGAGATTCGGAGATCCAACTTTTGACCACAAGCAAATTCTAGATGCCAATGTAGAGCGAATCCTAGACTTAGTTGAAGCACATACAACTACAATTGTGTTTGTAAATACTAGAAAAATGACTGAAGAAATAGTTCAGAAACTCAGACGTCTTGCAGGATGGGATGAAGATGGGATAGAAGCCCATCATGGTTCAATGAATAAACAAATTCGTAAGGATGTAGAACAACGATTGAGAATGGGCGAATTAAGATGCTGTGTTTCATCATCTTCCTTAGAATTAGGTATTGATATTGGCACAGTTGATTTAGTAATTCAACTTGGTTCCCCTGGACGTATTGCAACCGCGTTACAACGAATTGGCCGTGCAAGTCACCATGTAGGAGGGATTCCTCGCGCCCGATTCTTACCTACTGGCCCTCATGACCTAGTTGAGTTAGTAGCCCTTCAAGGAGCAATTATGTGTGGGGAAATGGATTTATTGCGATTCCCCGAAAATGCTCTTGATGTGCTAGCTCAATTCATGGTTGGACTAACAATCGTTGGAGAGCAAGACATTGACGAAGTGTTCGAGTTGATTACTACTGCTTGGCCATATCGCGCTCTTCCATACGATGATTATATCGAAGTAATTGATATGTTGGAAGATGAAAAGAGATTGTGGGTTGATTGGGAGGAAAATACCATCGGAAAGCGAGGATATTCCCAGATGATATATTACACAAACCTTGGAACAATTTCTCCCGATAATAACTATCTAGTTCTGAATACAGATGGTTCAATGATTGGGCAGTTATCATCGTCATTCGTTTCAAGTGTTAGACCTGGCGATGTTATCCTTCTTGGGGGCACAACATATCGTATTCAGTCAATTCAAGGTTCTCGGGTAAATGTGACACCAGTAACTGGGTTCCGCCCCACTGTACCATCATGGTCTGGTGAAGCACTTTCAAGAAGTCCTGAACTTTCTTTGGCAGTATTGAAACTGCAGAAATCGACAATGTTGGCACTTCGAAGACAGCGGGACCCACGGCGATTATTGATGGAAGGTTATGGCCTTTCTAGAAAAATAGCTGAATCAGTTGCTCGTTTCATGGAGCAGCACGTGGCTGAATCCTTTGAGGTTCCCGGGCCAAATCGAATAATGATGGAACAGATTGTTGGCGGGGTAACAACTTACATGGTGACAACATGTAGGGGTCGGGCTTTCAATATGACGTTAGGATACTTCTTTGCTGGAGTAGCCTCTGCTCATGATATCCATGTTCATGAGATTTCATTTGATGAGAATGGCTTCCTCATAAAAATGTCTGACGATATTGACCCCGGTGCATTCCCTGCGGTCTTCGAAGCAAATGACCATCGCAGCGTGATTGAAAGATATTTGCTGGATACTCAATTATTTGCCAAGAGATTCCGTGAAGTGGCTGGTAGGAGTTTGATAATTCCTCGCCGCATTGGTGCTGAAGAGGTTTCACCACAGCAATTCCAACAAAAAGCCGATGCTTTGCTCAAGAATCATCGAGCAACTGAAGGTTCATTATTAATGAAGGAAGTATTTAATGAAATATTCCACGCTGACCTAGATTTGGAGGGATTAAATCAATTCGTAAGTGAGGTAGTCCAAGGTAGTTCTAGAATATTACACACTAGAGTAAAGGTCCCTTCGCCAATTGGAATGAATCTCTATATGTCAGCATTTGAAGATTTACTCTCAATGAGAACAAGGGCTTATCTAATCAAGGATATTGACCCAGAAATTCTTAGACGATTGTTGGGGCAGAGAGCACTTGCAACCCAACTAGATGAGGAACAAGTCAATACTTACTACAATGATAAAGTTTCAATCCCGAAAAACGCAGAGTCTCTTCTCGACTTAATGGAAATGGGAGGGGGCTTAGATAAGAACCACGAAAACCCACTTTATCGGGAGAAATTGGCAGGCATTGAGAAAGAAGAGATACGTACTTGGATTCGTGAACTTATTGATAGAGAGGAAGTAGTCAGAGTGACCAATACAGGACATGCTGGTATTGACAACAAATGGTTCTCCAAAAGAATGGGGGATATCCATGGCACGTTAGGGGTATTATCATCTCATGACGCAGATGAATTGGACGATCTGCGCCAGTTATACCTTGGTGGTTTGACTTATGATACGAGTACTAAGTACAAGGACACCGAAGCAATTGCTTGGGAGTCCACTACTCTTTCCGACCCTCATGAGTGTCTCAGAGTTAAGTTAGTTGACCTTCTAGGAAGTGAAGGACCACAGACATTAGAGGTGCTTGTTGGGCGTTTACCTTTCCCAAAACCAATGATTGAGAATATATTACATGAGTTGGAGGTTCGTAATATTGTCACAATCGGGTTCTATAGACAGACAGAAGAAGGGGAATTTATCTTACGAGTAGATGAACACTACCTTACTGGTGGCGAGGAAGAAGTAGTTGCATATCGGAACCTGCAAAACCTATTGTTAACAAAATCATTCAAGTTACATGATGATCCACTAGGTGCGCTTTCTTCTCACGTTATGATTCAAAAGATGCATGAATTGTTAGACAGAGTGAAGGATTTCCGTTTTGCAGATTGGAAGGATATGAAACATGATTCAGATGTATTGATGGGTCGTTTACTCCATAATCGGATTGGATATACTAAAAAAGACCAAATGGGGCTGCTTCTAGGTTTGAGACCCGAACCATGGATTGGTGATATGGAAGCGAAATTAATGACTAAGGTTCCTGCTGGGGAAAATGTAACTAGGCAACAAATTCTAGTTGATATCCCGCGTGATGATGACTCAAAACATTTGATGAATCGAGCAAAATATGCTCTAAATAATATGGAGCGTCAATTACTGTATGTTAAGCAATATGAAGAACTTCCTGAGAGAAAAAGAAGTCTTTCCTTATTCCACAGAGTGTATGAGGTCTATGATCCACTACCATTTGACGATGCTTTGGTTGAATTAATTAATCGAATTGGTCCAGTAAAAAGGTTCACTTTAGGGTGGTACGTTAGTAGAGCTGGCGATGAACTTGAGGACACATTGAAATTACTTATGGAGCAAGGCAGAATCACCAAAGTACTAGCATTGCAACCTGGCTTGACCGATTTCTATTGTGTCCCATCAGATGTCCCTCAAGTTAAGAAACGGATTCGAGAAGATAGGAAAATGCGAATCTTAACTCAATCTGACCCATTCTGTTCACGTTTTATTCAGGAAGTACGGTACGTACTGAAACAAGGTTGGTACTATCCCGTTTTCAAAGGGGTTGACCCTGTTGGGAGAATATTGATGTACAAAGTAAATGATTATCTTGAGATTAAAGATATCCATATTCCACATGCATACCTTGATGAATTTGTCGAACAGTTTGAACGTTTATTGGAGAATTATAGAGATACTCTTGTTGAAATTTCGGTGTTAACCAATTTCAATGGGGAAAATATTTCTGAGGCCCGGAAAGAAACCATAGATGCATTCACTAGAATAGGGTTCGAAGCAATTGGTGATGGGCGCAGAATGATTCGCGGTGGAGTTATGGACCCACGTCCAATCAAAGAATCTGTTAGGGTGTTATTCTATAATCACAAAATGCATCAAGACTCACGCAGTGAAAATGAAACGATGGCAGTAAAGCATCTTTTTGAAATCAGAGATGACTTTGCTCTACGAGGCCGCAGTGAAGCATACCGAGTCAATCTATCCTCAATGGCAAGTGCCAACCAATTACACCAAGGCACCAATCTAACAGGTCACAGAGTATATGCCCCTTATTCGCACTTCCAAAGATTATTGACGATTCGAAATTTACCACCGAATGAGGAATTATTGGATGTTTTAGAGTTCTTCACAGATCATTCAGACCCTCAGTTATTCATGGATAGACATGCTTTACGTCGTGCTGAATTCCGGAAACTTGCCCAACCACTAATTCGCTCAGGTCACTTAGTTCAAGACTACAGAGGGGGATTCCGGACAGTTCACCCGACCATTATTACAGACCATTGGCAATTTAAGCAAGATTATCTGATTGAATTGATTAAGGAAATTCCAGTTATCACTATGAAACAATGTGAAAAGATGGCTGGTAAGCCATACAAGCCTGAAGAAATTATGACAGTTCTTCAATATCTTGTTGATGAAGGACAATTAATCAAGGGATTCTTGTTAGAAGATTTAAACCAAGTTTGTTGGGGGCGAAAAGAGATGCTTGAGAGTTCAACAGACGTGGCAATAATGAGGGATTTCGTTTTACCTCCCTCTGACCCTCTAGCACCGTACTTTGCGTCGTTATTAAGAGAGAGATTTGGATTTGGTTCGGCTTATCTAGTATTTCACAATGAAGAACCCATAGCTGCATTCAAGGCCAATACCAGAGAGAATATTATTGATGTTAAAGACCTAGTTGCAGATCCTAAATTGGAAAAACAAGCCCTTAGGGTGATGAAAGAATTCGCTTGGGAACATAGTATGCCGTTACGCGGCAAGGTTCTTGAAAAACTCAAGAAGCGTTAGACTTTTTTTTGGGAATTAAAGGTTCCATTAATCTTAGAATATTATTATGAAGTTCTGGTAGAATTTCAAATAGAACAATCGCCATTAAAAACATGGCAAATAAACTACCGACTTTTGCAGCATAAGAGTGTGCAAAATCAAACATGCCTACACCTAACCAATGCCAGTCCCTGTATGTCATGTCAAGGTAGATTATACCTGCGTTTCGAAACATATTGAGAATGTGGATAACTGGTAATGTGATGAAAAGACCCCTGGCTCTCAATTTCCAAGGGGTTTTTTTGAGAGCAATTAGTGCACCAACGAAGACAATCATGGATTGTAATGCACTACACGCAAGAATCATTGATACGCCTGTGGCTGTGCCGTCAGTGTTGAGAATTGGAATAAAGAATCCTCCTTCACCGAGGGGTTCAAGGTAAAGCCAGGGATTACCCGTAAATTCTGAAAATAGAGAGGTTGAGCCATCCATGTATTCAACTTCGGTAGCCCCAATTTGCAGGTCCGCAACTCCTGTTATTCTCAGAAAGAAAACAGCTTGAACTGCAGTAAACCAAACTAGTGCTACTGAAAGATAAGGTATCCATGAAATCGCTAAGTATGGTAGGGCAGACCAAAAAACAGCCCCTTTTAACCAATATAATGCCGGTTCTTCTTGTCCACTATTTTGAGTATTGTACTCCCAAAATCCTATAGCAATCCCGATTGGCAAAGTTGCTGCAGACATTAGGATTAACACGGGGTCTGCTAATTCTATGTAATGAGGTGTATCGAGGAAAAAATATATTGAAATCGAAACCCATCCAATTGAAGATATTGTAGATTTTTTTTCTCTCTTACTATGGAATGCAAATCCTAGGGTTGCGAGTCCTAATAATGCAAATACAAGTCTTAATTCTTCAATCCCCATTTAGCGTTCCCTTCTCTACATCTTGATGGTATAAGCCACCACTTTGTAATGTCGTGGTTCAACAAGTCGTAAATAGACTGTCCGTTAGCGATTGATTAGTGGTGACATGGAGAACGTTGACTTCTCAGCATTTTTAGACGCGTATAAAGGCGATTTAATTGATGCGATAAACGCCCTAAATCAAACCGATTTGAATCAATTAACTAACGAAATACTTTCTGTAATGGATAATGGCGGTACAATACACTTCATTGGAAATGGTGGTTCAGCCGCGACTCCTTCTCATTCTGCGGGCGATTGGAGTAAAGAGTTGGGTGTGAAGACAGTATGTCACACTGACAATACTGCTTCGCTGACTGCGTGGGCAAATGATACCGGTTACGGTAACATCTTCGCAGGCGCTCTTGGTACTTGGGCAAAAGCAGGTGATTTAGTAGTTGGATACAGTGGATCTGGTAATTCAGAAAATGTGTTGAATGGTATGGTCAAAGCACAGGAAATTGGCTGCAGGACTGCAGCTATCACTGGGAATTACAAAAATGGCGGCGGAGGTAAATTAGCACAAATGGTAGATGTAGCAATCATTTGTGAAACTACTTCCATGGAGAGAATTGAAGATTTGCAACTGATTATTAATCACATGGTGAAGGAAGCCGTAAAATTAGAAAGAAATCTTCCAAGTCATTCATGAGGCGAATTACATATGCTACCATCACGTCACTTAGTTAGTTTAACTGACTTGGTCGAATTTCCACCTTTGCCTAACGACATAACATGGGGTGGTGGAATAGCATATCTTGACCGCGATGGCGTCCTCAATGTAGGAAGTGAGAATTACATTAATTCAGTTGATGAATTGGAGGTTTTACCAGGTGCTGCATCGGCTATTGCAAGAATTAGGAATGCTGGATTTAGAATATGTATAGTTACCAATCAATCACCTATAGGCAGGGGATTATGGGACCACCAAAGACTTGCTGAGGTTAATTCTGCTCTACAAACAATTCTTCTTGAAGAGAATGGTGATGCACATCTTGAATTGATTCTGTACAGTCCTTATGTGCCTTGGAGTAATGCTTGGGCTAGGAAGGGAAACCCAGGGATGTTGCAAGTAGGTAGACAGATTATTGATGCCACTGAAATGGCTAAAAACCTCTCGGAATTTGACTATGGGATAGATTATCTTCCCAGAGACGAAGGTAATTCATTCATGGTTGGCGACCGTATTGCAGACATGAAAGCTGGCTTGAATCATGATGTACGTACATTCCGATGCAATCAAAATATTGGTATCGAGGATGTAATTGAACGAGTACTTGATTTTACCGACAATGGTGACACTCTCTGAAACGACGCCCTCAAGTGCTACCGCCACGCGCATCACATCAATGGCTTGGATTGGCCTTGATGATACCGACTCACTTGATAGTGGATGTACTACTTGGGATTTCCACCTTCTCTTGACTCATTTAGAAGATACGGGCTTCACTGTTGTTGGGGATCCTAACTTGGTTAGATTATGGCCATTTGCACCTGAGAGAACAAGGGGGAATGCTGCGCTTTCTGCTGAAATATTTACCGATTCATCAACAAGTAATCTATCTGATGTTCTTGATGATTGGTTCAATAATCAATATATTAAAAATAAAATTTCTGAAAATGTAGTTGGTTCAGACTCTGCTAGCCCGGTATTGGTGTTCACTGAAACTAGGTTCCCAGAAGAGTGGTATTGGAACGCGGTAAGGAAATATGTAAATCCAAATGATAGACTAAAAGATGTAAACAACACCCCATCTGCTATTTTTTGGACAAAAAAGGATGGCAAAAATACATCTAAATGGGTAAGAGGATTAGTTGGGGCATCAAGCGCAATTGCTTGGAGGGGGGAGACTGATTATACTTGCGAGGCCACTGCTTGGAGGATGCCTGAAAATATTGGTAGTAGCCGAAATGTGCCCAGTGTTTTGGTCGGGGAAATGTCAGATAAATTTCCTAAGACAATTCTAAATCGGGACCCAAATGCCGGTGATTCTTTAATTACTCCTAGAACTCCATGCCCCGTTCTATATGGGATTCGGGCTGAGGAGAGCATGGTTGCTGAGCAGGCACATAATTGGTTACAGTCGAATGAAGATGTAGAAGCAGCTATTGCTATGCGAGTACATTGAAGCAATCAGGCAACAGACGACCACATCAAGCAAACTTGTTCTGGA
>CAXEOD010000080.1:0-8702 GCA_963997805.1 uncultured Candidatus Poseidoniales archaeon
AAAGGGCTTTCAGTGCGTCCTTCGATAGGCTACCCATTGAGTCACTGATTCATTCTTTGACAAACAAGAAGAAGCCTCGCAAGCGATTTGTGAACAGGAATCGTTGTAGTGCTCTCAATTTGCCAACCAGCGGCATTGATCTCTTTTACAACTTCAACCCACGACTTACCAAAAGTCTGGGCTAATCCATCATTTTCTCCTTGACCAAAGTCGTCTCTTAACAAATCCATTCCCAATGCTTTCGGTGGCCAAGGAAGCAAAGCTGCGAGATTGGCATTTTCTGTTGCAACTTCACCACAAGATGAAAGGGCATCAATGAAAAGTTGCCAGCCATCATCACTCTTCCAAGAATTAAGTCCGTAGGGAGGGTCAAAAGCGAACCCATCAAAGGGCATATTTTCCTGCCAAAGACTCGTTAATTGAGTTGCTAAACCACGCTTTATTTTTGCACTCTGTGACATTGTTTGAATTTCTTTAGCCCACTTGAGATTGTCCCTGCTTCCTTCCACCATTCTTGAATCTGCATCGCTGCCAAAAACCTGTGAGCCAATGGCTGCAGCCTCCAGTAATATTCCTCCAGTTCCACAGAACGGGTCGAGGAGTTTACCCTCCTCTGGACAGGCAATATTGGCCATCGCTCTAGCCAGTCTTGGGTCAAGGCTTATCGGTTTGAAGTAAGGACGTTTAGGCGCTGTTCTCTCATCCCATGTAGATGTGCCACTACTCTTCACTCCCCAGATAATTTGAGGGGGGTTTTCTAACTCTTCTTCGTGAGTTAAATTGTTGTGATTTAGTGCCGTAATTTTGAGCGTTATTTCGGGTGCAGTGAGGTCAATTTTCCATCCATCTCTAAACATTTCCCCGCCAATAGATTGCTCTATACTTCGAGTTGACCAACCCTCTACTTTTTTGCCAATTTTATTAGCTCGAACTGCCAAGGTTTGACCCGTGTTTTCAAGGTGTTCTTTACACCATGAGACTACCAATTCAACATGCTTTTCTAAATCTGTATAAAGTGAATGATTTGCTGGATATAAAGTCTCAGAGATTAATGCTGACCTTTGAGCAATTTTAGTTGCCGACTCTTGGTCGCATATCAGTACACGTTCGTGGATGAATTGTGATATGTTTGAGGAATCAATCAAGGCTGAAAACTCCGCTCTAGCGATACTTGGCTGCCAACCACTTGCTATCACGATTGCATCTGCGTTTTTCGCTAAATTCTCCGACAACTTGCCTCACCTCCGCTATCTCTACCGCTATGCGGCCGGCCTTCAATTCTATATCATCCGATGGGGTCCGCCACATTATGGCGGCGCCAAATAAGCGAGTTCGCGGCACCGCCCTATGGGCGGTGTTGACACTATTTGGTATCATGATGGTCGCATCACTGACTACTGCAAGCGGAATTGATCCTGGCGCTTCAACCATGCAAGATGAACCCGACCCAAACCGGATGCTCACTTTCGAGCAACCAATTCTCTACATGTATGGAGATGATTCAGAGGGCGACCGCACCCAATGGACGACATGGAACCATGCAGAATCAAATGACGGCCAATCAGCCTCAAGTTTCTTTGAGGGGAATTTGTTTGGTGATGCAAATGCAGGAGGTGGAATTAGAGAATTCACATTTGATGGCACTGATGCTAACGAAAATGCAACAGGAATTGATGCTGAACAACCTATTACTGGTACCCTAAACCTTGCAATCAATTGCAGTGGTTGCAGTAAAGAGGTGACATTGACACTCAGAATAGGTGCACAAAATGGATTAGCCGATATGACTTCAATTACACTTGCTGGCCCTGATGAAGCAGATGGGGACATCTACACATATTCATTTGAGGGGCATAATATTGACGAATTGGAGGGGGGCGAAGTATTCGGGATTCGTCTTCAATTTACTAAATCAAGCGGTATCACTGATAGTTACACCCTCTCTCTTGGCCGCGATAATTTTGAGATGACTGTGCCAGTCCTACCACCTTACGAAGAGGAAGTTCCGGGACTTGAATTAGAGGAAGGAAAAGATTACGTTTCACCGTATGCAGTTGGAACAGCCGGATTTACAACACAAGAAGTTGCAACTAATGGAAGCTGGATGCCAATACTCATGCTACTAGTTAGCATTGGTATTGTCGCTGGAATCATGTTCTTGATGCCACCAACTGGCATTTTCAAAGTCCTTACAGTAGTATTAGTTGGTATCGGAATGATTGCATCATTCACAATTATCCCTATTGTTTCAGGACCTGTTGCGTTAGCAGCGGCAGTTGATGAATCAGATCCAAATGTGTACACCATAGATGATATCGCGGCAATGCAAGAAAGAGATGGCACTTTCTTAGGTGAATTAACAGCTGGAACTGAGTTCCAAGTTTACATTCCATACGATATGGTGTACAGAGCACGAGACTTGGAGATGAATGGATGGCATTACGGTTTAGGGTTTGAATCGTCTGCAGAAACTCTTAGTGACCCCGCAGAAAGCAGTTCAAGAGGTCGGGAATATGTCCAACTTTACTTTTCAATGACTGATGTCGACCTTACACCAGGTTCAGCAATTATTCTCAATGTCAAGATGATAAATACCACCGACAGTACTGGTGAGTCTCGCGTGGTTCCTCAGTGGGCTGTACCGGGTGATGAAGGAAACCAATTTTGGGTTAAGGATGATACTTTTGGGGGCCGTTGGGTCATACCTGAAAAGGACATTAATGGTGATTCAAATGTGGAATTGGTTGGAGTAAAATACACTTGGCAAAATTATCCACTTCTGCTGACATTACTTGGATTTATATTAGGTGGAGTTGGCTTGTTTCAATGGACTAGGTCACGCCGCCCAACACGGGTAGCAAGTGTGGATGATTTCGATGATGATGATGATTATGAAGAAGATTTCGATGATGACGACTTCGACTTTGATGACGACGATTTGTGAGTGGGTGACGTTCCTTGGGCTGTAACCTGAGGGACTTAGCCACGCCACATCCCGTTGAATTATCCGACTTCAACGGACAGCGGGTTGCTGTCGATGCTTTTCTTCTCGCTTACCAATTTATCACCAGTCTTCGCAAACGTGGAGAAGGTGCTGATGGTGGACCTCTAACTGATTCCAATGGCCACCCAGTATCACATCTAATGGGATTTCTTGACCGAGCAACGGTGATGATAGAATCTGGAATTGACCCCGTCTTTGTGTTTGATGGTAGACCACACGAATTGAAAATGGAAACATTAGCAAGCCGAAAATCTCGTAAAGATGATGCGAGGGAAAAGTGGGACAGGGCAGTTGCTGATGAAGATTGGACCACAGCACAAAAACTTGGCTCACAAATTGTTTCTTACACTCGTGAGATGGTTGCTGAAACACGGGCGATGTTGGACCTGCTTGGAATTGTTAACATCGAAGCACCAATGGAAGCTGAAGGCGCTGCTGCGGTTAGATGTGCTCGTGGAGATGTAGATGCAGTATCAAGCCAAGATTGGGATACACTACTCTATGGGGCGCCAGTAATGGTCAGAAACCTCTCCTCACACGGCACGAGAAGGTTCGGAAGGATGGTTCACGCAGAGCGTATCGTCTTGGCAGAACTTTTGGATGAGAACGGCCTAACTTACGAACAACTAGTTGACCTTGGCATCATGGTTGGTACCGATTTCCACCCTGGAATCAAAGGAATTGGACCCAAAACTGGCCTCAAACTGATTCGTGAATTTGGCACAATTGAGGAAGTTTGTGCAGCAAAAGACAAGGAAATACCAGAGAGACTTGAGGAGATAAGGGGACTTTTCCTTAATCACCCAACCTCTGATGAACCACTCCCCCAACAAAGAATGTGTGATGAAACTGGATTGCGGGAAATGCTAGTTGATGGTCATGATTTCTCTGAGCGCCGAATTGGTAGAGCACTCAACCGAATGGAAGCCGCTGGCAGATTACGCTCAGGTGGGCAAACCTCACTTTTTGATTTCTGATTGAGCCGAAGGCTCAATTGCAGTCTAACCTCAGCATAGAATTGTGGCAGCAACAGATGGAGCCGATTCTTCCGATGAATCGGCGAAGGCTTGGTGGTCATTTGTTGATAGCAAACAGTTCTGGAAATGGTTGCTGATTGGCGGAATTCTACTCAATGTGTTTACTGCGTTTTCCAGTGAACTCGGAGTTGATACCCATACACATCTTGCTGAAGATGAGGATGGAAGCCTTGTTTGGGGTCATACTCGACCAATTGATAATTCAGCAAGTGACCCAGCATACGCTCCGACTAGTGGGGAATGGGATCTATCTCTAGCCCCATCATCTCTTGGAGAAATGGGTGTCAGAGGGTTGGCTATTGCACTCACCCTGTTGCTAATTGGACTTGGCGGGGTTGCATACGGGATGTTCTCTGAAGGAAATGGGAGAAGGGCAGCAGCCTTGATTGCAATTTATCCAACGTTTGTTTTCTCAACAGGACGAGCCTATGCTGAACCAACTATTGCAATGTTTGTTGTGATGATTGTTTTAATCAATGCAAAATTAGTTGCTGAGAAAGGTATTGAATACCGCATTGGTGGTTCTGTTGCATCCGCTATTTGCATGATGGGAATCATGATGTTGAAGGGAATCAATCCGATGTATGGAATCTTCTTTGGATTGGCAGTTTTGGGATATCATCTGATTGACATCTACCTGCCATCACTTCACTCTCTAACTCGTAATCCGCTGCGCGGCGGATTACTGACTTCTGCAGTTGTTGGAATTTCCATGCTGATTATTGGAGCTACTGGCGGTGGAGGGACACTCTCTGCAATCTCAATGGATACGCCAAGATTTTTCTTGGCCCTAATTGTTTCAATTTTTAATATTGTACTGGTCTACTCAATTTTTGGTATGATGATTTGGCCTTTCATTTGCTCTGCTTGGAAGAAAATTTCTGAAACCGAAGACATGCCGACTACGTTCTTTGCGATTACAATCGCCGGCTTCACTACAGCCATCACGATTTATGTCGCAGCATTATGGACTTATGAGTCAATTATTTGGAATGCAGATTGGCCTTGGGTAATGTGGACTATGGGTAATAATGGGCGCTACATTTCACTTACCATGATTCCAATTTTGATGTTATTAGCCCATCTCAAGCACCAATATCCTGACCTTCCATCGCTTGAAAACCCTGGAAAGAAGAGTGCCGCCTTCGCTATTGGAATACTACTCATCATTCCTATTTCCCTACTCGCAGGAATACACGGGCAGACCTACTGGACTGACGATGCGGCTGAAGTATTGAACATTAACATGGAAGATGGGGAAGATTTCCTCTTCATTCATGATGGCACTTTGGGAATGCACTACCTCTATACTTTCCATACAGGGATAGATGATGTGGAACAAAGAAACATTACCGGACACTGGCGTACACCAGATTCAGGTTGGCAAGACGAACTGGTGAATGGGCTGAAATTGGAAAATCGCGGGAATCTCTCAAATGTACAATGGGTTGTTTTCGCTCCGGGTACCTATTGGACTGATGGATATCTAGAAGACTGGAACATGAGTTTACTAGGACCCGCTGATTTCATGAATGGTGGGGGCAATTGGGAAATTTGGTCGACACATGTTCGTGAACAGGAAATTGTGCCCCATTGATTGAGTTCAATCCAGTTTGTCGACTATTCTTTGACGGTCCTTTCTGAACAGTTTGAGTCTCTTCTTCTTCTGCTTCTGAATCTCTTCCTCAGGATTATCTCTCAAAGATTGGAAAGGAATCCACTTGTCTGGGACAAGTCTCCATGGAATTGCAAATGCAACCACGCTGAGTAAAATTTCAGAGCCGGGAATTAGAAATACTCTGAGAGGTAATACCACAAGACCAACCATTCCAAGTTGTTGAGCTGCTTGCTTTCTCTCTGACTTGTTGGTTTTTCTTCCTAGAACAATTTTGCCAAGGGTTGCAAACGCATCTTTAGCCTCTATTGCCTCAACTTTAGCAACATCCCATCCTTTGGTGATGGCTTCACCCCAAGCATCAGGGTCCTTTGCAACTGCAATGATTTCATGACGCTTTTCTTTTGGCAGTTTCTTTGCAACTTTGTATCCACCTCTTACTGCCCACGGGATGAAGGCTAGGATTCTACGTAATCTACTTCGCTTTTTGAGCGGTGCAGATGGCAACTTGCCTGACGTGCTTGAGGTCTTCGCCACAACCTTGCGAGTTGTTCGTACTGCATCAATCCATCCGTTCAAGAATACGTCTTGAACAATAACTGAAAAACCATGTAACTCACGAGATTATAATAATAAAAAAATGGCCCGCTTGGAAGGGGAAAAACCCCCCCCAAGACGGACCGTGTTCGCATGTACTGGAAAGAATACCAATTGACGTTGAAGGAACTTCAGCGCTCTTCTTGGATCTGGCCACGAAGAGTCTTGCAGCTCTTTGCGGTTGCTGATAGTACACCGCGTAGGCGGCGTGAGGCGGCATCGGTGCCGCGCTCGTGCTTTTCAGCGTCTTTCATTGCACCCATCAGGGTGTCGATCATTGCTTGCAGGTTATCTGATACAGATGCCATACTTTCACCGGTAAAACGACCGTTTTATATTGTTTCGGCTGATTTTGGGGATTGATAATATACTAATGAGCTAAGTATTGAAACGCGGAATCTCAACAAATAAGCATAAATTGAAGATTTTTGGTCATAAAATCCGTTTATGGTTCACCATAATGAGCAATTAATGCTTCTAAATCATGGTGGTCAACAGTTGATAATGAACGCAAACCGCCGGTAATCGCTTGCAAGCCTGGCGCTATGACATTCCAATTTTTACGAAAGCCTGATTTTCGAGATTTTATGCAACCACTTTTCTCTAATGCAATCAGGTGGTGACTGATTAATTGTTGACTACATTCTAGTTCTTCTGCCAGTTTCCCTTGAGTTAGAGAACCTGCATTTTTGCTAGGAGTAGGGTTTCTTGCTAAACGATCAATAATTCGGAACTGCATAGTATCTGGGGTGAATACTTGAGGGGGGTTTGGTAACTCTTCAGCAGCGGTGTGGGGAGGAATACTACTTGTGAAATACCTCAAAAACTGTCCCTCTCTTCTCCCCCAAAGAGTGGCTTGTCCTTCCAAGGTTTTGAGATGGATTGTCGCTTGATGGTTGCCTAGCTGAAGTGCACGGATAATCGCGGAAAGGTGGGCGCCTTGGTTTTGTTCAAGAAATGTGATAATTCTTGCACGGGTGGCGTCGCCATCAGGGCGTGGACCGTTTGCCATCAACAAGGGTATAAGTGCCCAGCAATTGAAACATCCGCTAAAATGTTACAGCGTATACTAACCGTTAGGTTTGGCTTTGGCGAGGGGGGAAACCCTGCAAAGTTGGTAATGCGATTAGCGGGTGCGGACGAATGAATTGTCTGCCTGCATTGTCCAGTCTGTATTATCTGGTGAAAGATAGACAGTCTGTCCTGCATCGTTGGTCACATAGTTTCCACCAGCAGGTAGTTGAGTGTAGTCTGGAGCCATTGCAAGGGCTGCTGCAGGTGCTGGCATGCCTACAGGAGTTGCGCCGTAGCCCATTCCTAGTTGTTCCTCATCCTTACCACCGCGAAGGAGCATAACTCCAAGAGTGACAGCGATTAGAAGAGCAACGATGAATGCACCGATGATACCGTATACTACCATGCCTACATTTCCTGCTGTGTCGAGTGTGTCACCATCAGTTGTGGTATCGTCAGTTGAATCATCAACGACCTCTGGTCGTTCTTGAGTAACATCGTAGGACATTGCAGTTTGTGTCTTTCTATCGAAGCCATCGGAATCAATTGCCATCACATAAATCTTAATTTGGTCACGGAATAACACACCACCGTCTTTTGTGACGGTGAAATTGTATTGTTCAAGTGATGTTGGATTTTCAACTCCGAAGTCAGAACAAATACCAGAATCAATATTGCAGATTGACCACTCTATTGTGATTTCAGTCAATACCAAATCACTATGTTGAGTAATTGCATAGGTTGGTAACTCACCAACAAATATGTTCTCAGCATGGATCATCAAGTCACCAGATTCTGCGTTTTCAGACCACACCAGTGGTAAGTTGTTAACAACATCAATTGTAACATCATACGCAGTCAACGCATCGTGAGAATCTCGTACTACTATGGAAATAGTGTGAGTCCCCTCTGAATCGAACCATGCTTTGATTTCTCCAGTTAAAGCGTTGTATCGAGAACCTGTCTTCCATGTATCTGAAGAAACTATCACGTTGATTGGGTCTACTGGGTCGTCAACATCAGACATGCTGTCTGCTACATTAAAGATGAATTCTTCATCTACCTTTATTCTCAAGTTGTCAAAGGATGAAACATCAAGTGTTGGTGCATCGTTAATATTAGCAATAATCACTGTCAGTTCAGTATCTGCAAATTGACCATCTGCATCAGAAGCACGGATTGTGACTAATGCTGTGCCAAACACATCATCATTGACAGCATCAATATTGAGTGTGTGTCCATTCAAATCTGCAGTAATTAGTGAACTATTTGAAATGTATTCTACACTCAAAACTAATCCCATTGGACTTGCAGATTGACCACTACTATCTGTATCGGACAAGAATGTAGTCAGGATAACGGAACTGCCTGAGCCTTCATTGAACGACTGTGTTGGAAGGGAGGACCAACGTGGTGCTCCGTTCTCAATCACCAT
>CAXEOD010000081.1:0-8596 GCA_963997805.1 uncultured Candidatus Poseidoniales archaeon
CAAATCAAAATTCGGCGCTAACGCAATTTTAGGAGCGAGCATGGCTAGCCTCAAAGCGGCTGCCAATCTTGCCAACGAGCCACTCTGGAAGCATATTGCAGGTAGTGGTGACGTCTCTCTTCCTGTGCCGATGATGAACATCCTCAACGGTGGTTCTCATGCAAACTCAAATGTCGATGTGCAGGAATTCATGGTAGTCCCTCATGGATTTGATGATTTTTCCTCTGCATTCAGGGCAGGAGTAGAATGCTATCATGCACTCAAAGGTACTCTCAAACAAGATGGTCTACTTGGTGGTGTAGGTGATGAAGGTGGTTTCGCACCAAATCTTCCAGCTAATGAAGAGGGGTTGTCCTACATGGTCAAAGCCATTGAAGGGGCTGGTTATTCAACCGACCAAATTGGCATTGCACTAGATTGTGCCGCTAGCGAATTTTACAGAGATGGCGCTTACCAAATTGATGGCAAAGCCATCTCGGGAGAGTCTCTGGGAGAACTCTACTCCGCCTGGCTTGATGACTACCCAATCCTCTCAATCGAAGATGGATTCCACGAAGACGACTGGGCTTCTTGGGAGAGTTTTACCAAGCGAGATGGTGGGCGCTGCCAAATTGTTGGGGATGACTTATTTGTCACGCAAAAAGCGCGATTACAACAAGGAATTGATGCTGGTTCTGCTAACTCAATTCTCATAAAACTCAATCAAATCGGTTCAGTTACTGAAACTCTTGAAACAATGCGTACTGCCTGGGATAGTGGGTTCACGACAGTAGTTAGTCACCGCTCAGGAGAAACTGAGGATACTACAATCGCTGACTTGGCTGTCGGTACAAACGCTGGCCAAATCAAGACTGGGGCGCCGTGCCGTACCGACCGGGTTGCCAAGTACAATCAGTTGCTAAGAATTGCCGAAACCGTCAACACCTACGCCTCTCCGTTCTGATTTTAATGACTGAGCAGGGTAAGTGGCAGACACTTGGGCCGGCCTTGCTCATCTTGGCCCTAGTTGTGATGCTATTCGCAAGCCACATCCTACCATACACACAGTTTAGTGAGCCAACAATAAATGAAAGTTATACAATTGAATTGGTAGCCGAAGATTTAGGCGGGCCATCTTGTCTTGAATGGGCGGATGCAAATGTGCTAATCGTTTGTGACCGAGATGATGGTCGATTAGTCGCACTCCATTTTGATTTTAACGAAACGGATTCAGAATGGAATTTATCCTCTAGTTCAACTTGGCTAGATGGATTTTTTCAACCACATGGCATCCATTTTGATGAAGATTTCATCATCATCTCTGATTCGGGCCGGCTAACCCGCATCAATCACTCAGGCCCCGACAGCATGTGGATGGATGAAGTCCAAACCAATGAAAGATGGGTGCTAATTGAAGGGGTATCAGTTGGAAACCACCAAACTAACGCTATCAACGAAATGCCAAATGGCACACTAATTTGGCATGTTGGATCTACCTGCAATATCTGTGTTGAAGATGATGAGCGAAACGCTGCTCTTCTCTGGGTAAATGCAAGTACAGGTGAACATGGGGTTTTAGCCAGTGGTGTACGCAACTCATACGATGGTGTCTTGGTTGAAGGAATCGGCTACCTGTTTAGCGATAATGGTAGAGATTGGGATGGAAAACACCCACTTGAAGAAGTGAATCTACTAATCAATGGTGCAGATTATGGCTGGCCTGATGATGACCCAGAACATCCTATTCCGGCTGGAACTGTAGGGCCAGTAGCAACTTGGACCGCACACAGCAGTCTGAATGGAATGGATGTGAGGCCCGTAAATTCTACATTTCCTGGAAATGAATATACTGTATACGCCACTGTTTTTGGCTCTTGGAATGCAGTGATTCCAGTTGGCCATGAAATAGTTCAAATTGATTTTAAAGAAGACTCAACTAGTTCTCAGGGGTGGTCGAGTGAGGTAACTTCGTTTGCATCAAACTTGACCACACCTCTTCCAATAGCTTTCCACCCATCCGGCAATTACCTGTTTTACGGTACATTATCTAATGGCGGAACTCTACATATTATCACAGCCAACAGCGACCTGAGTGACTAATACTCATTTTGAACCGGTTAAGCCTTGAAGGGGAGGCTCTCGGGCTCGCTTTACAGGAGGGGTTTTAGTGGCGCGTGAACTGATTCGTTTGGATGATGTCCACAAAGCGTTTGGCTCGCTTAATGTTCTAGAAGGAGTCAAACTCAGAGTCGATGAAGGCGACCGAATTGGAATCGTTGGACATAACGGTGCTGGCAAGACCACGCTTCTGAGCACAATCTCCAATCAAGACCAAGATATTGGTGATATTAACTTCGCTCCTGCGCTTAGAATCGCATTTTTAACCCAAGTTCGCGACATTGAAGAAGATGCTACTTTGGAAGAAGAATTGAACCGAAGAGGCAGACAATTCAAAGAAATCGTGGATGAAATTACCAGCATTGAAGCATCAATGGCTGACCCAACATTCTACGACGGTGAATGGCAACAAGTGATGGACCGTTACCAAGAATTACAGAGTTTAATGGCTCGTTCAGGTGGTGGTGATGCAGCAGGTCACGCCAAACAAATTCTGAAGGCGTTGGATTTAGCACACCACCCATTGGATATCTCAATTTCACAACTCTCTGGAGGCGAGAGAGCGAAGGTTGCACTAGCCCGGCAACTTGTCGGTTTAGGTGAGATTGATGTGTTCTTTTTGGACGAGCCCACCAACCACCTTGACTTGCAAACACTTGACTGGTTGGAAGATTTTTTGATGAAGTTCAAAGGTGCTCTTTTGATTGTCAGCCACGACCGATATTTCCTTGACCGAGTGTGCAATAATATTGTTGAAGTTCACAGTATGTCACTACATAGATATCCGGGGAATTATTCGGCTTATATGAAACAAAAAGAATTGTTCTTACAAACTCTCGATGAGCGAATTGACAAGGTCACTAAAGAGATTAAACGCTTGACTGGGGCATTGAAATCTATGAAACGGGCCAACAAATTTGACAAGTCAATTTCCCAAAAACACTTCATGATAATGCGTTCCCAAAATGAATTGAAATGGTTACGCTCAATCAAACCAAGACAACGAAAAGCACTTCGATTCAACCTCTCTTCAACTCAAAAAAGCAGTTTAGATGTGCTTGACTTTCGTCATGCCAATATCACTTTTGAAGGGCTTAATAGACAGATTTTAGATAATGTGACGGTTGGGGTTTGTCGGGGACAAAAAATTGGCGTTGTCGGTCCAAACGGGGCGGGAAAAACCACCCTATTGAGGCTCATCATGGGGGAAATAAAACTTGATTCTGGGGAGTTGGAAGTTATGCCAGGTGTGCAAACCGGTTACTTCCATCAAGACCACAGGAACATTGATTTCGAACTCACTCCGGAACAACAAATTCAGAAAATGAAACCAAAAATGCCGTATGGTGACTTGCGGGCACTGCTAGGCCAATTTCAGTTCAGCCCAGGAATGGTCAAGACACAAATGAGCAAATTAAGTGGTGGAGAAAGAGCTAGGGTAGCGATGCTCAAACTCCTCTTGGAAGAGAATAATCTTTTACTTCTTGATGAACCTACAAATCACCTTGATACTGATGCCGCTGATGCGGTTGAAGATGCTCTGAAAGAATACGATGGCGCGATAATTTCGGTTAGTCACGATCGCTGGTTTTTGGACCAAGTTTGTGACACTATTTGGGAATTGAAAGGTGATGGAACTCTCAAAATATGGCCTGGTAATTATTCAGAATATATCAGACGTAGTCAACAATAATTGATGATTTTACAATTTCATCAATAAAGATGGAAATGACAAAAACCAAGACGCAACCCGTTAACATGATGGCAGAAGTAACACGATGCCCATGGTCTACCAATGACCCTCTGTACCTTGCCTACCATGACGAAGAATGGGGGCGACCAAATCACGATGGGCGTAGGTTGTTTGAGAAAATTATTCTAGAGGGTGCTCAATCTGGACTTTCATGGATAACTATCCTAAGAAAGCGAGAGAATTATCGTAATGCGTTTGCGGGCTTTGACCCTGCTAAGGTCGCCGTATTTGATGGCGCTGATGTAGAACGATTGATGGGTGATGCTGGCATAATCCGTAACCAAGCAAAAATTCGCTCTGCCATTAATAATGCCAAAACATTCGTTGAACATTTTGGTGATGATGAAGATGCTTTCAGCGCCTTTTTATGGGGTTTTGTTGATGGTGAACCTATTGTGAACCAGCGCAAAACCATGGATGATATTACGGCTATCACAGATATCAGTACAGAGATGAGTAAGGCACTCAAGAAGTTGGGATTCAGTTTTATCGGACCCACTACTTGCTATGCGATGATGCAAGCAGCTGGCATGGTTGATGACCATCTGGTGACCTGTTTTTGCCACACATCTAATCGTTCATAGAACTTTGAGAAGGAATTCTACGGTATCTTTCATTGAGCGTTTTCGAGCCTCAGCATTGCCACCAACATGAGCCCCTACATTCCTTGCCGCATCAAAGGCGGCTTTACGTTGAAGGGGTTCGTTGAGAGGGATTCTAATTCCTTCCTCAATCTCACCCCACATTTCTCCATCTGCATCAATCTGAACAGTCCTTTCATCTAATTTGATTGCGTGGGGTAACCAAGTCATTTCTTCAAGCGAATCAAATGCATGGTGTGAATCGGGATAAACTTCTAACCTCATGTCTGCGCCACTTTCCTTTGTCACATCCATTAAGCCATGAACTAGAACTAATGGAGTATAATCATCGGCTTCTCCGTGTAAAATCTGGATTGGTGTACTTTCCCACCGTTGATCTTCAGGACGCATATGAGCGGCAGGATAGAGAGGTAAGTGGGCAACAAACCTCTCACCATTAGGTGCTAAAGATTCGGCAATCGGTGACCACGCAGAATAAAGGGCGGCTGTGCCTCCTAGACTCCAACCAGAAATTGCAATTCTATTTGAGTCAATCAAAGGGTGGGTATTGAGTAACTTGAGTGCTTCAAAGGCATCGCTTAGAATCATTGCGTGTGTTACCATCATCTGACTCTCAACAGTGCTAACCACACCCCGTGAATCTGAACTATGGATGCGGAATACTGCAAAACCCGCCTCTAACCAATTGGCCATGTGGGTATGTTGGTGCTCAACCCATCCACGACTACCATGACAGCTCACCACACATGGAAAGGGAGTTTCACTTGTTTCATTGGGTAACATCAAATTCCCGAACACAGGGTGTTGAGGAGTTGATTCCATCTTGCAAAGAATGTGGTGCATCTCAAATGGGCTAGAGGAGAGATAAGCGATTTGACCACTGCGGCCATCGGCGAGATTTGTGACTATATCCATGCTACTCAGCACCAAATGAGCGCCACTCATCTATGGGGTTTCGGGTAAATATCTTAAAATCAAAATGAAAATATCGGCCGTTGAAAGTAATATAACTCCTTTCGTGTTGCACCCACTATGCCTTCGGCAAATCAGCGAAAAGCCATCCTCCTTGCAGGCTTGATGATACTGATTAGTCAGAGCACTTTTGTACTCAATTCTTTTGATAATTCGGACCTTGAATCTGAATCTGAAATCTTTGAATCTGATAGTGGTTCAGGAACTGTTTTCACTGGTAATGGAACTCAATGGCAGACTGCTAATGCTGCATCATTTGAGATGAGTTCTTCTCACCAGTATCCAATCTCCAATGATTCCTTCCTGTTCACTGCCGCAGATGCGGGTGGTAATTGCTTGAAAATTTATTCTCATTCTAATCTAACCGTATGGAATGCTTCGGTAGATAGTAACTACTATTGTCCAAGCAATCCTTGGTTGCAATATGGCCCCACGATTGATAATAGAGTTTACATTTCTACAACGACACAAACCTTAGGCATTGAATTGTTCGCTTACAACATAACAAACAATACTCTTTATCTTGTTGAAGACATTAACACTGAAACCCATTCCTGGACACCACCAAGCGAAACACTAGGTTCAACCCCATTTTACCTTGAAGCTATAGGTTCAACACTTTATTTCAGAGCAGAGGGATCTAGTGCAACGGGAAATGAACTTTGGGCGTACAATACAACCAACAGCACATCTTGGTTGGTAGCTGATATCAATCCTGGTGCTGGACATGGAAACCCAAGTTACATTTTACCAATAGGCACTAGCATTGTATTTGTCGCGGATGATGGCACTAACGGAAAGGAATTATGGACTTATGAGACGACAAATGATTCCTATTGGCGAGTATCGGATATCAATCCAAGCGGTAATGGGCTAAATCAACTTAGAAGCAAGGATTCTGCAATTATAGGAACCCGTTTGATGTTCTGGGCTGACGATGATGGAGCCACGGGTAACGAATTGTGGGCATATGAAACCACCAATACTACCCTTTGGCAGGTTGCTGACATCAATTCAGGCTCTGGAGATTCGTATTCCGGATACCTCATCACCCGAGATGGTTCTCGCATGTATTTCTCTGCTGATGATGGTATCAATGGTGAGGAATTGTGGGCTTATGAAGCTACAAACGATTCTGTATGGCTTCTTGCTGACATTTGCAGTGGTTGCGATTCCACGCCTGATGAAATCGCAGTCATGGGTAATCAACTAATCTTCTCCGCATATTCAACCAATGAAGGAAGAGAGTTATTCATTTACAATTTTTCAAATAATACCGCATGGATGCGCGCTAATCTTTATCAATTCTCCACAAATATAGCCTCATCTTCTCCTGAGATTATTGCGGTTACAGGTACGCAGTTGCTAATTACTGCAAAGGAACGTAGTTTCGTCGATACGGTACATCCTGTTTCGGATTATGGAATATCTCTCTTTGTCTATGAGACCGCTAACGACACTATCTGGTGGAGTGGGAAATTAGGTCTGACTACTAGTAGTTCTGCGGCGCGCGTTTTGGGCGGAACAATCAACATGGGTACAGAGGTTGTATTCGCTCTTTCATGTACTACGCAAGCTAGCATTGCTTGTCCCAATGGAGATGCTTCGGGTAGATCATTATGGGTTTACACACCTTCGAATGTAACTATTCCTAGTGGTTTCACCCCCAGTGGTGGACATAGGGATGAACCCCCTACAGGCGGTTTTAGTGGCGTCTGGGGCGGCGGTTCGGGCAGTGGCTCAGGTGGTGGCTCTGGTGGTGGAACAGGTAATGTAGACTCAGATGGAGATGGGTATCCCGACATCATTGACGCATTCCCTAACGACCCGACTGAATGGATTGATACGGATGGGGATGGAATTGGGAACAATGCTGACCCTGATGATGACAATGATAGTTACAACGACACAATCGAGATAGATTGTTTGAGTGACCCGCTGGACAATGTATCAGTTCCATTGGACAATGACTTGGATGGTATCTGTGATGAGCTTGACCCCGATGATGACAACGACGGTCTTGAAGATGTGAATGAGACTGCTTCCTTACCGGCTACCGACCCATTCCTACCCGATACGGATGGAGATGGAGTTTGTGATGGGCCCGTGGCAATCAATGGGACCTGTACTGCAGGCCCTGATGCTTTCCCTACAGACCCTTCCGAATGGTTGGATACTGATGAAGATGGGATTGGAAACAATGCTGACACTGATGATGATGGTGATGGTCTTGATGATGTCAATGAAACGAATACTGGAATCTATGTTGGTGCAAACGATACGGGCACCGACCCATTGCTACCAGATACAGATGGAGATGGAGTTTGTGATGGACCCATTGCTGTTGACCCGATTTGCTTAGCAGGCCCTGATGCCTTCCCGATGGATCCTTCCGAATGGGTGGATACAGATGGAGATGGTATTGGAAACAATGCTGACCCCGATGATGATGGTGATGGTCTTGATGATGTGAATGAGACCGCTTCTCTTCCACCCACTGACCCGCTATTGGCTGATACAGATGGAGATGGGATTTGTGATGGCCCCATTGCTGTTGGCCCCATTTGTCTGGCAGGCCCTGATGCCTTCCCGACAGACCCTTCGGCTTACTTAGATACAGATGGAGATGGAATGCCGGATACTCTGAACGGCACCTCAACATCGGACCCAGTATTGATTGAAGATTTGGATGACGACAACGACGGCCTTGATGATGTGATTGAGACTTCTTCAATGCCTGCCACTAACCCACTGTTGGCTGATACTGATGGCGACGGCTTTTGTGATGGCCCAACTGCTGTTGATCCTATTTGCCTAGCAGGCCCTGATGCTTTCCCTACAGATTTTTATGAATGGTTAGATACTGATGGTGACGGGTATGGAAATAATGCTGACACCGATGATGATGGAGATGGATGGTCAGATTCTGATGAAACATCCTGTGGAACTGACCCTCTAAGCGAATTATCAGTCCCATCTGATAAAAATGAAGATGGGATTTGTGATGCTCTAGAGAAAAAAGTTGAGAGTAGTATATTGTCATTTATACCATATTGGGCATTCTGTCTTTTGTTACTACTTCTTCTGTTGCTACTACTCCTAATTTCTCGAAATGCATCAGTTCTATTTGTCGGACCTGAACCGGAAAATACCGAATCCACTCCAAAATTCG
>CAXEOD010000082.1:0-8531 GCA_963997805.1 uncultured Candidatus Poseidoniales archaeon
ACTGATTCTGATGGTGAAAAGTGCATCGTTTAAGTAGGGTCATTATTTTCTTGTAATCCATGACAAATTGGATTCCTTTTCAACATAGAATACCTACCACTGCTGGTGTAATAAATAATCCCGGATTATTGGTACCCGGTCCAGAATGCCCAGGGGGAGTAAGACCACCATTTCACATAATTCAGAAGAGCAATATTGTTTGCCATGGATGTGGTGAATTAGTAGATGCATGGGCCCCTCATCCCGATTTGTTGGATAATCCTGAAATGGCATCTGACTTTTTTGAAGAGGCTGGAATAAGTGGTGGTGGGATGAATTGCTACCCCGGAGTTCCCGGTGGTGCATGTCACGCGGTTTGTGCAATTCATGTTGATTTAATATCAGCTTCTTTGGGTACAATAATTCGTAGGCATCTTCGTTCATGTGGAAGGATAACACGCCATTTCATTATCGTTGGTTTTTCGATTAATTCCCTAAAGGAGGCAACACGAAGTAATTTGTTCAATGCTATACGGGAAACCTATGAGTTCACTCATCCAAATGAATTTATTTTTGAATTCCGTATTGCCGATGGATCTCAAGTGTACCTATAATCAGATACGGGTAAAATTTCCGCTGTCATATTCGTATGAACGTGGTACACCAGTTGCTATTTCTAAAGAGAGAACTTCCTCTTTTGATAGGCCTTCAATGTGCATGACAATTGAGCGTAGAGAGTTTCCGTGAGCGGCGACTAAAATCGTCTTTCCCGCTTTTAAATCGGGGATAATCAACTCTTCAAGGCATGGGATGGTTCTCTCCGCGCAGGTCTCAAGACTTTCCCCACCAGGTGGAGGTATGTCGTACGACCTTCTCCAGATGTGGACCTGTTCTGCACCAAACTTGGCTCTGGTTTCATCCTTGTCAAGACCTTGCAAATCTCCGTAGTTGCGCTCGTTGAGGCGCCAGTCACAAATGGTAGGGATTTCTCCTGATGCGGTGTTGTGACTCATAGCGATTTTAGCAGTTCGTTGGGCTCGCTTTAGGTCACTGGTGTAGACGATATCAAAGGCGATGTCGGCGAGTTCTTTGCCAGCACTCTCGGCTTCTCCCTCACCTATTTCAGATAGGTCAACATCAGTCCAACCGGTGAATTTGTTAGCCGCGTTCCAAACCGATTGTCCGTGACGGAGCAAGACCATTTTTGGCAATCTTTCACTCTCCGGTGCGACGGATACGTGGTTCAAAGAAAGTTAGATCTAGTCCCTCAGTTAAGCCGATGATATCAAGCAAGATTTTCTCTCTCTCTTGTTTTTCTTCAACACCACCGCTGACATTCCAGTACAGATTGATTCCAATTTGAATTGAATCCTTAGAAATCGCCGACACGTGTGCGTAGGAATCATCTTCTTTCTGGGTTTTAGGATTCTTACGGATGAGGTCTTCAATTCCGCGGCAGAATGATTCGACAGCCTTTGAGTCACTTGCTAGGTCAAGGTATAGGGTTGGTTGGTATCTTCTCCACCTTCGCTTGCCGAAGTTCTCAATGTTCTTGTGAACAAGGGATGCGTTTGGTAGGGTAACTACTGTATCAGCGCTAGTACGGATGAGGGTGGTGCGAATTCCAACCTCAATTACTTCTCCTTCAATATTTCCAACTTTAATCCAGTCGCCCATTTTGAATGGGCGGTCAAGTAGAAGGGTAACAGCTCCAAACAGGTTACCAATAGTGTCTTTCGCAGCAAAAGCAATGGCTAATCCACCGACACCAAGTCCGGCTACAATCGTGGTTAAATTGAAATTAAAGGCACTAGCAATTGCAAGAACACCGAACATTAGGATGACAAAGCGCAATATGCTTTCAACTGCAGAGATGAGTGTTTTCTCAGTTCCATCAAGAACACCATCATCATCCCACCATAGGACAAGTAATTGAATTAATTCAACCATATGCATCAGGCCGAGCATTGCGCCAACCATGAAGGTCGTTTCCCCAATTGCAGACAGCCAATATTCGTAAGTAGACGGTAGCGAGATAACAGACCCAGGTTCAGCCGCTTCGGCTGCTAAGTATTCAACTAATTTCCACCACACAAATCCTGCCGCAGATGCTCCGAACGGTGAGCGGGCACTAAGTTCAAACTCGTTGATATTGTCTACATTCTTAGTCCATCGTGTCAGTATATGTGGGAGAATGTACATTGTCAACTGGCGAACAATCATCCCTACGATAAAAATCCCCAATAGAGCAGCAAATACTCCTGTTTGTACACCAAATACAAGATTATCCCAGCCGGGTACTAGTTGGATAAAGGCATCCATGAAGTGCGCCGGTCGTCCATCATTTGAAAAGTCAACGATGGAATATTTCACCACATTTGTCATTTGATAGTGCTAGAACCCCCAATTATTATCATCACATGGTGGCGGTTGTTTCAAGAGTGAAAGCAGGTTGGACACCTATGGTGTCAACGATGCGCAACGCTAAGGCAATTCTAATCACTCTTCTTTTACTCAACTCATTAGCCCTAACCGGTAGCATTGGTATGGCTACTCAGGATGACCCTCCAGAAGGGTTGGCACCAGAGGATATATGGAGCCTAGATTACGCTAACAATTTCTATCCTTGGGGTGGGAATGAAAAAATCCAATTCAAAGAATTCCACGATTATTTTACAATGCGTGACCGTATGATGCAATTGGCAGAACAAAATGATAACATCATGTCATTTCATGAAGGTTTGAATGGTGGAACCAATGCTCGTGGTGAAGAAACTACGGCTGACACATACAAGGGATGGTACTATTCTCACCCCTCTCCATGGATGAAAATCACAGGAGGCGGTGAGGGACTTGAAGGCGTCTATGGTGGCGAATGCAATGACTTCGTAGGTGATTGTGGTAATTATGCAAACATACCAGATATCCAACTTGTTGGTAACCATCACGCCCGTGAATGGATGTCATACGAAGTCCCAATGTTCTTCCTTGAAACAATTGCCTTTTACTACGGAAAAGCTGGAATCGATAATGATGGTGACGGATTAATTGATGAAGATACATGGGGTGATTCTGATGGAGACGGTCAACTTGATGATGATGGCGATTGCCTTTCACTTGACCCGAGTTTCCAAGATTCAAATGGTGATGGCGAATTATGTGGGCCAGGTGATCTTGGTGTTGACGAAGATTTCCCGGAACAGCAGATTACAGATTTAGTCAACACTCGTGAAATTTATCTCATACCTATGTTAAATGTAGATGGCAATCGTTACGACCGTGAAGTGTTTTGTCCTGAACCAGCATGGGAATCATGCCCATCTGGTGGATGGAGAAAGAATCTACGAAATAATGGACCAGAGCCTTTTCCTGATTTAACTCAAGAAGTCGATGAAGATTGTGATGGGGTTGATTTGAATCGAAATTACCAATTTGAGTGGGGGTGGCCTTTGGGTGCAACAATTCCCCTAATTCCAGGTACCTGTACTCCTGCGGAAGAAGAACAGGCAGGGGTTTCAAATAATGACGTTTACACTGGTCCGTTTGACACGAGTGATAACGATGGAGATGGCTTGATTAACGAAGATAACGTTGATGGAGAAGATGATGATAATGATGGTAAGGTGGATGAAGATTGGGCTGGTGGAAACTCAGAACCAGAAACTCGATTCATCCAAGATCTTACCGAGATGAATGATGACGATGGTGATGGCGCTTCTGATTACAAAGCCACTCTAACATGGCATTCCTACTCTGAACTGGTTCTGTATCCATGGGGCCATTGTACTGGTTGTGAAACTCCAGACCATGCTGAACTTATCTATCATGGCAACAAAATGGCTGAAATGACAACCTATGAAAACATGCAAAGCAGCGATCTATACCCAACTACAGGTGATTATTGCGATTGGCATTATGGTGTCCACGATTCCTACTGTTACACAATTGAAATTGGTACTGCATTCCATCAGCGACCCGAAGATATTGATCACATCGCCGTACGTAATCTTGGTATCCCATTCTACATGCTTAAAATTTCAGACAACCCAAGGGAGCGGGCTCAAATTGGTATTCAAGAAATTGATAAAAGCCAATGGATGATTAGTTCAGAAAATTTGACCATCCCGGAAAACGGATGGGTTCCAATAACTATGTGTATTGCGCCCGATTTCCCCTTCACCAATGACCAAAATCACACCCATGTGATGTGGAGGACAGTCAAACCAACTCGACAACAGAGTGATTTCGGCCCCAAGGAGTGGGTTGAAGCAGATTGGATGATGACTGGTTTTGAGGAAACTCAAAACAACTGTACACTGAAAGATAATGGTACGGGTACTATTATCGTGGCAAATCTACCGGTACCAGATGATTTTAGTGGAAAATTACACTACAAATCTATGCTCGGTACACGTTCGGGAACTTTCCCATTTTCATATCCAACACCTGCAGGTACGTATGAAGAGATCAGCATTGCTTACCGCGCACCATATGGTAACACCTTCATGGCTTTAATTCTCTTTTTCGTAGTAATTAGTACTGTTTGGGGTGGCCTTGGTGTATGCTTGAAAATTATGGTGGATAGTGGCAAGAAAGAGCCTGATTTAGGTAAACAAGAGGCGCAAAACTGAGGTGGTTCTCATGGCTAAAAGTAGTGATCAGTTCGGCAGTCGCGTCGGCTTAATTTTCGCCGCTATTGGAGCGGCGATCGGCACTGGAAACATTTGGCGTTTCCCAAGAATGGTTGGGGCCAATGGTGGCGGGACTTTCTTGATTCCTTGGTTATTTTTCCTATTCATTTGGTCTATTCCGCTAGTGATTGCTGAATTCGCAATTGGTAAGCGTGCTAGGACTGGAACAGTTGGTGCTTTCCGAATTTTCGTTGGGCGAAAGTTTGCATGGATGGGGTTATGGACAGCATGGATTTCAACCGCCATCGGATTTTACTACGCGGTAGTAGCTGGTTGGTGTGTCAAATATTTCACCCTTGGAGCAACCAACGGGTTAGAAAATGTTGACACTGTTGATGTTTGGAACGCCTTCCTAAATGATCCAAGCCAAGTGATATTGTTCCAATTCATTGTCATTGCAATTACCATCGTGGCAATCTGGAAGGGTGCAAAAGCGATTGAATCGGTTAACATCTGGATGATGTGCTCGCTTTTCGTGATGCTCTTTACAACTCTTGCATTGGCTTTGTGGATGGACTTTTCAGATGGTTCTCTTGACGGAGCCACATTCATGTTTACTGTACAGTGGGACCTTCTAGCTGAACCCGAGACATGGATAAACGGTCTTTCCCAATCTGCATGGTCTTGTTCTGCAGGAATGGGTATGGCAATTACTTACGCGGTATACATGCGTAAGGATGAGGACACCGTCCTAAATGCTGCAACCATGGGTCTGGCTAACAACAGCATCTCAATCATTGCTGGATTGGCAGTACTTTCAGCGATTTTCGCAGCATCACCTGACCCACTTGCGGTAGTGACTGGTGGCAGCAGTGCAATCACCTTCTTGGCATTACCAGAAGTTTTCGCCCAAGCACCAGGTGGGGCTGGTGGCAGATGGGTAATGATGACGGCATTTTTCCTCGGTCTATCTTTCGCAGCACTTACCTCAATGATTTCAACAGTCGAACTTTGTGTACGTAACTTCGTTGACCACGGAATTGAGCGCAACAAGGCAGTAGGATTTACCGCAGCAGCAATTTTCCTTCTTGGACTTCCAAGCACTTTTGTCTGGATAAAGATGGATTCAGAAGGAGTTGCATTCCCTGAATTCCTTGAAGTGCAAGACCACATTTGGGGTTACGGTCTAATGTTCAGTGGATTATTCATCGCTTTCAGCATTTGGAAATACGGCTATATCAAATGGCGTGGTATGATAGAAGATGGCGAAATTGAGGGTGGTTTGGCATCATTCTTCAAGTATGGAATGTCCGGATTCAGAGACGATTTCATTAACACTGGTGACAATGATTTATGGGTTCCAAGAGCTTGGGATTTCATCATGTATTTCGCCTTCCCTATTCTCTTCACGGTTCTCATTGTGTCATACTTTGGAGACCTAATTTCCTCGTTTGACCCGTGGTATTCTGCATTCAATCCTTCTAACCCACATGGGGCTGGAATCATCCTCTTGTTTTGGGGAACGGTAGCGGCGCTATTCATCGGTTTCAATGACTATGTATTGACTCGTAGACCTGTTTATCTCGGTGAAGGGCATTGGATTACAGGATTGTTTGATAGAAGCAATTGGGAAATGCGAGATGCCCCACTATTTCGCAATGTCCCAGAAGGTGCTGAAGCATCAATTGAGACTTTACCTGGTGGCGATGACCCTCAAATTGTTGAGGTTGGTGAGGTACCTGAAGGTTGGGAAGATGTCTACAGCGAAGTCATGGATGCTGAACTCGCTTGAGTGGGTGCATTCAAGTCACATCACTGTTTGAGTGGAATTCGGTGAACCTGTGAGTTGGTTGCTAGATTGGCGTGAGGTAGAGGTCTTTGACGCCAACGCCGAAGCACTTGGTGCTAAAGTTTCAACATTGATGGGTGCGGCTGGAAAAGCACTGGCCCGCAAGGCTGCTGAAATGGTTCCCAAGGGCGAGATTCTGATATTATGTGGTCCAGGGAACAATGGTGGTGATGGGTTTGCCGCAGCGATACAATTAGCTGAGATGGATGGCCAAGTTCGGGTAATTGCCAGTCATGATTCTCAAAAAAGTGATGCGTCTTCTTCGTTCCGGGAATCATGCAAGGGTGCCGGTGTAAATGTCGAAATTTGGTCAAAAGAAATTAAGTTCAATTCTCCAGAATTACTAGTTGATTGTCTCCTAGGAGTTGGCCTTGAAGGTGCTCCACGTGGAGTGATTAGTGAGATAATTGAATGGGTGAAGCCTAACAATCCACCACTGATTCTTGCCTGTGATATTCCATCTGGTTTGGGGTCAGATATTTTCTTGGCGGCTGATGAAACCCTGACTTTCCATGCTGAGAAGCAGGGAATGGGATCACAAGATGTTGGTGAGGTCACTGTTGCACCACTTCCATTTCCCACAGGAACTACAGATTGTGGCCCAGGTGATGCTCTGCGCTATCCTCCCTTGGTTGCTAGCGCCCACAAAGGTCAGCGTGGAAAATTATTGATTATTGGTGGTGGGCCATACCATGGTGCACCAATTCTTTCAGGTAGGGCAGCAGCAAGAACTGGTTGTGACTTGGTTCATGTTGCAATGCCAAGATTTGCTGTTAGCCAAGCAACTTGGCCCGACCATCTAATTTCAAAACAGATTCTTGACGAGAATATTCTTGGTGAGAAAGGAACAGAGGATTTAATCAACATAATGTCAGAAGAATCGTTTGATGCAGTATTGATAGGACCTGGACTAGGACGCAAACAAGAAACCATAGACGCAACTAGGGAACTGTTGGAAAAATTGGCTGAATTAGAAATACCTACAGTAATTGACGCAGACGCGATTTATGCTTTAGATGAAGGTAAATGGCCAAAAAATTTGCTTGGCGTTGCGACACCCCACGCACGTGAATTGAGGATGTGGCTGTGGGATACAAAACCGGAAGATGTGCTCTCAGAGGAGGGTGTTTCGGGGGAGAGCCGAGTTATTGTGCGGACTGGGCCGGTTGACCAATTAACTGGCCTTGATGGCCGCTATTGTGAGTGTTCAGGGGGTCATCCAAGAATGGCTACAGGTGGAACGGGTGACCTTCTTGCTGGGATGATCGCTGGCTTACTTGCTCAAGGTATGAATCCGTGGCCGGCTGCTCGGTTGGCTTGTGCTGTAATGCGTGAGTCAGGGTTACAAACTGCTCTTGAGTTTGGTCCCGGTCTTCTTGCTACAGACGTACCACCACACATTGCTCGAGTATTGACCAAGTGGACGGCTGATTCAAGAGCATGACTTGATTCGACAGGCTATGCAGTTGAATGAGGTTACGGTGTGGGCCATCTTATGTGCCCTAGTTGCCATCCCTCTTTGTTACTATTTTTGGCGCCGCTGGGACCGACCAACTAGAGAGGCAAAAGCAGAGCAAGAACGTAGATTACAAGAGCGCGAGACAAGAGAAGCATTTGCACGTGAAGAGGTAAAAGCTCGTGATCACGAACATCAACAAGCTATGGTTCAACTGCAGGAGAGAAAGAAAATTGAAGCGATGTCCCCAAGCAGTGCAGCAATGTCATACGCACTTTCAAGTCTCGAAGGGTCAAAACCTAGTGAGGGTGAGGTGACCTCTGAAGGTCCAATTCGTGGAGTCAATGAGGTTCAACGCAGTGAGGAAGAGATTGCCTTACTTGAGCAGATTCCACAATCAGTTGAAGTTCCAGACATCGAAGACGATAAATCGGTGTCAGATATTCTCGAGGATGAAGGCCCAGTATCACTAAAAGTTTCAATTTCTCTTCCCGAAGAAGTCAAGCCCAAAGCCACCTCTGAGGAAATCGTTGACTACATAGAGTGGCCTGAGTGGGAGTGAGTTTTGTGGAGAAAAAGCGCCGAATCACTCGTGAGAACGCCAAAAAACTAGCCC
>CAXEOD010000083.1:0-8520 GCA_963997805.1 uncultured Candidatus Poseidoniales archaeon
AGATTGAGCACTCCACTTGAAGTTGATACAACTGCAACGAGTGGCGTTGAATTACGTCTCCCAGGTTCTTGGATCGATGGTGAACTAGTTTGGTTCAATGGAGACCCAATTGCAAATACTGAACTGTACTTAACAGAAGTAAGCATTGATGAAGAGGCTACTGAGCCTTGCACTGAGGTTCTATTTGCCCCATGTCTCATCTATACTGATGAGAATGGTTCATTTGGTTATGGACCGTTACCTGACGGTTCATACGAGGTCGTAATGGATGCTGATGGAGATGGATTCAACGAATGTGTTCCCTGGAGAACTCCAGCTACAGCACAATTATGTGATGGTCGGGCGTCAATTGCTGTTACAATTGACCCAACGAACTTCACAATGGCGGGCAATGATGCTGCGGTTCCCATGCATTTTGACATGGAATTCACACTAATGAAAGATCTTGGCGGAGGCACAGTTGAACCAATTACTGATGAAATTATTAATTTCCATAGTATGTTGTTCAGGGACGATGATGAATATATAGAGTCAATTTATGATAATGAATCTGGTACTTATCGTGTTGAATTACCGGAAGGCGAGTGGGTAGCTAACACATCTTCAGATGGTGAATTGATGCTATGGGAAGAATTTGAGATAACAGAGGATATCACTGGCGTTAGTTGGGTACTAAGGAGAAGCATCAATGTTACCGGACAAATTCTTGTTGAAACAGGAAAAGAGGAGGCACCAGAAGAAGGAGTTCCAAACATTGAGGTTAAGTTCCAATGGGGTGGCATTACAACTTCAGTCCAAACTAGTTATGGTGCCGAAGCAGGTAATTTCTCAGTATTCTTGCCTGAAGGTATAGATGTAAATATGACAACATCATCAATTGCCAATCAAATGTCAAATGGTACCAACTTTATGGTGACAGATGATGTTTCACCAGTAATTCTTCGTTTAGAGGGAGGGTTGGGGGTAGAGGGTATACTTTACTTATTTGAGAATCAAACTGCCTATTCACCAAATGTCCCAGGATTTGCCGAAGTACAATTGCACGGATATCAGGTTGATAGAGGAGTACATTGGTACTTTGATATTGACCCTGAAACTGGGCGTTTTTCACAGAAGTTGATGAATGGTAATTGGACCTTAGATGTCTCGGATGAGAGACTAAATGTTGATGAAATACAATTGGAAGTATCTGATTCAAACATTGAGCAACTTTCCCATGTAGAGTTGATAGCAATGCCAGATAACGTCACAGTGGATATCTCAGCATTCTTGGACCATTCACTTGATGGGAACAGTAGTAATGGTACTTTTGTGGATATTAATTTCGCATTCGTGCCGGTTTCTGGAGGTGGAGTTGGTACGAGACTGAACATCACTGCAGAAGAGATGTCAAATGGTCATGTCCTTACTTCACTGCACCCAGGTGTCTACACAATCGCAATTGATGCCCAAGACAAGGAAAACGGGTCTGACTTTGATACAGTTCTGATTGACAATGAACTAATCCTTGAATTAGGATTAGACAACACCACAACAGAGTATGCAGAGTTAATCCTTGAACCGTTGTGGAAGTTAGAAGCAACTCTAACCAATCAATCCGGTGGTATTCTAGACAATAGAACAGTTGTCTTTAATTCGGTTGATTCCGATGAAACATTCCAAATAACTGCAGATGAAAACGGCACAATTTCAGATTATATTCCGGAAGGTGATTGGGTAGTGATAGTTGACCGAACTTTGGTTGCGGACACCTACGAACAATTCAGAGACGCATTTACTGCGAATGAAACATCATCACGAATAGGTTTGACATGGCGCTCATTAGAATCTGCTGAAGTAGCAATCCATCTATCTGAAGGTGATAGTGGAGATCCATTAACTGGTTTCTCACTGATTGCAAACAGTTCAGATGGATATGGTGAGGTAGTATTACCGTTTACAAATGACCAGGGAGATATGGTCGGTTACCTGTTCCCTGGTAACTGGGTTGTATCATTAAACCGCACCGAATCAATGGATAGGTGGGTGTTGGAGGATCAACAACTAGCAACTTTGTCTGCTGGCCAAAATGTGTCGGACATTAACTTCTCTGTGGAGCATTGGGTAACCCTTGGGGGGAACCTGTTCTGGGATTTGGATTCTGATGACGAGTACGATTTCAACGAAGGTGTTGAAGGTGCAAATATCACCGTCTCAGGAGGCGGCCTTGATGCACCTGTTAATTTGACTAGTTCTGCTTACGGCACATGGGCATTATTTGTCCCATCGCAGAACAATTACTCTATTGAGGCATCACAACTTGGGTTCTCTTCAGTGTCAATTGTTGCACAAGTATCTACAGTTTCTAACTCTACAGATCTTGAGTTAACAGCAGGTAATGTGACAATTTCTGGGATTGTCGATTATGTTCAAATGGAAGTTTGGGATGAGTTCTCAGATGATGTTATTCTAATTTTAATGCCAGCTTCCGGAATTGAGAGAGATTCTCGTACACCTACCAAGGTGATGGCTAACGATGGCTCTTGGGATGGTGAGTGGACTGCCGATGTTGAACCAGGTGATTGGGTACTTTCTGCAAAGGTTGTTGATGAAGGAATTGTCGGGATCACAATTGTTGAGGCTGATGTCCATGATGGGGCACAAATGAACTTGACTATGATCCAAGGAGGCACTCTTGTCCTCAGCACAAATTGGATTGACTTTGATGGTATTAGCCATGATTTGAGTGAGACTAATGTTGCTGGTGCAGAAATAATTGGTTCACCAGAAATAAAGGTGACAATCCTTGGAGTTATCAGTTGGAACGAAACAGTTGACTCAAATGGTCAAATCAACTTCTTGTTACCTGGTGGAGACCTTTACATTGATAGCGTATTTGAGACCAATGAGCGAGAAATGACAATGGTTTACCGAACAGGCTTGACTAGTTCTATTTCTGCTCAACAAGAAGCACCTGCAGCGACCCTCAATTACAATCGCATCCTTGAACATTCAATTGATTTCAATATCACATCAATTAGTGGCGCCGAACAAACAGAAGATGATTACGACGAAGTTAACGCATTGTATGAGAATGCTACTGATTATCAAGTGATAGAGTTCAGTGTAAACTTAACTTACAACGGCAATGAAGCCTTTGATGAGTATACAGTCGGCACAGTCTTTGACGCAGAAGATGCAGATTACTGGAATATTGAATTCTATAACGGAACAGACGAGAATGGTACAGAAATTTGGAGTGAGTCAACACCTGTTATCCTAGGTTTGGATGGTGATAATTTGACATCTATTCGCATGCGTATCACAACAGCCGATGTAGAGAACGCACAGTCAATTGCTAGCGGACACATCATCAAACTTCGAACGACCCATTCAACAGGTACATTCAGCGAATATGTCCTGACAATTCACATCCCTCAGATCTACTCAATAGAGGTCGTATCATCACCTGAAGATACAATTGGGGTATTCCCTGGTGAAGAGAAGCGTATTGAATTCGTGCTACAGAATACAGGTAATGGCCAAGACATACTTGGGTTTGAAATTGACACCACATGGTTGCCAGAAGGATGGAGTGCCACAGGACCTAGTGAATCACCTTGGGCCTATGGAGAAGAGCGAATATACTCGTTCACTATCTTTGCACCTGCTGATGCTGATACAACACCGTTCCCACTTACTTTGAATGTCAATAGTTCTGATGGGACAGCTTATGACCCGATTGAAATACAGGTTAAGGCTGCAAAGCCAATTCTGAATTTCATCATTGAGAATACTGGAACATTTAATGGTGAAGATGCTGTTAAGGATAAAAGCAATAAAATGATTGTATCAGTTGAAAATAATGGTCTTGTCGGCGCTCAAAACATACGAGTAAATATTTCAATTGAAGGATATGATGGCATTTTCATCCTTTCAGAATCACAGGATATTCCTGCTGATAGTTCGGTTGAATACATCCTCTTCATCAATTTAGATGGTATCGGAATCGGTAAGCAGAATTTCGTATTTACTCTACAGAGTGAGTTCGGCCTTGATTTAGATGAAGATTCTGATGAAAGTATCACAAGATCGTTGAAGGTTGCTACGCCACCACCTGAGTCAGTCAATATTTGGGTTCCACTGCTAATCATTGCGGCTTTCGTACTTGGATTCTTCGGATTCCGAAGAATGCGTGATTCCATCAGCGGTCAGATGCCTTTCTGATGAAGTATGAGGTTTGACCGGTTGCAGAACCGTGAGCAAGTAGCCCCAAACGCCGAAGAGTGCATTTAGCACCCCATTGACCGGAGCATAGGTGAGACTGTGATACCGGGTTTGGAGGGAGTTGAATATCTGCCTGAACCAGAAGACCCGCGGATGCTTTCCACAATTGACCCTGGTGCACCTGGATACCCAGCAGAAGCGTATGGTATGCCCCGTGATATGGACCCGCAGGCTTGGAAGGAGGCGGATGCGGTAAAACCAACGAAACTACCTTTCAACCTGCCCTGGGGGTTGTGGATGGTAGTAGGTTTGATTGCAGCTATGTTAATCAGTTATAGTTCATTAATAGGATATCTAGATGAGTTTATTCCAGAATCAGAATGGGCTTATGAGAATTCAGGAATTCGCTCCCTTAACGCTGATGGGTATAGTGGAAAGGGTG
Source organism: uncultured Candidatus Poseidoniales archaeon (assembly GCA_963997805.1). Classification (GTDB taxonomy): domain Archaea; phylum Thermoplasmatota; class Poseidoniia; order Poseidoniales; family Thalassarchaeaceae; genus MGIIb-Q1. The sequence goes on from CAXEOD010000083.1 coordinate 4,649, forward strand.
TACGTGTTTGCATTGTTGATACAGGAATAGATACAACACATCCCGATTTAGTAGGCGTCAATATTGTTGGATTCAAAGACTTCATCCATGATACTGAAGGTAACCCTCATGACAATGATTTGACACAATCTCATGGCACAATGATGGCCGGAATTCTCGTTGCCAATGGTTCATTCATCGGTGCGGCTCCAAATGTGCAACTGATTGTTGCTGCCGCACTTGGTGCGGATGGTGGCTCAGGCTCAGAGGTTGCTGTTGCGGATGCGATTGAATGGTGCTGGACTACGATGGGCGCAGACATCATCAGTTTGAGCCTCGGTGGGAAACCTGATCTTGTATCTACATTTGGAGGTAGAACAGAAGGAGCGGTCAGCGATGCGCTTGATAATGGAATATTTGTTGTAGCGGCTGCTGGGAATCACGGAGGAGCTGGTCAAGATTACCCCGATGTTACCGTGCCTGCTAATGTTGATGGGGTCATAGCCGTGGGTGCAGTTCACCGTAATAATTCACTTTGGCAGTTTTCAAGTTCAGGATCACCAACTAATGCCTCAGGTGAAACTAGAATTTGGCCAAATCAGAAACCAGAGGTAGTTGCCCCTGGAGTTGAAATCCACTCAACCTATGTTTCAGAAAGAACTGGGGCAACATGGTCAAGAAGTGATGGTACAAGTGATTCAACGGTGTTCGTTACAGGCGCCCTTGCGTTAATACTTGAGAGATACAATGGTAATCCTGGGCTCAGCCCTACACATCAAGGAGACCGCACACCTATCCAATTAGTGAAGGCCGCACTAGCAGAATCGTCTGAGGCGGGTGTTTTCCAGCAACAAGGTGACCATCATTTGAGATACGGGTATGGGTCGCTCAATGCTGATAGTTGGTCAGACGCTGTAGGGGCTAGACTTTGAGAATAATAAGGCTGAAAAACCAACCATTTATTTGATACTTTTATCGTGTTTTGATACAAAAGAGCCGTAAACCTTTGTTTATTCCATGATACTTTAATTATGTATTTGATATTATTGCAATTGCAGTAAGGCGTTTTATTATAACTGAAGAGCGTTCTCGGCTGTTTTAACCAAGGATTTGATGTTATGGAAATGAATAACCGAACCACAAGTCTTCTGCTAGTTGCTTTATTCGTGATTAGTACGATGACTGCATTAGTCACTTTGACACCCACTGTAGTAGCAAGTAATGAAACTACAAGTGGTACGATTACGGGAACTGAAATTTGGCAGGGTGGACACACTCTGACAGGTGATGTTGAGATTGCACCGGGTGCTAAATTGATTATTCAGCCGGGAACCACAATAACATTTCTGAATGGAACTTACTTGGATGTGAAAGGAAACCTGTGCGCAGCAGATACATCCTGTGGTGCTAACGGAATGGGTAGTAATTCCAGCAGAGTTACCTTCAGATGGGGGACACCTGCCAACGAATCAGCAACTGGGCGTTGTTACAAAATGATGAACCCAGCAAGCGGTCAGCCATTGTGGAATGCAGATCCTTCGTGCTTTGAAGGAATTCTAGTACGTGACACAATTGATATCTCTGAAACCAGTTTCAATCACGTAACAGTCGAGAATGCGTATGGTATGCCACGATATGTAGCTGATTTGGGCGAGATTAGATGGGCTGCATTTATTCTTGATGGTGCAAGTCCAACACTTACTGAGATGGCTTTTGACAGTGTCAATACCTCCAGTGTTCTAGTTCTTGATTTAGCAGCCCCAACATTCAATGGTGGGTCTTTTGAAGTAGGTTCAGACGAGGTTATTTCAAGCCTAGCAGGGAATGCAGTGCAAACTTATGGTGCGGGAAGCCCTAGTGGTCCAGTGCGTTTCCTAAGCCCTGTTTTTACTGGTACTGAGAATGGTTGTTCTTCAGAGGACAATGGACGTCACGTTCTTTGGGCTCAGAAGTCATTCACTAACATTGACCATGGTGTCGTGGCAAGTGGTGATTATGGGTACAGGTATACTGATTCAGCAGGTATAATTCATGGGAATACTGTACAGACTGATTGTACTGGGATTGATATCAATGGTCGTAGGTCTATCTCAAACACAGACTACAAAGTCGAGGTCACTAGTAACACAATTACTACTGGTGACAATTCGCCATTAACTGTTTACGATGCTGCATATGCTCATGTTGAAGGAAATGTGATGAGTGGTGCAGAAGAAGGTTCTGGAATTCAAGTGGTTTCATCTTCTGGTGCAGCAGGTGTTGTTACCCAGGTTCGAATCACAAACAACATTATTGGACCCATTACCGGATATAACGGAATTTGGGGTGTTGGTTACTTTGACATGATCATTGACAATAATACCTTCCTGGAAATTAATCGTGAACCAGTAATTGTTGGTGAATACCATTTTCAAGACTCCGGTTGGTCAGTCACTGGACCTGCTCCTGCTAGAGCAACTATCAATGACAATGTCATAAACAATGTTTCAGGTTCATGTTCATCAGATACTGTTTGGGACGAAGAAGATTTTCCCTGCCCTGCTTTCCATATTTTCCGTGCTAGTGCAACTATCAAGAGAAATACCGTGACAGGAGTTTCAGGCGACGCAATTCGTGCAATTGGTTCACTTATTGATGTACAAGATAATCAATTTACAGTTGGCGGACAAGGTGCAAAAATTGTTGACCATGATCATACATACGCTTCACTGGCATTCTTCTCTGGAAATCAATGGCTCGGTGTTTCAGATATTGTTTACAACATCACCAAGAGTTCTGTAACTGTTCAGTCAGAGACAATTCCCTCAATTACTGGTGCCAATTCAAGTATGCCAATTCAGTTGGTTTGGGACAAAGGAGAGGCTTTCCAGGGCAATAATTGGGATAACCAAGTGATTCTCCCACCTACCGCATCAATTCCTCCTGTAGGTTTCCCTCTGTCGTTACAAGCGGTTAACAATTCTACAGTTTTCACATTTGCAAATATGTCTGGATTATCCCTTAATAAAATAGAAATTGGGGCTTCTCCAAGTGTGTGGTCAGTACAAGTTCGAGAGGCGGCTTTAGTTCGTATCAGGGCTACTGTTGGTGGCGTAAGGGTACCAGGTGCAACAATTCTGCTAGAGGATGCTCATGGTAATGATCTTTACAATATGCAAACAGATACACAAGGATTTGCTCCTTGGGTTGCATTGCCATCAGATTTCCATCTTGATATAAGAGGAAATGGAAATAATCCGGATGGTTTTGCTGATGATGTTGGCGAAGATTCTTGTGCTGACGGAATTGATAATGATGGAGACTTATTGTACGATTTAGATGACCCTGATTGCAATGCTGGCGCAGGTACGAGAGAATTATCAAAATACTTCGTGACTGCGTACAAGTTTGGTAAAGGATACCATAAGTCATCATTTAATCTCACAGGAACTTATGAGGACACTCTTGCAATGACTAATCTAAAGCCATCAGTGGTTGTTACCCAAAGTGATGGGCACTCGTTTATCCGTAACATCAACTTTACTGGATATGCTTGGGATGGAAATATTGGGACAGGTGTATTTGGTTCTGCTGAGCAAGCTCAATGGGAACAGCAGGGTGTAGTTCAGAGAATTGAAGTCAAGACACCTGATTCAAGTTCATGGGTTGATGTACGTTATGGTGTTGATAACAGTGGTTCAAATGGTGAAGTCACTCGTAATAATCGCCCATTCAAAAACTGGTACTTTGAGTATGATATGGCTGACCAACCTGAAGGCGATTATACCTTTGACTTCAGGGCTTATGATGGAGTTGATTACAGCCCCATTGTAACGAAAACCATCAAATTAAACACAAATCCGCCAACAATTAACGTAGCATCTCCTGTAAACGGTTCAACGCATAATTCTGGA
>CAXEOD010000084.1:0-8483 GCA_963997805.1 uncultured Candidatus Poseidoniales archaeon
GGGGCAACAGCAGTTGAAGTTGAAATCACAGGTGTGACCAAAGGTGAAGTTGCTCGAACAATATACTTCCATCGCGCCGATTTAGCAGAGTTAGTTGGAATTGAGACTACATCGGTACTTTTACAGCTGCCTGAAAATGGTAGTACTGAAGGGCTTGCTGAGGTTACTGTGGGACTTGTAATCAAAAATGATATGATTAAATCATTTGAAACTCTATTAGAAAAGCAACAAAAAATGCTTATTGCGATTGAAGCGCTTGGAATCATTATTGCAGTTGCTGTATTATTCAACACCTTGCTTATGAATCTCTCAGAAAGAGATACTGAATTGGCAACACTAAGGGTACTGGGCGCTCCTATAAACAAATTAGGAACGATGATGTTTTGGGAACATTTGGGGATAGGCATTATTGGTGGAATTCTTGGTGCAATCTTTGCATACTTTGGCACGGTTGCTATGATTGGCTCCATGGTTCAATGGGCCTTTTTCTTCTCTGTAGAACCTCAAATTCTTCCGGTCTTACTTTTAGTTGGAATCGTTACTGCAATCTCAATTGCACTCACACCTATTGGCATGTGGCGGATAAGGAAGATGGACCTTGTAGAGAAAGTCAAGGACCTCTCTCAGTAATTCTCAAGATATCCCCGCATATCTTGTTGCTAGTTGAAGTCCGATGTAGTATGCGATAATCGTTAATCCACAAGCAAGCCCCAGTGAAGGCCAGAACTCCATGCCTCGACCTAAGAAAACAGGGAGTGTTACGAATAATACTAGAGATGGTATGACTAACCAAAGAATACCTGTGGTAAAATCGGCGACCTGTTCAGTGTCTGATGTATCACGATAAAGCCAAATAATTGCTAAAATTGAGACTAAGGGGATTGACACAAGTAAAGCACCAATCAACTCATTTCGCTTTCCTATCTCACTTGCACCAACTACCAAGCCACCGGAAATCAACCATCTTGTTGCCAACTGCCACCATACCATATTTGACGCAAAGTAGGGCACAGCCCATGAAATCCACCCCTAAAATAGTGGTTTAATCCAAGATTTCGCCAGAAAAGAATGCCCCTGAATCTTTGAATAATTTTTCTTTTCTCCTCTTCTTGTTAGTGCGAATATGCATAACAGCGGCAATAAAAATCACAATTATAATTATTGGAATAAACAATTCTGCATTCAGAGCATGTAACACTTCAATTATGCTTTCAGCAGTATATGCCCAAGTTATGGAAGCAGCTGCACCACCAATGAAACAAGCAGTAAGAACTCTGAGGAATGGCATCCTAGCAACAAGGCCCATCATTGCCCCAACAAGAACACCTGATGCCATGAATGGAATCCAAACAAAGACGATTAAGCCAAAGAAACCCCATCGGTCAATCTTCGCACGATTCTCCTGAGCAACATATTCTACGGATGATAGAATATCTCCCATGAACTGACTTTGCAAAATAGTACCCGCTAGCCCATCTTGACGTGCTACGAAAGCCTGTCCCTGGTGCTCACCTTCGCCACTCTCTGTTCTTCCCGCGCCTGTGCGATCTGCAAGGGTAGCCACCTCGTTTCGGCATGATATGATTATGTCCCTATCCCCTAAATGTTCATCTAGAGTGCTTAAGAGATGCTCTTTCATTTCATGCTCAATGTCAATGTATGTTTGACCAAACCTGAAGGTAGCAGCCCACATTTTTGGTTTGTAAATTACACGTAGGGCAATTCGTTGTTCATCCACCCCAACCCAATACCCCACTTTGATAATTTTCTTATTCAAAACGAAGAAATCCTTAACGCAATCTTCAACCCGCTGCTCAAGGGCAGCAGTGTCGTGGATACCACTGAAAAAATCAGTGTAATCTTGAACCAATCCAATACGATCAGCATTCAACTCAGGGAGTTCAATATCTTGTAAACCATGAGAAAGTGTGTCAAAGGCTCCACGATGGTCATCAAGAGGCTGCGACTTCAATTGGAGTGGGGTGATTTCACCATATAATTTGAAATCATCAAGTACCACTTTCAGCATTTCAGAATAAATTTGACTACGCTCAATTACCGATGATTGAGTGGTACGGTATGGCACCAATACATCAATCGATAGAGAACGCGCTCGCACACCGAACCCGTCCCAGTCTATTTCTAGATGAATCTGTTTTTCGCATCTTTCAAGAGCTCGCTGAACAACTCTTTTAATCTCTTCTTCAGATAGAATATCGTCAATATCCTTGTGATAAAAACGATACATTAGTGGGTATTGTACACATAAGAAAAAGATACTCATTGAGAGGGAAATAAAAGCCATCCACCATGCTGGAACACCTGCAGAACCACCTGTGAGCATTGCTGTTTCACGACCACCTGCCCATTCAGCTCCCATCAGAGCCCAACTCCACCCACCTAATTGACGATAGGTGAGGCAAACACGCTGGCCTTTTTCAGTCACTTGTGCCTCTTTTACCTCTTCATTGTCCCATGGCAAGAAAGTAGGTTCCTTGATATGTATCTCAATTGGAAGGATTGCTGGTCCAGATTCATCGGTGTAAAGCGGGGCTGTCTTGATTTTGAATTCTTCTTGCGCCGAACTTAAATTAGTCATATTAATATCGGACAAATTATGAAAGTAGACTTTTACATCATATTCCCCCTCATCGGTGTTGGTGAAATCAAAATAGCCTTCCGAATTATTTCCTATTAATTTTTCATTTTCATCGATTAAGCCAATTTCACTATGCCACAATTCTACGCGTAATGCCTTGGCATCATCCTCAAATGGTTGAGCATTATTAACACGCATTCTTATTTTTTTGGCATCATTATCAATCCAAATGTTAATCCAAACTACGCCAGAACTGTCTAAGCACTCCTCACCTGCGGGGTCAAGAAACGTGTCGGATATTTCCTGGTCAAGCCATACTGAATTGTTGACACTTGAAGATAAAAAGCCAGATGAAAGAGCAGACATGATGCTGAAAAATACTACTCCATAAATTATGCCGCCGAGAAAAGTTATGCTCTCAGGGCCACGAAAAAAACCTTTTTTCCCACTACGCCGGGCTTTGATGCGGTCAAGATTCTTGTCGGTTTTATCGTGTTTTGAAACTTCAATGTAATCATCAACTGATACTTCGCCATCTTGGTCGGAGTCAAAATGTGAAACTAATTCATCGGCAGTAATGATGCCATCATTATCCGCATCTAGGTCATCAGGAAGTGGATAAGCATCTTTTGAAGATGGTTCCGGCTCCGACATTATGTGATGACAATCAGCCAAAGGCAATGAGGCTTTTCCTTTATTCTCATAAACGTGTTTCTTGCTTAACCAAAATAGAATGTTATTAAGAGTGGATAAAGACAAATTTATATGCCAAAAATATAGGATAAAAATGAGACAAATATACTGCTATTTTGGGTTACTTTGACATATAAAATAGCAAGTACCCGAGAGGGCATCACTTAATCCATATCGCTCTCCTCCGGAGAGTGATACATATGAGCCGCAAGACACTAGCCGCCCCAACCACCATGTTATTGGTTCTAATTTTCACCTCATTATCTCCTATGTTGATAGTGGCTTTTTCGCCACATGAAGTATCTGATTCTTCGGTGGAAATTGACTTACCAGAAGAAGCTGAATTTTGGCCAGCAGGGGCTCGTTCTGGTGCTACTTCATGGCTCAAAGAAATCGCTGATTCTGATGGCGACACTGGCCAATGGACATCCTCGGCAATTACTGATGATGGAACCATTTGGGTTTCATTTTACTCAGCAGCAGGCCGTGATCTAAAAGTTGCAAAGTGGACCGGATGGTCTTGGGAAGTAAATGATGTCTACACCTTTGGTGATATTGGAAAATACTCTGAAATAGCAATCGATTCCAACGGTGACCCTAGAATTGCATCCTTTGATATCACCAATGGAGTTCTACGAATTTCGCGCTTTGAAGGAACGTATTGGAGCACCTATACAGTAGCACCAGGAGAGAACACTGGTGACGGCAATCCATACTCCGGAGAGGGGAGAATTGGTTTCGCAATAGATGATAGTGATTCTGAATGGTTTTCATTCTATGTCGTTGACCAAAGCGTGGGTGAGTATATCTTATCATTCGCAAATTGGGATAGCAGTGACTCATCATGGGCTTACGGGGTTATTGATGATGGATTTGGTGAAGATAGTGCAAATTATGATGATTGGACCGACGCGGGCCAGTTTAGTAGCCTTCAAATCGGTGCTAATGGCAGGCCACGTGTGGCCTATACTTGTTCAATTGTCAACAGTATCAGCGATCCTGTTACTGGAACAATAATTGAAGCATGGTATGTTAGATCCTTGAGATATGCTGCATTTGATGGAGCAGGTTGGAGCATAACTGATATCCATATTAACGAAAGTGGTAGTAATTATTGGCCAGCATGGTGGTTACAATTAGAAATTGATGATAACGGAAATGAAAATATTGCATACCAAAATTTGTCTGGCTGGGATAGTGTCCGCTTAGCAGTCAATACTGGAAGTGGATGGAGCCACTCATTGATTGCAAATAACAGCAATAATCTGGGAGAATACATTAGAGTTGAATCAGATGATACCGGTGACTTACACATCGTTTACCAAGATTTCACCAACGACGATCTCGTGCTAATGCGCGGCAGTGGAACCACATGGGAAACTGTGAAAATAGACACTATTGGCTCAGTTGGAGCCTACGCTGACATCTCCTTAAACAGCAACGCTGAGGAAATTTTCTCATACCATAATTTTGACGATTCTGACTTGATTATTGCCACACCGGCACCTGATGCCGATGGAGATGGATTAGCCGATGCACAAGACCGATGCATGAACACGCCTCTAAACAAAGTAATTGACAATACGGGATGTCACTACGAGCAGCAGATTTTGACCTCTTCAGGCTCCGACTCGCAGTATGTGGATGTAGTCAAAGGAGCTGATGGACTTCTGCGTCTTGCACACTACAGAGGAATGTCTGATGATTCCGGTATAGATTGTGACAAAGTTGTGGCTAACAACACAGATGATTGTAACCTAGCTTACCGTAAACAAAACTCAGATGGTACTTGGGGCAATGAAGAGTGGGTCGACCAAGGTGGCGAAACTGGGCGTTACGCTAGCATAGAAATCGCACCAGATGGTACTGAAAGCATAGCCTTCCACGCTAAAACAGAAATAAACAGTTTTGGCGGTGTAAAACAAACCGCAGCGAAAATTGCCACTAAAACCGGCACAAGTTGGTCCGTCACCACAATCGCCGAAGACAATTCAACCGGTTGGTATACTGACTTAGCAATTGATTCACAGGGAAACCGAGTAGTGTCTTATACTGACAACACCGATACATACTCTTCCCTAAAATTAGCCAGAGAAACCTCGCCTGGAGTTTGGAGTGAGGAGGTCGTGCAAGTTAACGGAACGTTTGCTCAAGTCAATTTCCTAAACGATGTGGCTCATGTGAGTTATTATTCTTCAAATCCACAAATGATACGCTTAGCAATAGAAGATGGAAGTGGTGGATGGGATATTCATAATGTAACTACCAGTGGAATGGTGAATTCATACCGTCTTGACACCACTGTATCTGATGATGGTAGACTTCTGATCAACTTTTTCCGCGGCACGGACACCTCGTCTGACACCACTTGTGATGCACCTCAAGAGTGCACAGTACAAGTTGCTGAATGGAATGGTTCAGCATTTGCATACAACATTTTACACCAAAATACTGACGACGGAATTTCATACCTTTCAGTTGACATAGATACGGCTGGATTAATTCATTCTGTTTGGTATAACAGTGGCTACCAAGCGCTACAAATTGCATCACCTACACCCACCGGTTGGGAGACTCTTACCCTCCTTGATAATGGAAATGGAGGTACATATCCAAAAATTATAGCCGATGAAAATGGCTGGGAAAATGTGTGGTACCACAGTAATGGCGAATCTGGACAATTACGCGAGGTCAAGAGGTTTGCATGGGAGGCTGACCACGACTTTGTTGACAATGATGATGACCAATGTGCAGACACACCTTATGGTGCCGAGGAAGTTGATATGTGGGGCTGTTCTGAGGAACAACGAGATGATGATTTTGATGGCGCCTCAAATGCTGTTGACTTATGCCCCAACACACCGGGTCATGAAAGACACTTGGCAGATTCTGACGGTTGCTCACCGAGCCAAAAGGACTCTGATGAAGATGGGACAAATGATGCTCAAGACTTGTGTCCGAACACCATTGACCTAGAAACAGTGGACAATACTGGATGCTCTGATGCACAACGTGACTCCGATGCAGATGGAGTGAATGATAATACTGACCAATGTGCTGATACTCCACCGGGAGAATCTGTAGATTTGAATGGCTGTAGCGCTAGTCAACGGGACAACGATGAGGACGGAGTCAATGACAAAGCCGACTTCATGCCTAATGATGCTAGCCAACATACTGATTCTGATGGTGATGGATACGGAGACAATCCTGACGGAACCAATGGAGATGACTGCCCGAATGAATCAGGAACTTCAACAGGGGAACTAGTTGGCTGTCCCGATTTCGATGATGATGGAATTGCCAACGATATTGATGATGATGATGATGGTGACGGATATTCAGATGCTGATGAAATCGCAAATGGAACCGACCCATTGTATGCGCTTGACTTCCCTGGATTAGGCGAGGATACTACTGATGGAAATGATGGCACCGGAAACGACACTGGTGACGGAACAGGCAACACGGATGATACCTTAGAACCAGGAAGTGGAGGTCTTAGCACTGCTGTGATTGGTGCGATTGCTGCAGTCATCGTTCTGCTGTTAATTGGAATTGCTGTACTAGCGTTAACTGGAGGCAAGAAAGATGGTTCCCAGATGCCAGCAATTCCTTCTCTCGCTCAAGCTCAAGCAGAACTATCGACACCTGCCCCAGCACCTGCTGCCAGTGCTGAGAGTGGCGGCCAAACAGGAGAAATGGTATCAACCGGAAATGCCTGCAAACATTGTGGAGCAATGGAAGTCTACCATATCCCGTCTTACGGTGCAGACTACTGCAAGGCCTGCTCCCAATACAACTGATATGTCAGAAGCGGAACAGAAATCAAACCGGAAGTGTGGCAAAATGCGAATCCCAAAAGCGATTCTATCCGCTTTACTGCTCTTGCTAGTATCACTATCTGGATGCATCGGTGAGCCCACTGTTGAAGAATCAACATTTCATGGAACCAAGTGGTTAGGTACTGAATATGCCCCACTTTTCACTCTTGAATCAATGGACGAAAACCTGTGGTCTTTGGAGGAGCAACGCGGAAAAACAGTGATTTTAGCTTTCACATACACACGTTGCTACAATACCTGTCCAGTAATATCAGCCTCACTAGACATGGTTTACAAATCGCTCAATACCTCAGAGAGGGAGAATGTTTCCCTAGTTTCCGTGACCATTGACCCATGGCACGACTCACCTTCACAATTGAGAAATTGGACCACAGATAGAGGGTACGACTGGCCCCACCTGACTGGTCACCAAGATGCAGTTCTTCCTGTGCTTGAGACCTATGGAGTTGGACCAATTAACTTTGATGATGATTCCGAAGAGGGGTATGGATTCAGCCATACTCAACCAACTTACATCATTGATTCAGAAGGGCGCCCAAGAGTTGTCTGGTCTGATGCAGAGATCCCTGTGGATTTGTTCTTGCAAGATTTACGCATTGTCATAAATCTGTCATAAATTAAAGAGAAAATATGACTTAAACCGCATATTTTGATAAATGTTAGACACCTGCAACCCACATCAGCAACTTGCTGGCGATGTGAAATCAATGAAAAATATGAATAAATCTTCAATTATTGCCATACTAGGACTTCTCCTCTTAATCGGCTCAAGTATTACTCAAGTGAGTGCAAGGCCAACTGGAATTAGCAATGTGCAATTTGGTTGTACCTGTCACTCAGGAAGTGCTACAGAAGGAGTGATAGTTACCCTTGATGGGGTGCCAAATAATTACTCTTCAGGAGAGAGTTTTACCTTTACAATAACCATTACTGGAGGGCCAGAGGCAGGAGGTGAAAACCATGGTGGATTCAACTTACATGCGAGCGCAGGAACGCTATCACCTTTCGATAATACCTCACAACTTATGGATGGGGAAATGACTCACACAGAATTTGGCAATGACCAACGCACTTGGCAAGTCAATTGGACTGCGCCAACAGATAATACAACAGATATCACTTTCACTGCGCATGGAAATGCAGTAAATGGTGATGGCTCAGCAGGTTCGGATGACCAGTGGAACAAGGTTGTTGTGACCCTTGATGGTGTCGCCCCACCAGCAGCAGATTCCGACCCTAACGATGGTCAAACTCCTGGATTTACGATGATGGCAACTTTGGCTATCATCGCCCTCGCAGGCTTTGCAAGCAGGAAAGAAAAGAAGAATGATTGAAATCCCTGCTAA
>CAXEOD010000085.1:0-8444 GCA_963997805.1 uncultured Candidatus Poseidoniales archaeon
GTTGTATTGTTTACTCTAGCTGCTTACTACCTTGGTGCTATTCTAGTCGGTGGTGAAGGGTGGTCCTACGTCATGGACACGGGATTATTGTTTCTTGGGGCGTTTGCTGCGGGTACTCTTCTTGTATTCACATATACCAGTATTGGCCTTGCCCTTTCATCAGTTAGTTCGGGTAAATTTTTCCCAGCGGTAGCCTTCATTGGATTGATATTGGGAACAAAAATGGTCGCATTCTTGATATGGGCATTGTTTGATAGTAGTGCAATATACCTAATTTCACCATATGACAATTTGGCTCACGTAGGGCAATGGATGCTTGGATTGAACCATACTTACGAGCATCCTGCATCTTGGAGTCTAGTGATGTTGATTACAATGAATGCTGTATCCCTCTATATTCTCTCGGCTAGAGTTTCTTCACTGGAGGTGACACGTGAGTGATTCCTGACCTTTCTCAAGTTGGCACTGGCGAAACTAAAGAGTGGGCCCCAGTTGCTGAAGCTCCACACATCATGCTTGACCATGTGACCAAAACTTATGGTTCTGTGATGGGTTTGAATGACGTAAGTATAGCTATCAAAGGAGGTGTGACTGGTATCCTTGGTCAAAATGGCGCTGGCAAATCCACCCTGTTCAAGTTGATTGTAGGCCGATTACGACCTAGTTCTGGCAACGTACATCTGTTTGGTACCGATCCATTCAAAAATCCTGCCCCATATTCACGGATTGGCTATGTTTCCGAATCCGAACATCTCTATGATTGGATGACAGGACTTGACTTCGTTGCTACTCTTGCGCGCCTCTATGGGTACACTAGAGATGAGGCGAAGGAGCGGGCGCTGCATGTTCTAGAGTTCGTTGGCTTAGAGGATGTCATCAACAAGGAGATTGGGAAATACAGCAAGGGGATGAGACAGAGGGTGAAAATCGCTCATGCGCTCGTCAATGAGCCGGACCTAATTATTCTTGATGAACCATTAGCAGGATGTGACCCATTGGCCCGAACAACGATTATGAACGTTGTACGCGAACTTGGGGCGATGGGGAAAACGGTGCTTGTAAGTAGTCACATACTTTCCGAAATTGAACGAATTACTGAACAGATATTGATTCTTCATAATGGGAGACTTTTGGCTCTTGGAAACCTGCACGCAATTCGTGAACTTCTTGACAAACATCCTCACCGTATTCTTTTGCGAACTGATAACCCACGCGGGTTAGGTACTGCCTTCCTTCCTCACGAAGATGTGTATGGAGTTCGCTTCCCAAAAAGTGATGAGTTAGTGGTTGAAACCAATAATCTCTCTTCTGTGCATCAAGCCCTTCCTGGTATCTGTCATGAGAGTGGAATCAGAGTTACTGCGATTGAGAATCCAGATGATAACCTAGAGTCCTTACTTGGATATTTAATTGAGGGGAGGTCATGAATATGGAAGACGACCCAACTGATTTCATTAGGACACCGAATGTTGCAGCGGAATCCCCTCCGCCTGAATCAATTCCTCAAACTTTTGAGCAGCAGGTTGAGGATGCAAGAAATGCACAGATGCTTGAAGCCGCACAACTAACAGAACCTACTCAACAGAGTATGCCCGCTGCTGCGGCTGGGGCCGCTGTAGCACAGATTCAGAGAGTTCAGGCCCAAGCTGCAAACGTGATGAGACCTCTAACAGATACTGTTTGGAGTAAGTTAGACCGCAAGGCTACAGCGGTGACAGAATTCACATTGCGTCAGTACCGGACCAAGAATTCAACTTGGGTTGTGCTAGGCATCGGAATGGTGTTCGTCGCCATGGTTTTGATGTTTTATGGTGAAGCAATGTCATCAGGTTTTGATTCCGTTGACAATGATGGTGATTCTTATGATTATGATGGGGATGGATACCCAACGGGGCAAGAGAGAATTTACGGAACAAATCCGTGGGATGAAAATAGCCACCCCGACCCAGAATTGGTTGCACCTGACCCTCCTGAAAAATGGATAGACGAAGATGGAATTGATTGGGATGGCGATTATTCTAACGCTAATCAAGGATATGATGACGACGGAGACTGCACAGGTGAGGGATGGGTGGATTCTGAATCTTTTGAACTTCCTTACAACCAAGATACAAACCGCGATGGGATTAACTGTAATGTTCGATACACAATGAATTCAACTACCAAAACAATCTACATGATAAATGCAGATCCTAATGTTGATGAAGACCCAGATGATGAGGAATTTCTCAAAGAATCACTTCACAGGGCTTTCGTTCTAGGCTTTGGGAAAATTGGATTCGCCTTCTTAATTGGAATCTTCGTTCCTCTTTTCCTAGCAACAGGCTTGGTTCGCGATGAGATGGAGAGAGGCACACTTCACTATATCATGGGTAAGCCGATAGCACGGGCTGAAATTCTTGCTTACCGGCTTCTAGGGTATATTGCTCTGGTTTGGCCTTATGCCACGGTGTTAATCCTCATCACTGCTATTGTCACAGGCTTCCTAGCCCCTTCAGATTCAATATTCAGATTCCATGACATGTCAGCTTGGCTGGGGGTATTGTTAGCATCCTGGCTGATGATGTTAGCATACGGCACAATCTTCTGTACATTAGGAGTTGTTAGCCCGAAATTTGGTTTGTGGATTGCTATTGGTTTTGGTGTGTGGGAATTTGCAATGGCGATGATTTCGCTCGGTGCACCAAATTTCCCTCTTACTTGGTTATCGGTTTCACATTGGGGGATTGAAATTATCAATTGTACATCTGTACTGGCTTATCCAGACCAAAGTTACATGATAGAAATTGCTTCTATGAATGGCGACTGGGGTAGTGAGGCTGCATTAGCAGGATTCTACAGTCCGCCAAGTGTAGTTGCAGGAAGTCCCTTCGCCTCATTACTAATCTCAATTCTAGTCTTGGTATTATTCACCGTTTTCGCTCTCTTTATTGGTCAGTCTAGCCTTAAGCGAAAGGAACTAAATTGAGGCTTCAAAATGCTGGACCCTAATCTCGAAGAGCCTTCAAGGAATTGGAGCGAACTAGAGAAGTTTGAGGGTGATTTTTCTTCATTCTGGAATCTTGACACTCTGCCGCCACTTAGACGCCTTTCATGGTGGTGGTGGTGGTGGCTAGTTCTCATTCCGGACAAAGAAAGGCCAGGACATAGTAAACAGTTGATGGTGCTCTGGTCAACCCGTGATTGTGAGCGTATTGATGTCAGCGGATTCGATTGGGAAGGTGGTGGCAGAACTCATACTGATGACGATGGTGGAATCGTTTTCCCGGGTATGGTTGCCTCTTGGTGGTTTGATGGTGAAAAGGTGTTTGAACCACTGGTGCTAAGGGAGGCAAGGATGGCATCTATTTGTGCAGACCATCCGTTGTGGGGTGCCAAACAGACAGATGGCGGCGGTGCTGTAATTCCAATTCTCAAAGATGACTTATCAATGGGATTAGCAGCTGATAGAAGCAATTTTTGGCTTAAATTAACTTCTGATGAGAAGGCGATATCAGAGGGTTCTCCTGAAAAATTTGATTTGAAAATGACTCCATGGAATAGAGAAATTTCTGCTCTTGAATACAAACACAATGTATACGCCGGAAATATGGGTTACGATATTTTGAGAATTCATGGGACTAAGTGTAGTGGAACAATTGATGGCGAAGAAGTAGAAGGGACTGCATATTTTCAAAAAGTAACCGTTCAGGCTCCATCAATTCCGTGGTTTTGGGGAATGCTACATTTTGATGATGGCTCATATCTAGATTGGTGGTTACCCCACATTTCACTTTCCGTAACAGCGAAAGATTCTGATCCATGGAAATTGAGAGATTTCACTCGCCTACCTTTGGCTGGTGCTGGTATGTTCAAAGATGCTGGCCGGCAACGAACTGAAAAGTTTGAACGCTGTGAGGTCAAACTAATCCAGCCAAAAGGAGATGATGCAGAATATGATTCGGATAATAATCCGTTGCCAAAATTTCACATTAGGATGTGGAACGGCCGCACTCAAATTGGATTAGTCGTTAGAGCAGTAGGGAGGGCCCATTGGTCATTTAACCAGCCAACCCGAGCGCATCTGACAAGTCATTTCACCTACAATGAATATCCACTAAAGGTTGAACAAATCACTGTGTTGGACGAGAAGGGAGTTCGTACACTGGGGGATTGGGAATGGCTTCATGGGAACGCGGAGCATAGTTGGGGTGTGTTACACTAGTCTGTGGTTTTGTGAATAGAATCATATACAGCCGGTTGCCTTAAGATTTTGAAGCCACGGAGGTTATTCCATGTCAGAAGCAGGTATTGTCCAGGAAATGAAAGCGAAAATTGATTCAGAGCAAGTTCAAGAAAGGTTCGATATGACATCGTACGAAACTGCATATTATTACTGCCGGCCTACGTTTTTTGCATTCTTAGCCAAATATGTGCTTTGTGCCTTGGTGTTACTAGTTCACCTACTGTTTTGGTGGGTAAATACATCCGATGGACTTGATGGTGATGCCAATGGATTATTGAAAATGTTGGTTTCAATTGTTGATTTCCTCGGCATCACTGGATTCGTTTCCATAATGCTGATTGTTACGTGGTTCAATAGATTCATGAATTGGTCATCAAGTGGAACTTGGTATACAACCTCACTGCTTATTGTAACATTCACGCCAGGTCTATTCGTTGCAGACAATGTGATAGCCACCGTTATGGGTTGGTTTGGCAGCGATTTCTCAGGAGTTATTCCCTTTGACTGGAAGGATTCCTGGTATCTCATGTTGGGTATTGTTTACTCCGCTGCATTATTCGTTTTGACCACATGGTATAGTAGGTCCTTCACATACGGGGTTTCTGATAGGGCAGTATACTTGAAGAAGGATTTCATGCTAACTCACACAATGCATAAAATCGACATGGTTGATATTGACAACATGAAATTGAGCCAACCTTGGTATGGCCGAATACTTGGTTTTGGTACCGTTAATATGCTGACAGGTAGCGGATTTGGAGTAAGAGAACACACCACTTCAGTGTCAACAGGTGGTATTGCTGATGTTGCATCAGCAATTTCTGATGATGTAGGTTTTATTCGAAAATTATTCCGAGGTTTGATTTTCATGGTATCTCTTCAAAGAACTAGAGAAGAGATGAACACTTCCGAGCCTGAGGATTGCATGTACGGTATCCGACAGCCTTCTGAAGTCTACAAACTGATTAATGAACTGAAAGAGGGGATGAGAAGCCAAACTACTGGACAAGGTACAGGGCAACGTGCTGCTGACCCGGTGCAACCGATTCAAGAAGAGGTAGCAGCCCCAGAACCTTCAGAACCTCTTGATGACCTTGATGTTGACATGGATTTGAATTGATTATCCACTTGGTCGCGAGCGTTTGATTCATAGATGAGTTGCTGTCAGCGGGTGCTATAACGAGGGGCTTAGTATGAGTGAGGAATTAATGAAATCAGCAATTGAGATGTTTAGAGAAGGCAATTTGGAGGGTGCAGTTGCAGAACTAGATGAGACAATTAAGTCAAACCCTGGTATTGCAGATTTACATCACACATATGCGGAATTTGCAAATATGCTCAACACTGAAGCTCAAGATGACATCATTCCAGGCGGGAAAATCATGATGAATTACAAGAAGGCTATGGAACTAGACGAAGAGAAAGATGAGTACATTGCTGACTTCGCAGGATTTGCTTTAGAATGTAGACGAGTGCCTATTGCTGTGAAAGAATTTCAACGCTATAGCCGCCGTCTTGAACTTGCAGATATTCCAGTGGATGACATTCTTTACAATGCTGCTAGAAATATTGTTGACACCATTGAGGTAATTGACCCTGAAAAATCAAATCCAATGATTATGCCTTGGCTAAAACAAGCACTGATATGGTCTGTTGGCGGCCTAGGATACTCTCCTGAGGACGCTGCTGAATTATTGACTGAAGAGTGAAGCATATGGCCGAAATGGTCGGCATCGCTTTTGCTTTCGCTTACATTGGCGATGCCTTTCATGGTAGTCAAATCCAACCAGAAGTAAGAACTGTCCAAAAAGACTTGCAGATAGCCTTCCATAAAGCAAAATTCGCTGGCTCAAATCCATTACTTCGTTTTTCTAGTCGAACTGACGCTGGGGTAACAGCTCGCATGAATGTCGCGGTTTGTGTGATCAAGAAATCGGTTTGGCAGAAGATGGGGGAATCGAGATTCCGACGCGCTCTAAATGACCATCTCAAAGATGTAGTCGTGTGGGCTGCTGAAGAAACTAGTGAGGATTGGAATCCAAGAATGGCATCCCGCCGAGTATACCGATTTCGATTGGAAACCATGCGCCAATTCAACAAACCCCATGACGAAGGTAAACTTCTTGAAATGATGAAACTGTTTGAAGGAACCCACGATTTTACTGGTTATTGCCGACCAGAAGAAGGGAGGTTAACCACTAGGACGGTTGATTATTGTAAACCTTGGACTATTGATGGTAGGCTAGTAGGATTTGAAATAGCTGCACAATCATTTCTTTGGAACCAAGTACGAAGAATAGCGTGGGCAATGAGCGAGGTAGCTCTAGGAACTAGTTCTATTGAAGTAATACGGGAAGCACTTGAGAAAGGTGAACAACCACCATTTTTCGGGTTAGGGCCTTCAAAGTGGCTAACACTTTGGGCAATTGAGTATGAGGACATATCCTTCACTGACAAATCTGGTGACTTTTTTGAAAGCCTCTCTGCACCACCGGTCGGTATCAATGGAAGGCAATTTGAGGTCTGGCAACAATCTGCAGACCATGAACAAAAACAATTACTTCTCAACAGTTGGCTTTCCTATCTCTAATATGATAGGAGAACTTCATCTCCATCTATGAGATCAAATGTTTCTCTAAGAAATGCCGAAGCAATAACTTCCACAACATCGGTATGGCGTGTTAGGTCTGGAATCAGAATGGCACAATTGATGGTTGCTGCTTCGTGCCCTCCAACTGTATTTATGGATGCAAGGATTGCTGTTGCGCCTCCAAATGAGCGGCCTTCTCGTTCAAATCCTTGAATCCGATGAATCATTATTTCACTCATGTCAATATCATCAGCGGCTTGCCTAACGCTATCCTCAATTCCAGAAGTTTCAATGCCAGCCGCGTTTCTCATTGCGAGGTAGCGAACAAAAAAATCTCCTTCAACTTTGACATTGAGAGTCCCAGGCCAAGCGGTGACTCCGAGAACCTGTTTGAATTGGTCTTGGTAATGTGATTGTGCCATGAAGATGTGTGCTCGACCAAGTCCGCTACTAACCGTGCCGCGCAACTCCATTACCAACCCTACCGCATTCACCTTATGCAATTTTCTTAATGATGAAGTGAAAGCATGAATGAACATTGGTTAATCATTTAACAAATCATTTAGCCATTCTTTAATCCGAATTAATTCTGGCATGATAACTTCATGACCCATTCTATAGCCATTCCATTCACACGGATTCCCACGCTCGACCATACTCTCGAGTGCCCCCCGGCCCATCAGCACTGGAACCATCGGGTCGTGAACTCCGTGACAGAACAGTATGGCAGTTTTCGAGTTGGCATCGTGCGCCTCATTGTCGTAGGTTTCCGAGAGTACCTCGTAGGCTGAGAGAATCATGATTCCAGCCAGCGTGTGGGGATAGCGAGTACCTACATGGAGGGCCAACGCACCACCTTGGCTGAAACCGGCGAGTACGATTCGGTCGTATGGTATCCCTCGGGCGTGCTCCGCTTCAAGCAGGTCGACAAGCAATTCCGCACTATTTCGAATCGTGCGCTCGTCCTCACGCGCCTCTGAATCCCATTCCAAAGTGAGAATGTCGTACCAGGCAGGCATCCTCATTCCCATGTTGATGGTGACCGGTAGGATCGGTGCGTGCGGGAAGACAAAACGAGTGTGAGGCATCTCCATCATCGGAACGATTGGCTCAAAGTCGTCGCCTGAGGCGCCCAGTCCATGCAGCCAAATGACTGTGGAGGTGTGCTCCTCCGTCGCTTCCACGACGACTAGTTCCAGTTCGTAGTCAGCCATTTGGCTCACTCACGACAGTTTTCCCAGTTCTTCTGCGAGAATTGGTAGCGCCTCTTCCCATGTTGATACGATTCCATAGTCTGCAATCTTGAAGATTGGAGCCTCGGGGTCCTTGTTGATGGCCACGATGTACTTGCTCGTGCGCATCCCAGCGAGGTGCTGGATTGCCCCACTGATTCCGACTGCGATGTAGAGACTCGGATTGACTGTCTTTCCAGTCTGTCCAACCTGCATGCTGTGAGGGATCTCCTCCCATGTGTCTACCGCCGCTCGACTTGCGCCGACCGCCGCACCAATCTGGTCGGCGATGGCGTTGAGGTGAGAGAAGTTGGCTGGGTCTCCCATGCCGCGACCACCTGAGATGATGATGTCGGCGTCTGCGACGTCGATGCGCTCACTCGCCTTGGCAATCGCC
>CAXEOD010000086.1:0-8384 GCA_963997805.1 uncultured Candidatus Poseidoniales archaeon
TCAGTCATCATTCCGCCAACATGAATGTTTACTCGGATGAAATTCGCACCACTTGCAGCAGCAATCGAAAGTGCAGCAGCAGCATCATTTCTCAATACATTGACTCCAACAGGAATTGCTTCTGGCCGTGCTACTTCATCAACAATTTTGCTGACAATACGGCTCATTACAGCGATTGTTACTGGCGCTACTTCACTTCCGTGAAATGGCGCATCACCAAAATTCTCAATCATTATGGCATCACATCCGCCAGCAATCAATGTCCTCGCATCATTGATTGCAAATTGTTCAACTCCGTCTAGATCTCCGGAAAAACGAGGTGAACCTGGGAGAGGTTGGAGGTGAACCATACCAATTATTGCTCTTTCAGGTAGTGGATTGATTCTAGTCATTTTATCACCTCATTGTCTAGAAGTTCTTCATCTAATAACCAATCAAATCAGCATCACTCTACGTCTATCCATTCCCAACAACGTAACATTCCTTCGGAAATATTGACGGTTGAAGTCCATCCCAGCGCCGCCTGAGCCGCTGAAATATCCGGTACACGGCGAGTTGAGTCACCTGGATGCCCCTCAGTCATCACGATTTCAACATCAGCACCTGTGATTTCAAGCGCTAATTTAGCAACTTGATGAATTGAAACCTCATCGGTTGAACCAATATTGAAAGAGGCTCCTTGAAGTGTCGAACCATCTAACCCCTCATCAAGTTCGCCAAGTGCAATTATCCCGTTAATCAAGTCATTGTACCATGTGAAACAGCGAGTTTGCGAGCCATCTCCATGAAGTGTGATGTTCTTTTCTCTTTGGCATTGGTTAAGGAAAATCGCAGTTACTTGCCCATGCTCATTGCCCATCAATCTCGGGCCATAACCATTGAATGGTCTGATGATTCTTCCATCTAAACCTCTCTCTTTTACGGCATATTGTACAATAATTTCGCCAAGGTACTTGCTAGCCCCGTAAGAATGTCTGAAATGGTCATGTGGACTAGGAAAAATCGCATCAAGGTGTTCTCTTAATGGCATTTCATCTTGCAGCCCAAATGCTTCTGGGCTACTTGTGAAAACTAGGCGTGCACCTCGGTCAGTGGCGAATTTGACAACAGTTTCAGTTGTTTTGATGTTAACATCAATTACTAAATCAGGGCGTTCATGAAAGTAACGCGTTCCATTAATCGCAGCGAGGTGAAAAACGATATCAACGCCATTCATTTTTTCTTCTGCCTTCTCAAGTTTCTCAACATTTGCACAATCACCGAGTACGAAAGTAAAGTCTGGCATAGCCTTGAAATCTACCATGTTTGCTTTCCGGCCGCGAAACAAATTGTCCACTACTGCAACTGTGTGGCCGCGGGTCAACAATGCTTCAGCAAGATGACTTCCTAGGAAGCCACCTCCCCCAGTTACAAGGCAGCGCATGGGTGGCGGAGAGGGGGGTAGCGTATTGCATTGTTGACCGGTGCTTTCTCGGAGAACTATATTCAATATTTATGTCCCGTAAAGGACATCTTCGAAGATTAATTTGACAATCTTAGGAAATACAGTAAGGGCAAGACTGCCCCTCGATATAAGCCTCGGATTCCTGCTCATGAGCGAGAAGTGGCTCGCGACACGTGAAGCACATGACTGTGTCAGTTTCTTCCAATTCTGGATTTACACCTACTCGCTTGTCAAAGACGAAGCACTCTCCATCCCAGTGAGCGCCACCGCATTCTTCGAAGTATCCTAATATCCCACCTTCAAGTTGGTAAACTTCGTTAAATCCCTCTTCTAGGAGAACTACTGAAGCCTTCTCACAACGAACACCTCCAGTGCAGTACATTACTACAGGAGTGCCCTTCAATTCATCAGGAAGTTGCTTGGCTGCTGTTGGGAAGTCACGGAATGATTTGATATTCAAATCAATTGCATTTTGAAATTTTCCAGTTCTCATTTCGTAGTCATTCCTAGTATCAAGAACAATGATTTCTTTTCCCGCGTCTAGCCATGATTTGAATTCTGTCGGCTTAATTGAAGGACCTGTGAATTTTGCTGGTTCTACCTCCTCATGGCCCATAGAGATAATCTCTTTTTTGAGTCTGACAAGCATTCGTTTGAAGGGTTGGTCGTCTGAATAACTGGTTTTGACAGGGATTCCCTTGAAGCGTTCATCCTCATCCATGTGAGCGATAAATTTTTCAGTGGATTTTTCTGATCCTGCAACGAAGAAATTTATTCCTTCCTCACTTAGCAGAACTGTTCCTTTCAATTCAAGGTCAACACATAAATCCCGAAGAGGCCAGCGCATCTCGACTAGGTCGGGAATGGCTACAAATCGGTAGCCAGAGATATTGACAAATTTTCCACTCATGACAATTCCTCTCACTTATTCCTGATGTGGCTTCCACTTGATTTTAATGGCCAAGAGCAGCAATTCCTGTAGCGTCAAGAATCCACAAAAGTGCCACCATTATCAACGCCCCTGATACTACTTGAATCATCGCGGTTTTCCCTGTTGCAGCATGATGGACTTCAGGCAATACATCGACAGTTGCGACATATAGGAATGTCCCACCAGCAAATAGAATTGCTAATCCGAGAAACTGCTCTGATACGTCTCCAAGCATGTAAAATGTCACTAAAATCATGATTGGCGTGGCGATACTAAACATCATAACATCACGGATTGAAGCAGAACGTTCAGCTCTTTCATGCATGCTGAAAAGACCAACGCTGAAAGCGGCTGGGACTTTGTGCACTAGAACTGCCAACAAGACCGAAATAGTCAGCACCAATGATTCGGTCAATACTGCCGCTCCAATTGCCAAACCGTCGGTGAGAGCATGAATACTTAGTCCGACTACAATGCTGTTAGCATTACTTGGATGATGGACATGGTCGTGACCATGGTCCTCCTCGTGGTCATGATGTTCCTCATGAATATCATGCCCAAATCCGAAACATTCGAGCAATAGCATTGTCAGGAATCCAGCAAGTATCGCTCCTCCGACTAGCAGTTCGTTAATCCCATTGCTCATGGCAATTTCGAAACCTTCTGGAAGTGCAACCAAGAGTGCAGAAGCGAGTAAAACACCGGCGGCTAATCCAGTCATCCACTTGAGAAGCCCTTCCTTTTCACTAACTTTTGTCCAAAGTGGGAGGAGACCTGCACCCAAACCTATTGCTAGAGTCACCCCTGCTAGCAGTAGCGCATTCGACCCTACCATGAGGTGTGCGAAAGTGTGTTGTGTTTTGACCTATGCGCCAATGCACGGTTCAAGAATAAGCAGTTTCCGATTTCTTGACTAATTCAAAGATTGATGGAGTAGCATTTATTTGTTGAATAATTGATGGTCAAGTTGATGGTGTAAAACCACCCGCCTCACTACAATGGAGATTCCTGAGCCGCTAGCAAAGATGCTTGCAGGCGAATCTGGGCCGACTAAGCAGAAAGCGGCTCGTTTGGTTGTTGATTTAGCGGCCAGTGCAGGTGCTGAGTCATTTGTTGAGTGCGCACATGCACATGTCAGCGGCGTCTCAGTGATTACCGGTGGCCACGGATTACGGCGATTTTTAGCCGATTTAGCCGGTGATGACCAAGGAGTTGTGGCAATCCCCACAACTCTCAATTCAGCCGGCTGTGATAGCAAAAAGTTTGAGGAGATGGCAATTGAATATGAGGATTTTTTGCAGCAGCAATTCGAGATTGTAATGGCTTACGAAGGACTTGGCATAGAAGCCACTCTTTCTTGCACTCCTTATGACCAAGGTTTGGAAATCGAGGGCATTGGTTCTTGGGCCGAGTCAAATGCAGTGTGCTTTTCCAATTCTTATACTGGATTAGTAACCAATCGCGAATCAGGCCTTTCAGCATTAGCCACTGCTCTAACTGGCTGGGCGCCACGTTGGGGTCTTCATTTAGATGAAAATCGTCAGCCAAATATTTTGGTCAATGTCGAGGCAGAAATGTCAGATTTAGCAGACTGGAGCGTGCTTGGAGATTGGGTCGGCAAGCAGGTGCAATCTGATTGGAATCTCCCTTGGGGACCCATGCCGTACATTACTGGATTACCAACATGGGCATCCTTTGAGATGAAGAAAGCACTTGCGGCCGCAGCAGCAAATTATGGCTGCCCGATGTTGTGGGCTGAGGGCCACACCGTCTCACCACCCGATGTTTCAAAATATGAAGGTGAACTGACTTTCACTCAATCAGATCTTGATTCTCGCTATCAAGAACTCGCACCAAATGGCCAAGTGGATTTGATTGTAATCGGTTGCCCACAAGCGAGTTTAGGTGAAATTAGGATCACCGCCGCAGCAGTTAGAACCCACATGGAATTAGGTAAAAGAATTCCAGATAACAGACTGTGGGTTTTCACCAGCGGCGCTAACTACGAGTTAGCTGAAGCCGATGGAACTCTTGACCTATTAGAAGAGGCAGGAGCGCTAATTCTCAAAGATACTTGTCCAGAAGTTACACCATACAATCGTAAATTATTCAATCATATATTGACAAATTCACTGAAAGCAGAACACTATCTGACAAGTGGGCTAAATCGTATGCCGACATCTGTAGCAAAAATCGAAACCTGTGTTGCTTCAGCATTTGACCCACAACTTTTCTCAGGCCCAAGGCCAACCCTTGACTCTCGTGCGAAGGAACCTCACAGTTCAGCCAAAACTACTCAGAATGGAGAATGTGAATTGAGTGGGAAAAACCTGCCAAGTCAAAGCAGTTGGAATGTGTCGGGAAAAGCCCTCGTAACCGACGTACCAATCACCTATCTGGGATATGTAAATCGTGATACAGGAGTCATTGAAGAGCCAGGCCATCCGTTGGATGGAGTTGCTTTGGAAGATACAATTCTGATTTATCCGAAGGGTTCAGGCTCGACCGTTGCGCCATTTGTTTTGATGGGCCTAATTTACACTGGTAAAGGGCCCAAAGCAATAGTAAATCGCGATGTTTGCCCCCTAACTCTGCCAGCCGCATCATTGTTGAATGTACCATATTCATACGGCTTTGATGTAGACCCGTGTTTGGCTGTAAACAATGGTGATGAGGTTGAACTATCACTTGAAAATGGGTCAGTCAGCCTCAAAGTAATATCTCGGTGTGATTAGGACTAATCCGACATCACTTTTTGGCCGCTAAAGGTTGACGCCAACCTTGGCCAAATGCTCGATTAGAAACCCTAGGTGCTGGAGCCATCTGCCAGCGCTTGTGTTCATTGGCATGTAGTCGCTTAAGAATCCATTTTACAAGGTCTTCATCAAAACCGCTTGCAATCAATGTTGAACTAGAGGCACCATCCTCAATGTGGGCATGTAAAATTGCGTCAAGAGTTTCGTATGGTGGCAACGTGTCTTGGTCGACCTGGTCGGGTGCTAGTTCTGCCGACGGGGGTTTTGTCAGCGTGCTTTCGGTAATTGGAGGGGTTTGTCCGAACTGGATTGCTTCACTATTCAGGGCCCGCGCTACATCGTAAACCTCTGATTTGTAGAGGTCACCAATGGGTGCATATCCGCCGACCATGTCACCGTATAGGGTGCAGTATCCCATCGCCAACTCAGATTTATTTCCTGTTGTAATCGCCATAGCACCACGAGAGTTTGCTGCTGCCATCACCATCATTCCTCGCAGGCGAGTCTGAATATTTTCGCGGGCCACGGGATTACCATCCACTAACTCTTCGTTGAGTTCTGCCTCTGCTGCTTGATGAAGTGCTGTAATTGAGTGGGAATGCAACTCAATCCCAAGAGCCTTAGCTGTTGCTTCTGCATCAGCGATTGAATGCTCACTTGAGTAGCGAGATGGCATTGATAAACCGAGTACATTTTCGGCACCAACT
Source organism: uncultured Candidatus Poseidoniales archaeon (assembly GCA_963997805.1). GTDB lineage: Archaea > Thermoplasmatota > Poseidoniia > Poseidoniales > Thalassarchaeaceae > MGIIb-Q1. The sequence continues at coordinate 5,839 of CAXEOD010000086.1, forward strand.
GCTCTAACAGCAATGGCGGCGCATACAGATGAATCTAAGCCGCCGCTCATTCCAAGTACCAATTTTTTGATACCAGATTTGCGACAATAATCACCTAGTCCAGTGGTTATTGCTGATAGCAAATCACTTCCGGATTCAGGCACTGTAGGTTCACTTCCAGCCGCTACACACTCTACTTTACAATTGCACTCAGTACAACATTTTCCATCAGGCCAAGGAAGCCATTGTGCGGAATCACCATCACCATCTTCAATGTCAACGAGTAACACGCCAGCGCACCAAGATGGGGCTTGAATCATACGACCATCAGGCCATGCGGCCAAAGATCGGCCATCGAATAGTAAGTCGTCGTTCCCACCGATTTGGTTACACAGAAGATAAGGGTGTCCAAGTGTTTTCGCAGCGGCGCGCACCACATCTCCACGAGTTCCTTCTTTGTGTAGGTGATAGGGCGAAGAAGAGAGGTTTACTGACAGTGCAAGTGGTTCTCCTTGGTGTTGCCAAGCGGCTAATTGCTCAATTGGGTCAGCATCGTAATCGGCTGGCACTTCTCCGGCATGTTGCCACGCGTCCTCACAGATTGTTACACCGATTGAGAGGTTTTCCGAGAGTCTCAGGATTCCAGGTGCCTTGTCAGGCTCAAAGTACCTCAATTCGTCAAAGACGTCGTAGGTTGGGAGTAATTGTTTGCGGGTCGCCACCTTGGCTTTCCGGCCAGGGACGATTCTCATCGAACCATTACCGGGTAGGTGGCGGTCCGAAGTTGGTGGCAGAGGTGTGCCGACAATTAGCGGGATTGGAGTTTCAATTGCCGCAGTTACATCAGCGCACCTCTGAATAAATTCAGGGTCGCGCAGGAGGTCTCTAGGTGGATATCCCGAAATCACCAATTCGCTAGTGATTGCTAAATCAGCTCCGTTAGCGGCAGCAAGAGTGACTGCCCGCTCTACTTCAGCAGCGTTTCCTGCTAAATCGCCAACCGTTGGGTTGAGTTGAAGTAGAGCCACTACTAATCCCATGTCAATACCCGCTGAGGTTGTCAGTCATTCAAAACTTCGGTGTTCTCTGAGTCATCAAATAATCCATAAATCGTTTATTTCTTTTTTTTGCGCATCAAATTATGAATCGGCATCACAATTAGTAGAACTGATAAGGCTCCAACTGCAAATCCAACAGATGACCAAGCAAATTTTATTGCAAGTTCCAACTTTCCTTCAATCATCATTACCGCCATAAAATAACAAGCGATTGAGAGAAGAATTAGCAGGGCGGAGAACTTCCTTCCTCGCCTTCTACTTTGGGCGACAAATTCGTCGTCACTCATCTCAAGGCTAGCCATCTTGTATCTTCGCCCCCCTTATGAGTCAATAACACCAACGACTGAAACCATTGATTTTGCATTGAAAAAATAGATTCGTTCCTACTGAATGAATTTCTAATGGCACGCCTTTCCAAGTTTCTTGAGTCGCCAATAGTTGTATGGCCACGGTGTGATGAAACCGGCGAAGAGCATGATGGGCAACACCCACCAGGTCAACATCGCACCACCAGTCAGCACGAGGTCGACAATGTTCATCGCCGCCTCCATTGCGAGCATGGAGATGAGGGACATACCGATGGCCACTCGAAACGCTGCTGATAGCACCATCTGCTTGGCTAGAATCACGGTCTCAAGACCAATCGAAGTCAACAATCCATTGAGCATGGCGAGGAGCATGATGCTCATTGATGACCATCCTGAATCCGGGAATACGAATTGGAACATGGCAATCGTACCAAAGTCGCCAATTGAACAGCCGATGAGACACCACTTCGTGTTATGAGCAGATTGTTTCCAAACTGAGGAATCTCCCCAGTTGAATTCAGAGCCGGACGAAGTTTCGCCTTCAATCCCAAATCCGCTTGCCATGACTGCTGAAATCAGAATTGAGCGAGAAACACCCTCTCCAGTTGTGATAGTGGCTTTGCCAGGATCAATGGTGACTTCTACCGCTTCAACACCATCTACTTCCTCAAGGGCAGTCTTGACACTACCAGCACAACCCATGCAGGTCATTCCGGTAACTGCGAGGTTAACCACTTCTGCCATGACAATCCCACTCATCACTCCTTGAAGTGTCTTTGTATCAGAATTGAAAACCAATAGTGAACCGGCAGAAGGGTAACACATCCTTAGGCACTTTGAAGAGAGAATCTCGGGTCGCCAAGTCTACATGGCCGTACCAAACACCGTAGGTGACCTCAACCCGGTCGCCTTGGAAGAAGCGCTCATTGAGACCTGGAGAGAGCAACAAACTTTCCAGAAATCAATTACACAGCGCAGTGATGGTGCACCTTTCATCTTCCTAGAAGGCCCTCCTACAGCCAATGGGAAACCCGGTATTCATCACGTGGTTGCTCGAACCTACAAGGATTTAGTTTGCCGCTGGAAGGCAATGGAAGGTTATTTCGTGGAACGAAAAGGCGGTTGGGATACCCACGGATTACCAGTTGAAATCGAAGTTCAAAAGCGGCTTGACTTGATGAGCAACGAAGCGATTGAAGAG
>CAXEOD010000087.1:0-8170 GCA_963997805.1 uncultured Candidatus Poseidoniales archaeon
CCTCGCGCGCATCCTGGAAAAGTGGGGCGACGCAGACGCGATGGACACCGAGATCAGGCAAAGCCAGAGAGCCAGGTTCCTAATGCGCGAGACCATGTCGATGGAGGACGTGGACTTTTAGCGGGACGAGCAGTTCGGAGAAGTCGTTCGGGGAAAAGAGGCGTGGTATTTGTTGAAACCCGACCCCCAGAATCCATCCGCATACATTTGGGACACGATACACCACTTCGGTGGAACCAGCAGCGAGTACGGCTACGCTGTAGCTGTCAGGGATGGGACGGTTGCATATGGAGGATATTTCCATAGTAGCGCTTATGATGATGCTAACTCACTTACATTGAGTAGTGTTGGTGGTGCTGATGGTTGGATAATGGTTTATGGGACGGATTCCGATGGTGATGGTATCGGTGATGGGACTGACTCTTTTCCTCAAGATAGTAGTCAATGGTATGACCGTGATGGTGATGGCTTTGGCGATAATCTAACTGGATTTCAAGGTGATGATTGTCCAGATATATTTGGTAATTCAACAGGTGCAGGATATTATGGTTGCATCGATAGTGATGGGGATGGATGGCCTGATACAATAGACCATTTGCCTACAGATCCAACTCAGTGGGAAGATACCGACGGTGATGGTTTTGGCAATAATCCAAATGGTACAACACCAGATGGATGTCCGATGATGTGGGGTAATTCATGGAGAGATCTATATGGTTGTTTAGATTTAGATGGAGACGGCCAATCAGTGATGAATGACAGATTCCCAAGTCAGCCAACTCAATGGAACGACTCAGATGGTGACACTTTGGGCGATAATTGGGCTGACGGCTCTTGGAATTCAACTCGCAAAACACACTGGCCTGGCATGTGGTTGGCAGGTGCTTTTTCACCTGACCCATCACCGTTAGATTGGGATAATGACGGCTTTGAAGATGAAGGTATAGTGGCTAGCATTCCACCGTGGGATGATTGCGTGTATGAAGTCGGCGATTCTTGGCAGAATCTGATTGGCTGTCCTGATTCCGATGGCGATGGCTGGGCGGACATCGAAGATGCAGTCCCTGATAATCCAAGCCAGCATGATGATGGTGATGGTGATGGATTTGGAGACAATTCTAACGGTTCAGAAGTTGATGCTTGCCCAGACAGAGATGGAAACAGCACGATAGATCGTTTTGGCTGTCCCGATAATGATGGTGATGGACTTTCCAACGACAATGACGATTGCCCAACTGTAGCTGGTTTACCATCCAATGGTTGCCCAGACCGAGACGGTGATGGCTATGTTGATGAGGCTGAAGAAAGTAACGAGCCAGTTGATGATTGTCCAGATACGTTCGGCACATCCTTTGAGGACCTGTATGGTTGTATTGATTCCGATGGAGATGGGTATTCAGATGAAGGCGATCCGTTCCCCGAAGATGAAACCCAATGGGAGGATAGTGATGGTGATGGATACGGAGATAATCCAGCAGGTGAAAATCCAGATGATTGCCCCGCACGCTGGGGTAACTCCTCTCTAGGTGGTTTACTAGGCTGTGAAGACTGGGATGGTGATGGGTACTCAGACAGCGTAGACCCTTTCCCTCAAAATGGTTCACAATGGTCTGACTTAGATGGTGATGGATTCGCTGACCAACCTAATACAAATATTTCCGATGATTGCCCTAACAAAGCAGGTAATTCAACAGTCTTTATGTACGGCTGCCCTGATATGGATGGCGATGGAATTCCAGACTCTTGGGACTGGGATATTGATGGTGATGGATACTCAAATACTGATGAAGTACGTTCTGATCCAGTAAGTAACCCGCTTGACCCAACCAGCGTACCAGTAGATATTGACAATGATGGAAGGGCAGATAATGTTGTTGAATCAGAACTCGCTCAAAGCGCGTTGTTACAGGATAGCGTTGGCAAGGTGATAACGGGTGCAGTACTTCTCTTGGTTGTATTTTCAATTGGCATGATTGGAATTTCAATGACTTCTACTTCGCGTTCAAGGAAATTGTTCGAAAAGATGGAAGGAGAATTGCATACATCAGAAGGTTTCCAAGGTCTTGCAGACCTAGAAGGGGAACTTGATGAGGCACTCCGCTCAGGCTCTATTGCTGGCTCACAAGGAATGCTATTACGTCACAATATAGATGAAAGGCGTGCTGAACTTGAGGAGGAATTACGAATATCACAACAAGCTGAATGGTGGGCCCAGATGGGGCAGCAACAACAGCAACAAGGTGGTTGGTATCCTACTGAAGGACAAGCACAGTGGTATGCTGGTCAATATGACCAACAGGCGCACGACCAGCAACAAGGACACGAACAACCATGAGTTCCGCCCATCGGGCATTACCCCTCAAGTTGAAAGAGGGGTTGCAATCAGCGATATAATGAGGGAGTGGCATGAGTGGCAAAGTGATAAATGATGCAATTCATGGAATGTTCCGCATCAAAGGGGTGCGAGAAGAACTTTTAGCAACCCCAGAATTCAACAAACTTAGTCATATTAAGCAACTTGGATTGGCACATCTAGTATTCCCTGGAGCCCACCACACAAGGTTTGAGCATTCTCTTGGGGTATCGCATATTGGCGGATTGATGGCTGACTCAGTTGGCCTAGATGACCATGAAAAGTCAATAGTAGAGGTGGCAGGAATGCTTCACGACGTAGGTCATGGACCCTATTCTCACACACTTGAGCACATCTTGCATGAGCGAGGTGGGGCTGACCACATGCACATTACTGAAGGAATCATCACCGGTGATTACGACATTTTGAGAGAGGACGAAAACTCCCTATTTGATAATCGGCAAAAAGTTCCTGATATTCTTGAAAAGTATGACATTGATCCGGAGCAAGTTGCTGGTTTGATACATGGAGCAGATGCGGCTGGTACCGAGAGAAATCTATTCAACTGGTCTGAGGGAGGCAATAACTTTGAGACTCAAGACAACACATTAGCACACCTAATTCATGGGCCAGTAGATTGTGACCAACTGGACTACCTGCTAAGAGATGCTCACTTCACTGGAGTTAGGCACGGTGTGGTTGACCATCTTAGGTTAGTTGAGTGCCTAGAAAGGCATAGTGGTGATGTTGCTGTGACTGAAGGTGGCGTTCCAGCCCTTGAAGGAATGTTGATGGCACGCGGTTTGATGTATTCAGCGGTATATTTCCACAAGGTTACACGGGTGACTGAAATGATGCTTTCAAGAGCAGTTGAGCGTAGCGAGGATAATCTTCCGGATGCTGTTGATATGCAACGTATGGTTGATGCTGAAATATGGCAGGCGTTATCTGAAGCAGGTGGAATTGCCAAAGATATGTTGAGGCGGCTCAAATACCGCCAATTGTTGAAAGTGTGTGTTACTAGAAGAGCTGAAGAATTGAGCGATGCACAAATTGAGCGGTTAGTGAAATTAGCTGAGAATAGTGCTGAGCGGCGCGAGATAGAGGATGAAATATGCCGCCGCGCTAAAGTTCCCGAAGGATATGTGGCAATTGATGTCCCAAGTGTGAAATTGCTACTTTCAGAACCTAGAATGTCGCAGGTTGATGTTAGAATAATTGGTCGAGATGGTAAGACTCGGTGGTTCCAAGATCACACCCCAATTGCTGATGCGCTTCGAAAGAGACAAGTTTCTCAGGCTGCGATGTTTATCATGACTCTGCCAAATGCTACAGAAGCCGTTGCGGAAGTAGCAGAGCGCATCATCTTTCAATAATCCAACACCCTCGGGTCAATCATGGATGAGGGGGCGGAGGTAGATGCTTCCAGAATTGACATTCTCAAATCTCCGGCAGCAATGATGGCTGTAATCTCTGGCGGGGCTTTGGGTATCTCGGCGATATTACAGCCAAATCGGGTTACTGGGCTGAGCCTTTGCCCAATTTTTCATTATACAGGGGTGTTATGTCCTTTCTGTGGTATGACACGTTCCTTTGTTTCTATCACTCATGCCAATTTTTCGGAAGCGATTGACTACAATCTTGGCTCACCATTAATCTACGGGGCGTTTGTTTGGATGCTATATGCATCAATTAGAGATCTTAGGTTGAGGCAGTATGGTACATTACCATCTGCTCCAAAATGGCTTTTCCGAGCTTGGTTATTGGTGACAATACCTGTATTTGCATGGCTCTTTTGGAGCCGCTGGTTAAACAACTTATTCTGATTATTTTACAAGTGGATTACCATTAGAATCAGTCATGCTTCCAGTTACAATCATGATTAAGTCAATTATCCACCAAATTCCACATCCACCGAAAGTAATCAGTTTCAAAATCCCCAAGCCAATATGCCCAAGATAGAACCTGTCAATTCCTAGTGTGCCAACGAAAATTGATAGTAATAATGCAACAAGCCAGTCCTTGCCTTCCGTTGCAACCCCCATTGCATCACCCATTGATGTAGCGGCACCGGTTGCTACTGGCGCACCCATTGCTGGTGCAGGTGCTGGTAGTGGTGCAGGTGCTGGCGCAGCAGCGGCTGCTGCAGGCACAAATCCAGGGAAGTGTTGTTGTGTATACTGTAAAGCACTCTCCGGTGGATGCCCTTGTGTAATCAGTCCATCATAGTATGTTTGCGCTTCGCTCATATCTCATTCCCGACATTTGCCAATGCCTAACTGCATTTGAAACCATCCCACTTGAATTATCATAAAACAATCGGTTTTCCCCCGCATTTTTTATTTTTTATGTGTGCGCGATGAAATACCATATCTTCCAATTCGCTTATATTTCAATACATCTCATAGGTAATAGTGAAAAGGAGGACTCAGGTCGCCCGCCAAGAACAGAAGATGACTCTGTTCTCGTTCCTAAGGTGAAAAAAATGCACCAACATTTGAAAGATGTTTATGATAAGGTATTGCAAAGAGATCCGGACCAACCTGAATTCCATCAGGCTGTACTGGAAGTATTGGAAAGTCTGAGCCCAGTGGTGGAAGCCCGACCAGAACTGGTTGAGGCGAATATTTTCCATCGTATGTGTGAACCAGAGCGTTTGATTCAGTTCCGCGTGCCATGGGCTGACGATGAGGGTAAGATACAGGTTAACCGCGGTTTCCGCATTCAATTCAATGGGGCAATTGGTCCTTACAAGGGTGGTCTACGATTTCACCCAACAGTAAATCTCTCAATTCTCAAGTTTTTAGCGTTTGAACAAATTTTCAAGAATAGTTTGACAGGTCTACCAATGGGTGGAGGAAAAGGTGGTTCGGACTTCAACCCAAAGGGTAAGTCTGACAATGAAGTGATGAGTTTTTGTCAGTCATTTATGACTGAATTAGCGCGTCACATTGGTGCTGATACTGACGTGCCTGCCGGTGACATTGGAGTTGGTGGTCGAGAAATTGGTTTCCTGTTTGGTATGTACAAGAAACTTCGCAATGAGTTCACCGGAGTTTTGACCGGCAAGGGATTGTCGTATGGTGGTTCTCTTGTTCGTCCAGAAGCAACAGGTTATGGGTTAGTTTACTTCACCCGCGAGATGTTGGCAGTTACAGGAGAATCTTTTGAAGGAAAAACAGTAGCAATTTCAGGTTCTGGTAATGTGGCGCAATACGCTTGCGAAAAGGTCACTCAACTCGGTGGAACAGTAGTCACTCTTTCAGATAGTAGTGGATTCATACATGACCCTGATGGGATTGACACTGACGAACTTTCTTGGATTATGGATCTCAAGAATGTTAAGCGTGGTCGAATCAAGGATTATGCTGCACACCGAGGCTACAATTACACGAAGCGCGATAAGTCATTAGATTACAATCAAATTTGGAAAATCCCAGTTGACATCGCACTTCCGTGTGCAACTCAAAATGAGTTGAATGGTAAAGATGCACAACATTTGGTTGATAATGGAGTTCGGTTCGTTGTAGAGGGAGCAAATATGCCATGTACCCCAGAGGCTGTAGACGTGTTCCAATCAAGCAATGTAAAATTCGCACCTGGAAAAGCTTCCAATGCTGGAGGAGTGGCAACTTCTGGACTGGAGATGAGCCAGAATAGTCAGAGAGTTCCTTGGGTTCGTGAAGAGGTTGATGCAAGACTAGACGCAATCATGGTGGGGATTCACCAAAAGGCGTACGACACTGCCAAGAAATACGGTCAAGAGGACAATTATGTGTTCGGGGCTAATATTGCTGGGTTCGAAAAGGTCGCTGATGCAATGCTTGCTCAGGGTACTTGGGGCTGAATTGCTGAGGAAAGTACCTAACACCATTTAGTTGGATGGGTAGCCTCTGAAGTGGCCCACTGAAAGCCCTTTGAGAATCCAAATCCGTTTCAATGGGGTTTCAAATATTAGCACTCATTGGGATATCCTGTTAATGATGCGAAGTGATTATGGACGGATATTATGGTCTGGATTGATCATATCACTTATCTTGACTCCTTTATCAGCAGTCATTGTTAGAGTTTTATTGGGTCGATTTGACGGACCTTGGTTTATGATTTCAGATTTAGGTACTACCAAACCGGAGGCATATTTCTTCACAATTGGAAGTATTGTTAGTTCAACAATAGCATGTATTTCAGTAATCTATTTATGGCGAATAAATGAAAAAAATTGGAGATTATTGCTTGGTTTGTTCTTTGTTGTTAGCTGGGCACTTGGGATATTATTGGTTGGAATCTTCCCCTCAAATACTGCAACGAAAATGCATCTTGCTGGTTCAATAATCACATTCACTTCACTCCCTGCAGCAGCATTCGTCCTAGTAAATTGGTCTGTGAAAACCTTTCCATCAAATGATTCAATAAAAATAAGTGGAGGATATATATTGCCCTTAATCACGATTGCCATAACGCTGATTTTCCAGATTTCACATGAAATTGCTCATCGAATACACGCCGATGTCGATACGATGGCTGAAATGGGTGATGAAGTCGGCTGGTTTGCATTATTCACAACCTTAGAATGGGTTTTAGGATTGATTATTGTTTTGGTTGTTATGAGTTGGAAGCCACTGTTTCAAAAGCCGGTATTGAACATGAATCAATAATTCATTGACAATAAATCTTAACTCAAACATTTATTTTCTGATTCATAGGCATCCATAAAAAATTGCAAATGAATGGACCCCGATTCAAAGGGGGCCCTCTGAAACACCCGCATTACATAGGGTAGCGTCTGAAAGGGCCCACTGCGCCTCCATTGAATCCCTTAGTTCAAGTACTCTCGAGTATAACTGATGATTGGATGCCTGGAATTATCGCAGTAGGGGATTTCGACAGAACTCAAAACGAGTTCTACATCGAATATTCAGCTAAGGGTCTCGATGAATGTATCATACACTTCAACGACGATGTGGGCAAGGGAGGTTGGGTCAGTGCTCGTGGCAGTATGCTCCGTGCTCTGATGGAGATATTCCTAGAGTCTGGCTTGGACTGCTCAGATTTCATAGAGAAGATACATTTCGACGAGGAAGAATACACCAGGATGTCTGTTTCTAAGAGGATTGGGATTGAGGGTGACAAGATTGTTCAGATTAACTGATCATCGTGACACAGAGGTACCCTTTGTCCCGAACATAGAGTCATATTCTGCTTCCCCAAACAGACTGGCTGAAGGCCGGACACACAGTACCCTATGAGCAAGTAAATCGCTCAAGTCATCTTTCCCAAATTGGAATTATCCCTACCCAATCAAATTGTTGAGGGAGCAATGGTACTTCGAGCATATGGTCCCCTCTGCTACGTTTTCTACTTGGTTTGGATTTGCGGCCTCCAAGACTGTGACCAGTTCCTCTTGGGGCTCTTTTCGCCCCAGTAATCCTCATGTATTCCTGTCTGGTTACCATTTTTATCATTTCAGGGTCCTGAATCCACTCAAACATATCTTCGCTTGATGATTCATTATGCTCCATCAGGACATCTAGGGCATCAGTGAAAAATCTGCTTTGTTTCTGTCCATGTTCCGTTCCATTTTCGAAATAAATTATTTTGATCATCCGTTCCAGGCCATAACCTCTGTTAGATCTAGCAAAGAGTAAGATTTCTTCGTCGGAGTACCGTATGCCCCTACGCCGAGTCATAGCAGTCTAACATAGGGGATGCTTTTCTGCTTAACTGAGCTGGAATGAATGCTTAACTAGATGCCCGGACATAGAGTACCCTCTGATTCATCCGCGTTTGGCGGCCTTCGCAGCCGTCCCCGACCTGAGG
>CAXEOD010000088.1:0-8144 GCA_963997805.1 uncultured Candidatus Poseidoniales archaeon
AACGGTGAAGGTTCAATTGCAGATAACACACTGATTGATGCAGATGGCGGAATCAACGTTTACGGTATCCGCTCTGGATTTGACGTATCTATTGACAGAAACACTATTGGTGCATCTGGTGGACGTGTTTCACCAACTGCAACAGGTATCTACCTAGAGAACTGTGGACTTGCAGAAGTCACAATGTCAGGAAACCATGTCAGCACAACATCTAACGCTCTATTGTCAGATGGTTGTGACGTATCTGATGTTGGCAGCACATTCGCCAGCGCAGGTGGTTCAGCATCACAGATTCACTCTGTGAACATTGAGGCGTCTCAATATAATCCAACAATCAAGAACATCAGCACAGGTGATACTGTACGATGGGTATTGACTCAATACAACAGCGACCCTAACAACTACCAGCATTCAACAACCAGTAACACATCTGGAATTTGGGACAGCGGACCAATGAACTTGGGATCAACATTTGCCCACACGTTCACAACTGCAGGTACTTACGAGTACCATTGCACAGTCCACAGTTTCATGAGTGGTGTAATCAATGTAGCCGCTAGTTCAGGTGGTAGCAACTTACAGACATACGGAATTGACATCCTTGACGGAAGCGAAGACGTCTCCCTTGATGGTACGAACATCGGCGGATTTAGCCTAGCATACCGACAAGACGGTGGTTCTCTAAATGTAGAGGGTGGGTCAGTTGTCACTGGTGACAACGGCTTTGACTTGACCAATGTTGACCTAACAGTTGACGGTCTAAGTGTCTCTGCAGACAGTGGATTTGGTATCGGTTTGGATGTTACATCTGACACTGGTCGCCACACACTAGATGTTGCTAACATGGATACATCTGGTGGCATTGGTATGCTAGCAGATGGTCACGATGATTTCCGATGGAATGGCGGTGACTCTACTGCAACTACAACTCTGAAGACACTTAGTGGAGCATCAGGTACTATTGAGAACATGACCACAACAACAAATGGTCCATGGAGATCTAACCACGGTGCAAGTTTGACCCAGATTAATGCTGGAGCATACTCAACCATTACCAGTGTTGGCAACACACTCAACGAGAGTATGTTGACCATTGGAACTAGTGCGGTCATTCACGAGGGTAACCTCCTTGACCTAACAGTTACACACATGGGTGGAGCAGCAAGCAACGTTGGATTAATGATTAAGTCAACCGACCTTGGTCGCTCAGAATACGTCAGCCCTTCGTGGCGCTCTAACATCATCTCCGTAGGAGAAGGTACAGGTGGTGCAGCGGCAATTACTGACTGGTTCGTAAGCCATCCACTTGGAGGCTACAACATTGCAGACGATGCAATGCCTGGTCCAGTTGCGGTCAACCCTGACCCAACTAGCCAAGCAATGGGATACATGACTTGGGATAACTCAAATCTGTACATCATGCTGACTGGAGTGACCTTCTTGGTCACAGACGGTATGTGGTATCTTGATACCCAGCAAGGTGGTTCAAACGTTGGTGACAATTGGTATGTCAGTCACAATCTGCCATTCGAGGCAGATTACATGCTATGGGCAGAAGACCGTGCAAACTGGGGTATCCGCAAGGTTATGCCTGGTGGCAACTGGGTCGATGTTACAGCAGCATGTACTGGTATGCAAGCAGCACCAGGATTTGGTTACCCAGGAGTTACTCCAACATGGAGTGGTATCTCTGAGTTCGCAATCCCATGGGACTGTATTGGAAGCCCAACAGGTCGAATCAAGACTCTAGCAATCATCCAGAACGAGAACTCTGGTCACGTGCTTGGTGTTTATCCACCACAGCTATGGAACCAGACTAGCGGTGCTGCTCAGACATTCGGTGACTTCGGTACACTGCAATTGTCTGGTGGCGATTTGGTTGATGGTTCTCTAGATGATTACCTGCTAATCCACCGAACATTTACTCAGACTGGCGCAACAACACCTCGCGCATACGATGTGACTGTTAAGGTACGAGATGCAGATAACATCTATTGGGACTGGGGAACACATAGTTCACTGTCAATGGATCAGAATCAAGATATCACGATAGATATCTTACGTGCAAAGCCAGCCATTGCTGACTTAGTCGATGTATCATACGATGAAGATTCAGGTTCACATACCGTGACTTTGACCGATAAGGCTTCGGATTATCAGCAGCCAGCGAGTACACTGTCATGGACTGTAACTAACGATCCTACAAACCCAAGCAATGCAACATCGCCATACGCATATGATTTGACAGGTCAAACAATGACCATCACTCCAGATGCGAATGAGTTTGGTAACCAGAGACTATACCTGGTTGTCACTGATGGACACGGCTTGTACAGCAGTCAGTCAATGCTTGTTGGTGTTGAGAACGTCAATGACGCTCCAGTAATCAACAACCCACGACACTCAGCTGGTCTACCAGTATTTACTGAAGGCATTGATGCTAACGGTAATGCGGTCTACAACTACTACGACGAACCTCAGAGGCCACATCCTGTGACCGGTGAAGAGCGAGGCTGGGATTTGCTAACCAAGTTCTTGGGAGGCGCATCAGGTGAAGGATTTGTTCAAGATTTGGGAATCGGTGACGGTCTAGCTAATGAGCAAGACAGAAACGCTGACAACAACAGTGAGCAAGCACCTCAAACCTACACATGGACAGTAGTTACTGACCCAGTAGATTGTGTAGCATTCGATGTAAGCATTAACGGCGGAACCACTCTAGAAATTGACCTCAACGAGGCAAATGAAGATGGTGGAACCTGTAACATCGTATTGGATCTTTCAGACGGTGCATCAATCAATGATGCTGCGGCAACAATCAGCGTACCATTTACAGTACAACCAACTAACGATAATACTCGTATTATCCCATGGGATGTAAATAACGGCTCAGTCATCCAGACTCTAGCCCAAGATGGTACAGCAGATACTATCCGTTCAACTGCCAATGCTCCAAATAATGAGGGCGATTCTTGGTGGTGGTCTGTAGATGAGGACACAGAAGATTCTGACCTACTAACAATTGATCTGGCCGACATGATGAGCGATAACGATAACACCAATGAGCAACTATATTGGACAATCGATAACTCTCAGTACTACACTGACAAGTGTCAATACACTAACTATTTCTCAGTAACAATTGACAATGCAGCGCACACAATGGAAATCGATTTGATTCCTGATGCTACCACAGATGCAACTAGCAGCGAGTGGGATATGCTACAGGATGCAGATGGTGATGGAATACCAGATGATGGAATTCACCAGAAGGCACCAAGATCTGGTGACTACTGTTTGATGAACTTGATTCTTTGGGATTCTCCTGAGGATGCAATACCTGCTCAGTACGATTACGTACAGTCCGATGCTTGTAACGTTCTTGCAACTGATGGTGACGCAACTACTAACTGTTACTCACAGACAAGTAGCGAACATCAGATACTCATCAATGTCCACAACCTAGTGGAATTGCGACCAGACTACAACTTCAACGAAGTACGTCTGTCCCCTGATCCATTTGACTTCAAGGGAATTGACGGTGTTCTGCGTGAGACTATGGTACCTGTATCAGTTAACCTTCAGCACATGGATGGAGATGCTCCAATCAACACAGATGGAACATACAAGTATCTCTACGATTTGCAAGTGTCATTCTATATCGTTGACACTGATTGTACAGGCTGTGATGGTACATACCAGAGCAGTGTAAGACTTGGAAGCAATGGTCCAGGAAACGGTGCACTAGCACTACCTGACTACGGTGGAACAGTTGAGGTTGGAAATTACGTCCGAATGAACAAGACATCTGAGGATGTGCGTGTGTTCGTAGACATAATGACAGTGAATCCATTTACTGGTCAATACACTGACAACTCGAAGTACGAGAGGCCAACTCTAGAAGAGAAGAACTGGGCAGACAACAACATGACTGCTTCAGCAACCAACAGCGAGTTACCACTCATTGTGGAGACCAAGGCAGCACAGGCTGTTGCTTCGTTCGCTCCAACATTGATGGCAGTCGGCCTAGTCGGCGTATTCGTTGGTGCTCTACTCAGCCGCTCTCGAGCGGAAGACGACGAGGAAGATTTCGAGGAGGAATCAATGATTGACGATGACCGTGCAGTTAGCCCAGTTATCGCAACCATCCTTCTTGTTGCAATCACAGTCGTCTTGGCTGGTGTAATCTACGTGTGGGCAGGCTCACTCGCAGACACCAGTGTCAAGGGCACACCAAGGTTGACCTTCTCAGCAGAAGCAATTACTGTACAAGAGATCAGTGGACTACAACAGGACCAATGGCACTGGAGAGTTACCACATCATATGCAGCTACAGACTTAGCCACTCAGGCAGTGACAGTCTCTGTATTGTGGACCAATGCTAGTGGACAGCAAGTGTACAAGACTGAACTTGCACCTGGTGGTGGAGATGCAGATAATGTGTACGGGTTCGCTCCTCGTAACAGCGAGAATATGGTAACCTTCTGGGATGACATATCTCACTGTGAACGTGGTGGAGCAGCTTGTATCACAACCTTCGGACCCGGTGACAGAATCTTCATCAGAATGACTGACAATGACGGTCTCATCGACTCGGCATTGATTGACATTCAGTACGAATTGCCTGGCGGCGCTGCGTACATGTTGAAGCAGTACACTGCATCACCAACCAGCATCCGCTGAAGTGTGTAATACGAAGCGCCTTCGGGCGCTGAATGCAGGGATGCTTGGGGGCTTTGGCCCCTGAGCACCCGACCTTCCGTTACAGAGCGTAAGCTCTGTTTGCGGTAAGGCTGATTTGGCCCCGCCTCTGTTCGGCATCTGCTGAGCAGTGGTGGGGCCTTTTCTCATTTTGAAACCTTGAATCTCAATATTTACGTATAAATTACACTTTTTCACTATGAAAATTCTGAACAGGAATAGATGTAGTTCAGCAGTTTAATCATTCCATTCATAAGAGACCATAACAACCGCAAACATGAGTTGTGAGCATGGAGTTACGAGCGGTAGTTTTCGATTGCGATGGGGTACTCATAGACACCATCTCTTCGTGGCGCATTATTCACGAACATTTTGGCACAAATAGTGGACCAATGTTAGATCAATTCCTAAAGGGAGGAATTTCTGATGAAGAGTTCATGGCTGATGATATCCAACATTGGAAGAAGGTGAATCCATTAATCCATCGCGACGAATTAATTCGTTGTTACCAAGGTGTAAACCTAAATCCTGGTGCTAGAGATTTGGTGGATGCTCTCAAAGAGAGGGGCGTCGCAGTGGCCATCGTAAGTGCAGGTGTTGATTTGCTAATAGGCTCAATTGCTCAAATGTTGAAAGTTGATGACTGGGTAGCAAATGGCTTCCAGTATGATGAAAAAGGCTTCCTTCAAGATGAGGGTATGGTGAGAGTTCCGGCTCACTACAAAGGGGATATGGTTGAGAAGTTGTGCCGTATCAATAACCTCGAGCCTGAGCAGATATGTTCAGTTGGCGACAATCATACCGACCTTTCCATGATGATTCCGGGCAGTAGATTCATTGGATTTAATCCAAGCAAAGAAATGGCCTTCGAGGGCTTTCAAGAAGCTGGAGTACCTATTGTAGAGGGTAATGATTGCCGAAACCTTTGGCCACATCTTTTCCCAGGGGAATTGTTCCCATCGGAACTCTAGATTGTTCAGCCTTATGCAAATGGCACAGAAGCGGTCTTGTGAGTGTTCAAATTGACAACTGTCAGAATACACGGTTTTGGTTGGAAACCAAGCATTCTCATGTAGCCTGTCTGGTCCTGCCAAGTGCTACTTTGAATCAGAGTGCTTCCTTTGTAATCTCCACAGTGATGTCCGTGTACGTGTCCTGTGACAAATATATCTGGAATCTCCTCAATCACCATGTGGTCCTCTGGTTCTGGGGACAGTGGGGTTTTGCCACCCCAAGTTGGTGCTAAATGACGCCTCTCCAACATTTCAGCCATGGCAACCTCTGGCTTACTGAATGTTACGTGTTTTATTGATGAAACAAAGTCCATGATGCTCACTCCGTGATAAGCAAGAGTACGCACCCCGTGTAGGCTGAAATCACAAGGGTTACCAACAAATGTGGCGCTGTTGAAATATTGCTGAATCATTGGGTCTAGAGATGGTTGTGGTTCAGCTGGGCGCACCGCATCATGGTTACCTGGCAGGATGATGGTCTCCACCCAATCGGGTAATAACTCGGTTAGACGAGCCACTTCTTCGTACTGTTTGTAGACGTCAACAATCTCTAATTCTTTGTCTTGGTCCTTGTAAATCCCTACTCCATCAACAGCATCACCTGAGAGAACTAGATATTTGATGGTCTTCGCAAGTGGGTCTTCGTGAAACCATTTCACCAACTTATCCCATTGGAAGCGAAGGAATGTTTTGGATCCTACATGAATATCTGATATAAAAGCAGCAGATACCGCTTGGTTCTCTTCAGCACATCGTTTTGTGTGCCTTGTCATTGGTGCAAGATGTATATCTTCGACTAACAGCATGTCTCTGCTACCGGGATTGATGAAGCCTGTTACGCCTACAACATCGTCCTCCATTAGACCGGCAACTGCAATGGTGTTTCGCCGCTTTGCTGCGGGTGAACCATCCATAGCGCGCGGTGGTCGGAGAACACAAAATATCTCGCCGCTAATGTCTTCTACCTTGAAATGGAGATTTTCACCTTTATGCCTGACATCATTGACCAGTCCAACGATTGTAGCAGTATTGTTGCTGTCTGAATAACGTGATTTATTGCGCGCGAGTTGATTGGTTTCTATCGGTCTATTTGGTAATTTGCCTGAAGTAATTAGCATCTTTTTTATTTTTTCTAGACGGCTATTGAAGTGGGAAATAATGTCACTTAGTTTCCCTTCAGTAGTACTTTTTCCTGTGATGTCAAAGTGGACGTCTAACTCCATATCAACATCAGTTGCTAGCATTGGAAAACCATCTAGAGAGAAATGTGGAAGTCCGTGAGGTCGGTCCGCTGGTTTTGGTTCAGGTGGACTAATCGGGGCGAGAACCCTTCCTTGCGAAGGCTTGTTGTTCAAATCTTGTTTTGCTGCATCAAGAACCGGAACCATCTCGTTGAAATCTTCAGATTTAGATGGCGAATCTGATTCAACACCTTTCTCAGGCTCGCTCGTTGCAGAGCGAGACTTTTGTTCAAGAGTTGATAATATCTCATTGGTTAATAATCCAGTAATTCCTTCATCAACTGCAATAGAAATTAATTGGTCTAGATTATCAATCGCTAACAATCTTTCACTGATGTCTGCCGCTGGAAACAACTGCGCAGCGAGTAATTTCACTGAGATTATACGCCAGCCCCCGTCCGCCATATCTTCAAGGCGGACGAGGATGTTCTAAGCAATTGCGCTTGAAAATTAATCCACAGATTGAATGAGTTAGAATTAGAGTACCTACTCTTCACCCCAAGCGATATCGGAATCAGGTATGGCTGGGTCTTCACCAGAATCAGGTTTAGGCTCTTCATCACCTTCTGACCAAGCCACGTCTCCATGCCAGTCTCCTGTTTGGGGTCCTTCTGATAGTAAATTTAGGGCTGCAGGGACACTTGTAGGCGTTTTTGAATCATCTTCATCTGAAGATTCACTCTCTGCGTTCTGTTGTTCATGGTGTTCCCCCCATACTTCCAAAGCAACCCTAAGAGCAAAAGTAGTGAAAGCCTCCTTGTTGCTGTGACGGTCACCCTGCCCAAATTCTGCACACTTCGTTGTAACTTTGTCATCAAGATAAATTCCTACCCAAACTAAGCCAACTTCTTTTGATTCAGTAGAACCAGTTGGTCCTGCAATTCCTGTTACAGCTATTGTCATATCAGCGCCTGATTTCTTAGCGGCTCCAATTGCCATTGCCTCAGCAACTTCCGAACTGACGGCACCAGCCGATCCTTCATCAGGAACGAAAATACTTTCATCAACTCCTAGTTGTTTGATTTTTGATTCATTTGAATAAGTAATCCAGCCTTGAGAAAACCAACGGCTAGCTCCTTGGATGTCAGTCAGGGCAGAAGCAATCATACCCCCTGTGCAGGATTCTGCCGTGGCGATGAACATTTCTGCCCGTTTGATACGGCGGGCTAGTAAACCTGCTAGCACCGAG
>CAXEOD010000089.1:0-8132 GCA_963997805.1 uncultured Candidatus Poseidoniales archaeon
TGGGATGCAATGAACCCGACATTATCTGCTTCATCATGGTTAAGAGATATCGGGAGAATACTCAAATCACTACCAACATCAATGCGTGTGAGGGGCTCAAACAAGTGGCATTCGTTAACTGGATCCATGCCTAAACGCGCACAAGTCTCGAAGTTAGCCCAAATTTCTGTCCCCCACCTTTTTTGGGTGATGGTAGCCCCTCTTGAATGGTCAATGTGATGGTGGCTAATGAGGATGGCATCGAGTTCTTTTGGAGAGATTTCTAGAAGTCCTAGGCGCTTTTCGATTTGTATGCCAGAAAACCCACAATCAATTAGAATTTTTGTCTCATCGGTGGCGATTAGAGTGGCGTTTCCGCCAGAGCCAGAGCCGAGGTGAGTGATTGAGAGTGTCATCCAAGTCACCCGGAGCGCGGTCACCCCTTGAAGAAGCCCCCTGAACCCAGTCAAAGACTCAGTTTTGATTCACTCTTCATTAGTAGCCAACAGACCAGTTCTGATAGTGTTACCACCCTAGATTCACCACTTTCTTCTCTCAAGACTGAACATTTCAATAAAGCACTAAAATATTGTCATAAGGTAATTTTTCAAAGCATACCCCAAATGCTTGTATGAACTGTGCTCCATCAGCATCATAAGGAAAACCGTAGGGTTCTCTCGTAAACAGCGGACGCTGTAGGTGAGCCCATGCGCAGAAAACAGACAGTTCTCTTCATCACTTTGTTATTGATTGGAAGCCTAGCTTTCATCTCAATGTCAAGACCATCCTCAGAAGTTGACTCAGTTCACCCCGACGATACGACTGGCGAAGGACCGCCAATAACTGACACAGATAAAGACAAGATTCCTGACTTACACGAGCAAATGTATAGTGTTGACAGAAACATCACATTGGATGATGTGGTGTACACAATAAATGGTCTTGATTACGAAAATGCTTCTGATAATGAATCTGACTTTGACAATGATGGCCTGAATTCTCTAGAAGAATATTGTTGGCCCTATGACTTAGACCACTGTTTTGTTGATCGTAAATCACTCACAGGTATACCTCCAGAACTTACTGAGTCAGGGATGCGAGAGTTCCTAGATCCAAGGCTTGCGGATACTGATGGAGATGGCCTACCTGATGGTTACGAAATATGGATGTGTATGCGTGAAACGGGTGCGAAAAATGAATCTATGGCTTGGGAGTGTGATGGTTTTGATCCATTAAACGCCCATGATGGCCAAAATGACTCTGACCGATGTTGGGACGGTGAACTTGGTTGCGGAGATGGATTTGATGTAGACCGAGATGGAATCATTGAGGTGCATGAGTGGTATACAAATGCTGAAGAGTACAATTACAACGCACCGGATAATTGGACCACTGAAATTCATGGGCTGCGTTGTCTTGAGTTGATGGATGCTTGTGCTGATAATGTCACAAGGCCAACTGGGTCACCTGGTTGGCTTGGAACAGATCCGTTACGTAATGATAGTGATTTTTACTATTGGTCTGGAAGCCGCGAGTTAGCGAAGAGTAGTCGCGGCGATGCAATCCCCGATGGTTGGGAAGTTTTCTTTGGACTAAATCCATTGAATGAGTCTGACAGCTTGCTTGATAGTGATTCTGATGGCTGGGACTTGAATAGAGATGGGATGATAATGCCTGATGGTTCAAGAGCTACAGTTTACATTGGTGAAGCCTATTCTAATTTAGAAGAATACTATACTTTCATTGATAATGGCACTTGGGTGAGAGCCGGTTTAAAATCAACTATTCTCGGTGAAGTTGATGCCACGGTTTCAATGTATGACCAAGGTACTAGTCCAAGAATCATGCATCATGATGTTCGTTCTTTACAAGCCGATGAAGTCCTTGGCTTGCTATATGTTGGTACTAAGCGCGGTCTGACTATTTTTGAACCGAGCACTGGTGGTAGTTGGGATTTAGCCCTCCCACCTGGTGGTGAACTATTCGACATGTTGTTGTGGTCTGACCAAGGAGGTGAACAGAGACTAATTCTTGCTACTAACGGAGGAATTGAAATCTGGACTCTAGATGGTGATGGATTCCTCGACCAAAATGCTGGGATATCAGGCGTTGAAATGGAGCCAGTCAATGGGCTCTATCAACTTGATACCGGCTCGGGTAATCTTGATTTGTTAGTCTCTGGTGATGGTTCTCAAGCATGGACATTAACAATTGATGGCTCAGGGCAAATCATAGATTTGAGAGAAGCTGAAACTCTAATTGAAGTTTTAGAAATTGAAAATGCAACAATTCAAGCAATTGCTCACACATCAGTGAATGGTGGGGCTAAGAAACTCTACGTTGGTACTGATCACGGATTCTTAGTCGCTAGTACAGAAGATGTAATCGGTGATTATCCTGCTCTATGGATATTCAATGAATCAGATGCAGAAAATTATGTCCGCCAAGCAAATCCTCAGAATATTTCACATTCCGCAAATGTAAGGACCCTTGTTTTAGATGGGCCACGTCAACCTGATGGTACAATCTCTAGTACCCAGACACTTTGGGTAGGAACTGCTGGAGGAGTGCATCAATTTTCTCTATTAGATGAGTCAGACCCTTCGATAGCCTTCTCTAGGGACCGCATGCAGAATGATGAAAACGATTTAGAAGGTGCTAATGATATTCATGCGATTTTACCACTTGGTGATGAGATATTAGTTGGTTCAAGGTTCGGGACTTGGACTTTAGATGGCGACCACGCAAGAGCATTGGGGATTGACGAACAACAAACACGAATCCCTGGATTTGTTACTGAAATTATTGTAATGGATGTGCTAGGTAATGATACTGTATTCGCTGGTTTACATCCAGGCCGTTATTCCAACCGTATGCTAATCAATCCGTTTAGCAATGACTCTGACCTTGATGGGATGCCTGATGGTTGGGAGAATGCTCACGGGCTTGACCCAACAGACCCATTTGATAGGGATGAGGACTTAGATGTTGATGGTATTAATCTCAATCCCTTTGTAGATGATTTGATTGACCATAACTGGACTAATCTAGACGAGTTTAGGTATATTGCAAGTACTCCGAATGGGTGGAATGGTACAGATCCAAGACTCTCAGACACAGATGGAGATGGTTTGCTTGATGGTTCAGAATATTGGGGTTGGTTCTATGATGAGACTAACTTCACTTGTCACTATGAGATTGGAGAATATGTGTGTGATCAATCTCAAGGTGATGCTGCCGCTCAGGTATACGCTGTAGGCTACCCTGGGACTCAGGCTAGCGGTGGTACTGACCGCTCAACTGACCCTACAAATCCGGATTCGGATGGCGATGGAATGCCTGATGGCTGGGAAATTGCTAATCGTCGATGGATTGGCACTGATTTCCATGGAGGAAATGAATGGTCACTTGACCCTAGAGACCCTACCGATGCAATGGAAGATGCTGATAGCGATGGCCTGTCTAATTTGTGTGAATATCAATGGGAATTGCTGTTACAAGCAGCATTAGCAGATGGATTGCCTGCATTTGGTGAGACTGCAGAAGCCGCGGCGTCTTGGACAAAGATTGACCCCAACAATCCGGATTCAGATGGGGATAGTTTACCCGATGGTTGGGAATCAAGATATTCTTGTACGTGGTTAATATCCAACATTGGCATCAATCCACTAAATGGTAGTGATGCATTTTCAAATCCAGATGGTGATGGGTACGACGCTAACCATGATGGGATAATCCAAGTTGAAGAAGAATTTAGCAATTGGATGGAGTATCATATTCGTGATGAGCAAATATTTGGTAACTACACTGAAAGTGGTGCGCCTTTGCCTGATGGATTCTCCACAGCACTGTGGAACGAGACATGGGTGTCTAGCGCTTCAAGACCGTTTGGGGAGTCAGTTAGTCTCACTACAATAGTGAGTGTCCCAGGTATGCCTTTGACTGACCATGGTTCTGCTAATCCATTGGCTGCAGATACGGATGGAGATGGAATGCCAGACGGTTGGGAAGTTTGGTTTGCGCGTTGGGATACTTTTGATTCCGTGTGGACTTTGAACCCTGTTAATGAGAGTGATATTTTCAACGACCCTGATGGTGATGGTATGACCAATTGGGAGGAGTATAACAGCATTAATGCTAATTTGACCGAGACCAATGATAATCAGACATCACCTCAGTATCACCCGTTTAAATTAGGTAATACACTGATTTTGACTCCTTGGAATCTTGCTGTCGGAACCCCTTCGTTTGGTTCATATATTTCCGAGGATCAATATACAATGAGTGGTCCTACATGTGACCCAAATAATGCTGATAGTGATGGTGATGGCTTGCTTGATGGGATTGAATTGCTATTTACTCAATGGAATTCTACATTCGCTAATTGGTCACTTAACCCTCTAGTCGCAAATGATGGCGGTGGTGATGGTGACCAAGATTCACTTACCGATCGTCAAGAATTAAATTTGACTTACGAAAATCCTCTCAACGGCGGGCTGGCACCACCGGATGCACCTAAGATGTGGGAAGAGGCATTCGCCCTTGAACCACAGAATTTCACGAGTCGAGTTCAGTCAGTTCTTGACAACAAACTCGGGCGCGCATTTTTGGCCCTTGAGCAACATTCAGAATGGGTTTCAACAGGGGTGACAAGACCACTATTGGCAACTCTAATTGGTATCACCGACCCAACTAACAATGATACAGATGACGACGGTATGATAGATGGATACGAATATTGGTTTACTGAATGGGATTTGGATGGAAATCGATGGTCAATGAATCCATTGACACAATCTGATATTGATGCAGATAGTGATGATGATTCATATGACTGCAACCAAGATGGCATAATTCAGATGAGTGAACGCTATACTAATCTTAGAGAATACGAAGCTAGAATCTATGGGAAGGAATCATTGCGTTATATGTTCCCACCGGGTTATGGTTTGATTGATTTCGGAGATGATGCAATTGCTGCTCAGATGAGTGAGAACCAATTAAATTGGGAAGATGCAAGACAAGCAATTGTCAATATCTTTGCCTCCAAGGATGTAATTAGTACAGAGCGTCTTGCAAGAATCAATTCCGCCTGGAGTGATAACTTCAACATTAGTCTCATCGGAATCTCTGACCCCACTCACCCCGATAGTGACATGGATGGATTACCAGATGGTTGGGAATTTTGTTATGGTGCCTATCAAGAAGTGATGCCTGTGAATGAATATCGCTGGACACTTAATCCGGTTAACCCCCTTGACGTTGACTACGATCCTGACGAGGACGGTTGGTTTGATAGGACTAGTCAGGACACCCCCGCCGAACAGGGTCGATGGGATAATCACGCCTTTACCCCTGGTGCAATAGAGGACCAATATGCGCCGGGTAACAACCCAATTTTCTTTACTAACTGGATGGAGTATGACAACGGCACTAGACCAGACCTCAATGATACTGATGGTGATGCAGTAAATATGGTTCACGTGGCTAACTCAGTTGACCCAATGTTGACAGATGATTACTATCGCAGTTGGGATTTGACCGATGGCCGAGAGGTGTTGAAGTATGGCACTGATGCGACAGACAATGATACGGATTGGGATATGCTGCCTGATTGGTATGAGTTGAAGTTCGGATGGAATGAAACCAATGATAATTGGTCATCATATCAACAGGTTGAAGTTGTTTGGGAACAGTATTCAATTCTTGGTAGCATTGCTATGCGTCCTTTGCACTATAATGGTGGGCTCCTTGAGAGGCCAATTCTAAACTGGACGTGGGTTACATTTGACCCAAGAGACCCAGCCGATTCACTCCAAGACCCCGATAGAGACGGGAATTGGGATTGTAGTAATGCAGGTTGCACTTACACTCCTTACAATAATTTCCAGGAATTTTTCGGTCTGACAAATCAATCAATCACCTCAGCAACATTGGCGAGAGCAACTCCTGTAACTATCGCAGGTACAGACCCACCAATTCAAATCGTACCTATGGAATGGTGGGAATTACAAGCCGCTTTGCTAGCAACTGGTAGGGCAAATGAGTACGATTGGAATTATCTGAGAATGTTCAGAATTAATCAACTTTCAGACGAGCTCTATGCTTTGGTTATTGATGATCATGATAATGATTATCTTACTATCAACGGTTCTGATGACACACCTCTTGTGAAGGGAGATTGGACAGCGGATTGGGACCGCGTTTTCGGAGACCAATACCATATGCCTAACACTGGTCTAGGTGAGAAGGTGTATGGTTGGTGGTTGTTGGACTTTAACGGAGATATGATTGCTGACGGCACGAATCCAGTCAATTGGGATACCGATGGTGATTGGCTCAATGATTGGTTTGAAATTGAGAATGATATGCTTGATGGAATACGTGGTAATGGGCCATCACCAATTCGTTACGACGACCGAACTACTAACAATGGTTGAAGACAATTAAATTTGTATGTCATTGCTCTCTGATGTTGGTGAAGTAATACTTCCACTTCTTTGCAATTTTTGACCCTTGAAACGGTATTAAAAATGGTAGATGACATCTGGCCGTAGGCCAGAGTCACCTCAGACCGAATGGGGGAGATTTGATAGGTGGTTAGATTTTGTGATAAGGTGAGGGAACGCTATGTCGGGCGAAGTAAACAAGAGACACATTCCATCAATGCTGGTTTTGCTATTTCTTCTTTCTTCGCTGGCTCCGCTGCTTGACTTCACGAGTGACGTTGCTGAAGCATCGGGTGGAACAAGGCACGTTTACACCTTTACAGATGGTTCAATTGAAGCAGTAGCACTCTATCAAAGTGGCCAAACAGCAACAAATATCAAAGTTTCACTACCCAGAGGTGCAGAAGTCACTGCTGTGGAAATGACTCTTTCAGGGGCATCTTCAACAGGTTGGAATCAGATTCAACAAACCTCTAGAGCAGATTGGATGGCTGGAGATGCTGTTGATACAGACCCGCGTTCTGACTCCATATCTCTCGGTCCCGCATCTTCAACCCTTAATTTTTCATCGCATCAAATTGACGAAACACCAACTTCTGGAAATGCTTGGAACCACAATGGCTCTTTTTCAATTCGCCAGCCTCATACATCCAACGCCTCAGAAACAAGATTCCATCCCCAGCGAACAGTTACCTCGCCATTTGGAAATCAAGGTGCAGGTGCGGCTCTCAACTACCGCGGTTGGACTTATGTTTCGACATTTGCTTCAACCACACTTAACCAAGTCGTGAAGAAAACATATCCTAACAATCTGAGTACTGCTTCCAGCGTCGCGATAGTTGAAGGGAACTGCAACATCCCCTCCCCAACAGGCTCAACCTGGGGTGCATATTATGGGTTCAGGGATTGGACAATCGGTGATGACGAGAAGTTGTATGGTATTCTTGGATTGAACCGGCAATCTGCCTCAATTAGTGAATTGGTAATGGTGGTTTTTGATATCCGCTACGAAGATGTATGGACTTGTGAGAACACTTACGACCTATCCTCAAACTCTTATGGACCCTATACTGGAATATCGTATGATAGAAGTCGTGACCTAATTTGGGTTCTTCATTCAGTAAGGAACACTATAACCCCTTACACATTCAACTCTGATGGCTCCTTTGAGAGGAACTCTGATTTACAATATTCTTACTTTTCTAGTTATAACGAGCAAAATGGTTTGGTAGCCGACAATAATATGTTCTTCTTCAGAAGTCAATTTAATTACTATCAAGACCGATTGGAAGCTTATGCAATCAGTGGTACATCTACCACTCTTGCTAAGCAAACTGGTGAGCGCTCTATCAGTGCTCGTGGATTCGGCCTCTATTTTGATGGTTCAAGGCTATCTTTGATTGATCACTATATGTGGTCTGCAAGATATTATCGTGAATATGGGACCGGTTGGGCTTATCCGATTTCACCCCAACCAGGGACTGCTAGTTGGATTTCTGAACCAATTATCACCAATGATGATGTGATAATGGCAAATTTAGAAACATCATGGACAGCGACCTCAACAGGTGACAGAGTTGATTATTGGGTTAGTGCCGACAATGGTACTCACTGGGTCCAAGTCACAAATAATGAAACCGTTCATTTCTCAAATCCGGGAAACCATTTGCGCTGGAAGTTACAACTGGTCGGTGGAACTGCAGT
>CAXEOD010000090.1:0-8089 GCA_963997805.1 uncultured Candidatus Poseidoniales archaeon
ATGCAAAATATGTCCGCCAAGAATGCTATAGTATCTAGGATGAAGGTTGTTGAAACATTAGGTTCTGCGACTATCATTTGCACAGATAAAACTGGTACTTTAACTAGAAATGAAATGTCTGTTCGCTCATTTTTTTGTGGTGATGAACTTTATTCTGTATCAGGCTCAGGTTTTGATCCTACTTATGGAAAATTAAGGATTGGAAAGAAAGAAATTGATGAACACGATTTCGCCGAATTAAAGGTTCAAAAAGGGTTCAAATTAGCCATGGCTTGTTCACTGTTGTGTCAAAATAGCAACATTCGCCATATTGAAAATGAATGGAAAGGTATTGGAAATCCAACTGATATTGCATCTGCAGTATTTGGATGGAAAATGTTAGAATCGGTGGACACATTCCGTCGAACACATCCACGATTTAAAGAATGCACATTTGATAGAGATCGTAAGCGAATGACAACAATTCATGAGTACGAAGGTGGAAGGTGGGTATTTTCTAAGGGTGCAATTGGGCCATACCTCTCAAGAATTACCCATGTTGTTGAAAATGGACGTGTAATTCCTATTGGTGACACTCACAGAGATAGAATTGGGGAAGTAAATCTAGAAATGGCTACTCAAGCCCTCCGGGTAATCGCGTTGACTGCTCGCCCGTTAAGTGGCGAAGAAGACATGGAAGATATTGATTCTGTTGAATCGGGTTTAATTTTCCTTGGATTAATCGGGATCATGGACCCCCCTCGTCCAGAAGTTGCTAGAGCAATTTCAATGTGTGATGCTGCTGGAGTTCGTGTAATGATGATCACTGGTGACCAACAAATGACAGCCATGGCTATTGGTGATGAAATAGGTATCATCAAAGATGACTCTGAATTTGTTACAGGTAGACAACTTCAAGATTTAACTGACGAAGAATTAGATTTGAAACTGGACAAGGTGGTAATGTTTTCACGAGTTACCCCCGACCAAAAGTTAAGGATTGTAACAAGGCTACAATCAATCGGCCATGTCGTTGCAATGACTGGCGATGGAGATAACGATGCACCGGCCTTATCACGCGCGAACATAGGAATTGCGATGGGTATCGCAGGAACTGATGTTGCAAGAGATGCAGCTGATATGGTATTAAAAGATGACAATTTTTCTTCTATTGTAGATTCTATTGAAGAAGGTCGAAAGATATACTTGAACATTAGAAATTTCGTTCGTTATCAAATTTCCACAAATGTTGCCGCACTTTTACTCATAATTATTGCCACCTTTGTATTAGGTTGGAAGCTCCCAATGACTGCAACCCAACTTCTTGTGATTAATATTCTAATGGATGGCCCACCTGCCTTAGCTCTAGGTATAGAAAAACGACATGGGGACGTGATGAATCAACCACCACGTGCACTCACTGAACCTTTACCCAATGTCATGGATAAGCGAGTGATTGGCTTCCTTGGCTGCGTAATGGTACTAGGTACCCTAGTAATATTCTCTCTTGCTGGTGGTGGCCTAGTTAGCGGCGAGGCTTGTGCTGGGGTAGATGCTGTCTCATCGCCTGAATTTTTCTTAGATACCGGGCAATGTGATGTTGAATCTTGGGATAATTATGCTGAATCTAAGTTTGAATACGCGCGTACGTTAGCGTTTTCCTCATTCATAATGTTCCAATTATTCAATGTAGTAAATAGCAGAAGTATTGACAAATCTGCATTTGAACTGGGCATATTCCAAAACATGTTCATCAGTGCTTCATTTGCTATTAGCCTAATTTTACTTGTTTCTATTGTTCACAATTCTTATGCTATAATTCCTATCTTAGGTATTTCAGTTGGTAGTTTCTTATCTACGATTCCTTTACAACTCAGTGATTGGGCTATGGTGTTCTTAATTGCTTCATCAGTATTTTGGATAGAAGAATTTAGGAAATTTATGTTCAAATTTAGACGCACTAATAATTGAACAAAGTCGCTGATAGTCATTAAAGCAGGTAACTTGTGCGGTCTACTGAGAGCAATGCATCTTGGGTCACCTTTCCAATGGCGAGACACCGCGAGTATCTCAACGATTACCTCAACCGGTGATAACGTTGGAAGCACTATTCCTTCGTTACCGCAGTCAATAAATGACGATGTTAGAATCATCCTGAATAAAGCAATATCAGGGCAACGAATTTCCTGTGAAGAAGGGGTAATTCTACACGATAAGTGTGATCTACCTACTTTATCCAATGTTGCTTATTATTTGAAACACACAAGACATGGTACATCTGTTTTCTATAACCGAAATTTGCATGTTAATCAAACAAATGTTTGTGTCTTGGCGTGTAAATTTTGTGCTTTCAGAAGAGGGGTGAAAGCAGATGATGCTTATTCATTATCAGTTCAAGAATATTTAGATAGAATTGAACCTTATTCTCAATTTATCACTGAAGTACATACTGTTGGTGGATTACACCCGGAATGGGATATTGAATATTATCAAGGACTGTTCAAAGCATTCAAAAATCAATATCCAAATATAAGTCTCAAGGCTTTAACTGCGGTAGAAATAAAACATCTTGCGGAAATCTCTAATCTATCCATTACTGAAACAATTTCCAGGTTACAAAACTCTGGACTGAACTCTATCCCAGGTGGTGGCGCGGAAATTCTTGTCGATGAGATAAGAGATTTAATTTGCAAAGGGAAAGAATCTTCAGAAGAGTATTTAGAAATTCATAAAATAGCCCATCAACTTGAAATCCCTACAAACTGTACCATGTTGTTTGGGACAGTTGAGTCTACTCTACATAGAATGATTCACTTTGATAAGTTAAGAATTTTACAAGATGAAACTTCTGGATTCCAATGTTTTGTTCCATATCCATATCTACCTGATTCATCAAGGTTGCCAGAAGCACAATTAGCTACTGGAAATGAAATTTTAAGAATGATTTCTTTGGCTCGTATAATGTTAGATAATATCCCTCATATCAAGGCATATCGAATGAACATCGGCGACAAGATTTCAGCGCTTGCTCTACTTAGTGGAGCAGATGACATCGATGGTACAGTCAGTCATGAAGAAATCATGCATCTCGCCGGTTCCACAACCCCCCTCAATGATCTGGATATAGATTTAGCAAATCTGATTGAGTCTGTTGGAGGAGTTGCCGTTGAGAGGAATACTGATTATACACAATTCAGAAATTTTCGTAGAAATAATCCACCTGATAATAACGGATTACCAATGGTACCCAGTTAGAGAGGTGTTTAACAGTGGTTAATTGGTCAGAAGTTTTAGGCAGAGTTTCTTTTGTTAATTGTGATCCGCTATTTCATAATTTAACTGAAGAATGGTCAATATTACCAGCCCCTCCTGCTTGGTTAACTGGACACCTACTTCGAAAAGATTGTCTCGTAGCCCCTATACCAGCAGCGGATTACGCTGCTAATTCTTCTGAGTTAATTTTACTTCCAGACATCGGCATCGCATCTGAAGGGGCAGTTGGTAGTGTTTTGTTATTCAGTAATAGAGAAGTAAACAAGATCAGAGATATAGCACTTCCAACGGATTCATCTACTTCTCGAATATTAGTGTTATACATTCTGTCTGAGATGGGATTAGATCCGAAAACGGTAGATATGGGTCCAGATTTAAAAGAAATGCTATCAAAGTGTGATGCGGCATTATTGATTGGAGACAGAGCACTTGATGAGGCCCAGAGGTGTCCTGAATTAGTTAAAATGGACCTGGGGGAAGAATGGCAAAAACTCACTGGATTACCAATGGTGTTTGGAGTGTTTGCTGCTCCATCTTCAGCACCCGTTGATAAATTAAAACAAGCTCATAATGACTTGTTGTCTAATGCAATAAATTTTAGAGACAATCCACAAATAAAAGAAGAAGTAATTAAGAACACTGCGATTAGAAGTGGGTTTTCAATAGAGAGAATTAATGAATACTTCAATGAAGTAACAAATATTCTATCACCAAATTCAGTACGGGGTCTGGAGTTCTTTCTTACAGAAGTATGTGGTCTAGAAACAGATATTGAGTGGTTAGAAGTTTAACTTGATTTGCGCCGTTTTACTTTGCGCCGTTTCTTCTTGGGCTTCTCAACCACCTCTTCAGGGTTATCAGTTGGTTTTCGTGATTTAACTTTCTTAGATTTTGTAATCATTGATATCGCTGCATCCATGTCCGATTCCGACTCCTCAATTTCGGGTTCAATTTGTGGTTCAATTTCAGTCTCAATTTTTACAACTTTAGTTTCAGCAGCAACCTGTTCAGCGATATCTAGAATAGCCATTTCTTCATTATGGAATTGTTGGGCCTCCCCATAAGGGTCTGTAGCATCAGGGTCATCCTTATCCCAGTATGCGCCATGTTCTGAGTAATCCCATTCTTCTCCATCTGGTGCATTACCTGACTGGGTAACTGCCCTAGGCGCTTTCTTAACACGACGAATTGTAGGTTCACTGGAAGGACGAATAGTGGGTTGGGGTCGACGGCTAGTCACTTCTTGGGGTGGTTGTATGGGTTGGGGTCGCCCAGTTGAAGAAATATTATCTGATGGTACATCCTTGTTAGATGACCTTCTTCGTGATGTTGTTATGGGTAAATCTTCTTCATCGTCTTCTATTACGAATAACATGCTATTCTGTCTTCGCACTCCTAATATTACTACCAATCCTATCGTTACAATTACACCTAATAGTAGTAAATAATTGGTCTGTACCCATGATAACGATATGTCAACAAAAGTGGGATCTGGAGCAGGTTTTGTTAATATTATTATAGACAATTGCGGGCTAGTGGTGTGAATAGGTGTTTGGTAGTAAACAATATCTCCTTGGTGAATTAAAGTTAATGTCAACGGAGAAGTTGGAGCAATTTGAGTAATAGTATGTAGGGGGGGTGACACCGAAGGATCAAACGACATGTTAAATGGTCTAGGAATGCTATTTGCCATAGTAATTTCAATAAACCAACGGAGTTGAATGCGCGTGCTGGAATCATGTTTAAGAGTATCAATCAATCCTAATTTTGCATCACATCGAACAGTAGTTCCTATTATTGCTGAATTATCAAATTTTACTGCTTCGTTCCAATCTAGACTGATTTGGTTTGCATTTGTGCCACTACACAACATTTTCTCCATTTTAATTGCTTCACCTTGGGAGACGAATCCATCAGATGCCACTGCTGAGGATGCTAATTCCCTTATTGGCGCGCTGATACTAGAATTTAGTTGATATGTGTCTTGAATAGTAATTTTATTGTTGTTAATTTTTATAGAGACTTGTCTAATAAAATCCGGGTGCGGGTGTAAATGGCAATCACTACCTTCTGTACATGAATATTCAAAATCATCCCCCAAACCATCACCGTCATCATCACCATCATAACGATCAGGGGTTCCATCACCATCTAAATCTGTACCAGTTAATCCCGAATAGGGGGCCCAAGCATCCTCCCTAAAGAAAGAAATCAAACCAGTATTTGTTGTGACAACAAACTCTGAGATAATTGGCGACTTAGCGAATTGTGAAATTTTATGCCCTAGGTCAAATGAGGTGATAACTGAAAAATCTGTAACATCAAAAATAGTTAATTCAAATGTTGTTGATTCAATTAAAACCCATAATTCTTCGCCATTCTCAGCCCACTCTAATTGAGTTGCAGTTCCAACGAGATTCTGAGATGTTATGTACTCACCGTCAGGAACTGACCTAACTTGAAGAAGAGAATTGGTTATCCAAGCTAGTTGGGTTCCATCAGGTGAAATTGAACAATCTATGATACTGAAACCTACCTGCCAAGCAATATCTACTACAATTGAAGACCGATTCCAAAGAAATACATTCCCATCTTCACCCCCAGTAACTAATTGTTGACCGTTGGGAGAATGGTCCAAACAAGTTACATCAGAAGTATGTTCGCCATCAAAAGTTGAGAGAGAATGTGTTGAATCATTGATATAATATTCAGACACCCCATTGTTTTCATTTGCTGAAGCAAAAATTTCTTGACTTGGCACAATACTGATGTCGCTTACTGCCTGTCCATCCTCATTTACTCCTATCCTCTGCCAAGTTGAGGTGTCATAGATAGCCATAGCTAATGTACTCATGAAAGGACTTTCTAGACCTACTAGAAGTGAAGAATCGTCTTCAGAAAATGCAAGGGATAAAATCTTATTTCCAATATTAATATCTTTGATGAAAGTTCGGTATTGAGCATTAATGATTACAACATTTGAATTAAAAGCTACCGCTATTAAAGTACCATCTGTGGAATATGTGATTTCTGAAGACCCAGATAAAGAATAAGGATTTTCGATACTACCACTGTATGGGTAATTTTCTTCAGTTGCTGCATTAACCTCAGATAATAGTGGCAGTTAGGATGTCAGTACAACGACAGTGATGAAAAATGCAAAGAAAGTGGCCCCATGTTTTCTCATCGTCACTGCGAATACGGATTCAACCAAAGAATTATCCTATTAAATGTATCATTTTTACTCATATTCGAATGAATCATTTTTCGCCCATTCTAATAAATCAAGGGCTACTTCACTGGATTCTGAAACAACAATACAGTCATCATTTAGACAAATAGTCAATACATTTAGTGCACGATTATCTCCAATTACCGATAATCAAAGATCTGCCAGCCTCTGAGCGATGGCACCCATTGCGACTGCAGTCTCCAAACTGGCACCAATTCCAGTCAATTCAAATTGATCTGGACAATTGTCGAGCAGATTTTGAGGTAATCCATGACGGCCGAGCCCGATGAACATGCATATGCTTCCTTCATACCCTGCCAAATCTACAGAACCGCCCACCGGTTGATGTGTGGTGGCAATGGGATGGCCAACAGCCCCACCAAGGGCATCTTCAACCGATAGCAATTGGATGCGCCCAGATGCAAGCAATGATGGCAAGTGATTCACACCTGCTGTTCCTGATTCTTTTTTCGCTTGCTGACAAAGGCCCTCAAGATCTCCAGTTGGCCAATCAATCAGAGCGATATCAAGTCCAAAACCCCAGGCGACACCTGAAGCGCGGGCCAAAGCACGAAGATATGGGGTGCCAATAGCACCATCATAGGTTCCAACTAATGCCATTGTGTGACCTCGTCTTTCAACATATTCACTACTAGGATGAATGGATTTTACTGCAGGTGTTCGGACTGAAATCAGGCCTTCAGCTCGCTCTGAATCGCCGAGACGCTCAAATCCTTTTGCGAGATTTTTCCTAATTCGTATTGACGTTTTAGCATCTAATGAATCGACATGTTGTGCAGCATTCTCTAGTAATTCTCTTGCGAATTCCGCATCACCAGCCCGATCAGCCCTACCTGCTAGTGTGATTGCAAACCGTACTGATTCCTCATCATCCCCAGCTAAAGTTTGGGCCAACATACGAACATCCTCGGAACGAGTAGCGTGACTGCACATTGTTCGAACCGTTTCAAAATCCGCGTTACCGAGGAATGGTAGTGCGAGTTGAAGTGCACTTAGCTCCATAGTCAGGTTTTCTTGTACCATAAGACGATGCAAATAATCGAGAAACTTGACCGCCAAATCAGGGTCTGCTTCAGTGAGCAGCGGTATGATTTCATTAATCATCTCACGATTCCCTGTTGCGACAATAGCTTTCATTATTGGTCGGGCCGCTTTGGCTTCCATACCATGATTTTCAATGGCCAAGAGGAGTAGTTCGGGCAATTTTTGTATAGATACACGATTTGCTATGGCTTTCAACGCATCGACACGTGCATCACCAACCGGTAAATCTCCCGTGATGGCCACGAGATTACCCATCAACTCCTTTCTGGCTCCCCCAGCTGGCCAATTCCCTGCGGATTTTGCTATGATTCCAATACTCTCAGCCAATCGCCATGCGCGTTCTTCTTCAAGCATTGATTCAACAATCATTGTGACCCATTCTGCCCGGCCATCATCGTCCATGTCCTCCGAACCACACAAACCGCAAAGCGATTCAGCACGGTAAACCCCATCTTGCAAATCTTGTGCTAAGTCAAACAACTCGCGCGACAATCCATTTTTTCGAGCATCTCGCAATATACGTCGGCATGCGCTCGGGTC
>CAXEOD010000091.1:0-8006 GCA_963997805.1 uncultured Candidatus Poseidoniales archaeon
GCTGCATCTGCACGCTGATGATTTCAGACCGTTCTAGATGAAATGATGCACCCCTCTAATCTACTGACTTCTTGAGTCATTGGGGCGATAACTAATGAAATCATTGTCACATTCACCACGTAACTTGGGTGGTGGCCTTTATGAACCGATGTTAGGTCGGCGGCTTCACCGAAGGTGAAGACTGATGGGACGAAAGGAAGACAACATCGCAAAAGCAACAGAAGTGATGCACGATAGAGATCGAATTCGAAACCTCTGCATTGCTGCACATATTGACCACGGAAAAACTACTCTTTCCGACAATTTGATTGCCGGTGCGGGGATGATGAGTGAGGACTTAGCAGGAAAAAGTAGGGTTCTTGATTTCGATGAACAGGAAGCTGCTCGAGGAATTACCATTAATGCTGCATCCGCTTCAATGGTTCACGAAATTGAAGGCACAGATTATCTTATCAATTTGATTGATACTCCTGGACACGTTGACTTCGGTGGTGACGTTACAAGAGCAATGCGCGCAGTTGACGGCTGTTTTATCTTAACATGCGCAGTCGAGGGTGCAATGCCACAAACTGAAACTGTTGTGCGTCAAGCACTAAAAGAAAAGGTGAAACCAGTACTGTTCATCAACAAAGTAGACCGACTCATTAACGAATTGCAAGTTACACCTGAAGATATGCAAGAGCGATTCATGGAACAGATTACCAAGGTGAACAAATTAATTCGTCAATTCGCACCTGATGAATACAAAAAATCTTGGCAAGTTAGCGTTGCAGATGGTACCGTTGCATTCGGTTCTGCTTACCACAATTGGGGTATTACAGTCCCATATATGAAGAAATCAGGTATTTCATTCAAAGATATCTTTGATTATTGTAATAATGAAGAACAAAAAGAATTAGCAAAAAGGGCACCTGTACATGAGGTGCTGTTAGATATGGCTGTTTCTCAATTACCAAGCCCCGTTGTTGCCCAACCATACCGAATTCCTAATATTTGGAATGGTGATCCTGAATCGGAATTGGGTCAAGCAATGATTAATTGTGACCCAGAAGGACCACTTGCACTCATGATTACCAAGATTTGGATGGACCCGCATGCTGGGGAAGTTGCTGTAGGACGCCTATACTCAGGGACGATTAATCATGGTGAGAGTTTGTGGGCTATTGGTGGAAGTAAAGCCGAAAGAGTTCAACAAGTCAGTATGATGGTTGGTTCAGATCGTATCTCTATACCAATGATTGTGGCGGGTAATATTGCAGCTCTAACTGGTATTCGTTCTGCTGCAGCTGGAGTTACGGTTGCACGCGATAAAGACATTATACCTTTTGAGGCAATCAGACATTACTCAGAACCAGTAGTTACTGTCGCTGTTGAACCAAAATCAATGAAAGATTTACCAAAATTCATTGATGCATTACGTTCCCTTGCAAAAGCAGATGCTTCTTTGCAAGTTACTACTAATGCCGAAACAGGAGAAGCACTACTTGCAGGAATGGGTGAACTTCATCTTGAGATTACAACTTATAGAATTGAGGTAGAACAAGGAATCAAAGTCTCTGTCTCAGAACCAATTGTTGTTTATCGCGAAACAACATCTGGGAATAACCATGGCCGAGCGTTTGAAGGAAAATCCCCAAACCGTCACAACCGATTCTACATTGAAGTTGAACAACTCCCAGAAGAGGTAGTAGATGCACTTCGTCAAGGCGAAATTGGTTCTGGAACAATTCGGCCAAATGACGCTAAGGAAATGGGTAGAAAATTTGCTGAATACGGCATGGATAAAGATTTGATGCGTAAGACCTATGCAATCAACGGAACTAATGTATTAGTTAATGACACGAAAGGTATCCAATATCTTCACGAAACTAAGGAATTGCTAATTGAGGCGTTCAATGAAGTGTGTAAGAAAGGGCCTATCGCTGAAGAGCCAATCATGAGCGTTATGGTTAAACTCAAAGATGCTAAACTTCACGAAGATGCAATCCACCGAGGACCTGCTCAAACAATTCCAGCAATGAGAAATGCCATCAAAGGTGCTCTAGTTAGAGCTAACACTGCACTGATGGAGCCAATGCAAAAGATGCATGTGTCTGTACCAAATGATTGGTTAGGTGGTGTCACAAGAGAAATCACACAGCGCCGTGGTGAAATTGAAGATATGCCATCTGATGGTGAAATCACGACAGTTATCGGAAAAGTTCCAGTCGCTGAAACGTTCGGATTTTCAAATGATATTCGTGCCGCTAGTCAAGGCAGGGCTGTGTGGAATACTGAAAATTGTGGGTTTGAAGAATTGCCAAGGTCCTTACTCGAGAAAGTAGTAGGTGAAATTCGCCAACGAAAGGGTCTGAAACCAGAAATACCTACTGAAACTTATTACTCTGATTGAATCATTTATTGATTAATATTTTACAATCTTAGTATTGTAAACAATTCAAGATATTCTTATGAGTTGCCAGTCTGTTAATTGTCTAAGTATTAACAATGCAGGGGAATCTGGAAGTTTGTCTAGGCAGGCGTGAGCCTGTTGGTGATAGCCCATTGCTCTTTTTTTAGCATAATCAATTGAACCTGCAACTTGTAGTTCTCTTAGAACTCCATCAAGCGTGTCTCGAGGTGTGTCCTCATTGCCCGAACCAAAAACCTCATGGAATATTGGCAAATTTTCTGGATTCAATCCTAATGCATGAATTGCAATGAGAGTTCGCTTTCCTTCTATGACATCACTACACGCTGGTTTGCCAAGAGTTTCGCTATCACCGGTAGCATCTATCAGATCATCCATTAATTGGAAGCAGAGGCCTAGGTTTTCACCCCAATTGGCTAAATTCTCAATCACATCTGGGGCAGCACCAGATAGAATTGCCCCGGTTCTTGCACAAGTAGTGAACATTGCAGCAGTTTTCCCAGAAATCATCACTAAATACTCATCCTCACTGACAAAGTCTCTATTTTCAAAATCCATGTCCAATTGTTGACCTTCTGAAACTTTTCGAACCATCTTCCCAATTATCGAAACTAAAGAACGGAAATTTTCTGATGAAATAGCCTCAGCCTCACTTAGTAATTCGAAGGACACCGCAAGCATTGCATCTCCTGCATTGATTGCAGTAGGCATGTCGTAAGCAATGTGTACGGCTTTCCTGCCTCTCCGTAGTTCGTCATTATCCATGATGTCATCATGAACTAAGGTGAAATTATGGATGATTTCGATTGCCGCCCCTAAGTCATACAATGAATCTGATGAACCACCGCAAGCATCTGCAACTAACCAAGGTAAAATTGCGCGAAGGCGTTTTCCCCCACCCTCAATAAGGTGCATCATTGCTTTTCTCAAACGTTCATGGTTCGATTTTTCTAGAGCAGTTACTATTCTACTTTCTACTTCAACTGCATGGCCCTTTAACGCATCTAGTAAGGAATTGTCCTCGCTAGTAGTTACATCCCCAATATGGTGGACCACATTGTCTTGAAGTGAACTCACCTCATCAAGATGACCCCACCATTGAGAAGTAAAACGTGAATATATTTCATTGAACCAAGGAGCAATAACCTCCCCATTATTTGGAGAATTAGTGATTAGGTCTTCTAATTGTGATTTATTTACCCAACGAATTTCAGAGATTTCATTAGGATTAATATCTAAATCTACATCAGCTTGAATTAATATGATATGGTCTAATTCATGTTCTATCCATTTGACATCTGCTCGTGCTCTATAATGCATTTTGGTAATTAGATGAAAATCATCAATAGGCAATTGTTCAGCAGGAATGCCAAGTTCTTGTTTCATCTTTCGAATTGCAGCACGTTTTACTCCTAGATCATCTTCCATTTCAGTTTCATTTTCAATGTCAAGAGGGTGACTGCAGCAAGTATTAGCCCAAACTGAGGGGAAAGTAATCTTCGTATCCGCTCGTTTTTGAATCAATAATTCTTGAGAAGAATTGAACAATAATACACTGAATGCACGATGGAGGGTTCCTTCACCAATGTGGCTCTCTACTTTAGACATTGAACCTATTTGGAGGTCATTTTCATCTACAAGGATGACCATTTCATTCATCATTTCACTTTGTGATTCATCATATTCATCGTTAAGGAATGGACTGTTCTCGCTCATCGCCTCACCAACTATCCAACCTGAGGGGTTTTGCCTCTATAACGAAATGGTACAATCTCCTACGGAGATTCTGGGATAATTCTAGTGCCATATGTTTCCCCATTTTCAACTACTTCTGCAATACGTTCAGGGCACTCTCCATCAATTATCCAAACCATTGGAACATGTTTGCTAATTTTCTCTGCAACATTTAGTTTTAGATAGATTCCACCAGTCACATCAATATCAGATTTATGTTCGCCCTGAAATTGTTTGTTAGGCGTCCATAATGGTATTAGTTTTGATTCTGGATTAGAAGGAGGTAATGTCATGATTCCAGGTGCACCACCCATTGCAAAAATCATGTGAGATGCATTAAGTTCAACTGCTAGTCTATAGCAAATATCATCTCCGCTTAAAATCCCAAACTCTGTTGTCCCTTTGCAATCAACAACATCACCGTGGGTAATGTGAATTGAGTGTTCTTCCTTATTGAACCGGTTTAGATCTCCAACAAAGTTCGGACCGGTTTCAAAGACCCAAGTATGAGGTGAATGTGAAATTGTTTCCATTCCCAATTTTTTGAATTCGTTTGAAACTAATTGATTTAGATTTTTCATATCTTGCCTAACCGAATTAATTGCTTCAATCTGGGTTTTAAATTCACCTTCAATAGGGAGACCATCATCGGTTATACCTTCATGAAGTTTCCATAATTTTGCCTTTAGGTGGCCAAAACTCCCCGCTCCATGAACGATTATTACTCGTTTATTCATCTTAACTAGGTGATGTATAGACTTTGCAAGTTCTCGAATAATTTCGATTCTTGGAGTGCATAATTGATCTTTTTGAGTGATAAGCCCACCGCCTAACTTGATGATGACAGGGCTTTCCATGATTACTCCGAAAGGGACCACCATGAAGTCAATTGCTATTGTGTATTGGACCTTACAAGCCGCCGTGTTGATTAGGGGCGTAGGAGTGCGCAGAATAATGACTCAGGATGCAACAGTAGACCAACTGCGCAGATATCTACAAGAACAGTTAGTTGAAGCCGAAGACATATCCAATATTAACCAAAGAAAACAGAGAATTATGAAATTGGAATCTGCACTTTTTGAAGCTATTCAATTTGTCAAGTCTGTTGAAGAAAGAGAATTGGTTGAATCAATCATTTTTGAAGAATCTTCTTCAGTCAGATTAATTTCTTCATCAAATACAGATGAAGAACAATCAGTAGCCGAGTCAGAGAGTTGCCCTGAATGTGATGAACCACAAAGTAGTGAGTTTAGTTTTTGTCAAGTATGTGGTTATCAAAGAAAGTAATCACTCTTCTTCGCCCCATTCTCCAAGCATGAGTGCATACTCAGTATCATCATAAGGTACATGTGAGCAGAACTCAGCATCAACTAATTCAGTCAGGTAGACAGTAGTTCCAGCATGGAAAATTGTATTCCCAGATGCCTGCATCTGAATAATATCGATTTCAATGATTGCTGGTTGAAAGTGATGCACAGCACCTGCATTTGCAGCATTGGTAATAGTCTTAGAAAGATGTACCCATTTTCTTCCACCAGGGTGGATACCACCTTCTAGGTGGATGTCTAGTTCATCACGTGATACAGGGTAGTACAATAATTCTGGAATGTTGTCTGTTGGCAAGTCAAGTTCAATTTCAACTGTGTGTGCATAGGTTGCTCTTACATTGCCTCCTCTAATTTCGTAACGTCCTTTAGGATCAGTATCAACAATTGCTTGGATGTGGCGATCTCTTAGCCAATGCTTCCGTTTATCTTTCCGTGCGATAGCATTAGATAAATCTCGAATGCTAACCCATCCATTTATGTCCATTTCTAAATCAAATTTCTCAGGGAAATGACGTAGTATACCAGCCATTCTACGGGCTATTTGGTCTCTTTCGTTTCCATTCATAATGAATTTTCCTTCGCTATTGCAGGCAGGACAAAGTTCCCCTTCAAAGGTACCATGTAGTTCACACTCTCGTATCATCAAACGGGCCGACTCGCGCCTTATTGATAACCGCGCCGGTTTGGAACAACTCATTGTTCTACCAACGTTCCATTCAACTATACAACGCAACCCATATCACCGATGGGGTTCCACAGCGTTTTGATGGCATTCCGCAAGAAGCCTGTCAAGGGGACCAAAGGCCTAGGTGAAGCAAAGGAAAATTTGACCCCAGTAGAAGATGGTGATTGCCCGCGTTGTGGTGGTGACAGTAATTCTTCATCAATTCCTGGATATTTGAGTTGTGACCGCTGTCAATATGAGTGGGCTGATCCAAATGATCAATCCTCTAGAAAAACCCGTTCTCATGAATCGGTTAGAACCGAAGCTAAATTAATTGAAGAATTTAAACAAGAAATGGAATCAGGTACAGGATTATCTAGAGTATTAGGGATTGATGAAAACTTAACCAGTGAACAAGAACAAGGTTTGACACGTCTGCAAGATAAGTGGATTGAAGGAATGCATGGTCATTTCAATGTTGCAGAAGAAGAACGAAAACCCCTCATTGTTAGTTTTGATGACGAGGATAATATTCTTGATACAGAGGTTGGCAAATTAACCCTAATGAGTAACGATTTTGACGGGGGCGAGGAGGTAAGAATTGAGTATCCCGGAAAAGGCACAGAATTTTACCTACTAAACGAAGATTCCGATAATGGATGGAGACGAGGAAGAACAATTGCTGACACTGCACGTAATATCGCCTCAATAATAAATAAAGAAAGTAAATTTGTATATGCTAATAATGACGAGAATGTTGTGACATTCGAATTGAGAGATAACAGTCTAAATCCTTCTTCCCTTGTGCTCTTTATAGACGACCCTGGAGGAAAAGATATGGTCGCCGAAAAAGATGGGGTTGTTCTTGACCCTACTGCTGTTGGTATAGAATCAGATTACCAAACTGCAGTTGAATTAGTACTTTCAGATGGTGTTATCACTCCGAGTGAGGATCAACTACTTTGGGCAATGAGACAACATCTAGGAATTACTGAAGAGAGACATATTGAGATTATCATCACATTATTCGGTGAAGGTGTAACCAAAGAGTGCACAGGTTGTGGTAAAGGTGCCCCTCTCTATACTCAACATAGTGCTTGGTACTGTGATGGCTGTGAAATGTGGCTATAAATCAACGGCATTAGTAAACAAATGATAGGGATTATTGATATACCGTCCCCTGCGGAGCAGGGATAACGGTAGATACAATGGCGAAAGATACTCTTTACATCGGTGTTGACTTAGGTACGTTTAGGTCGGTCATGGTTTCGAATGATAAACACAATGAACAGGTTCTAACTGTGATTGGAACGCCAAAGGATTCTATTGCAAAAAACTTCCTTCGTAGAGATGTATTATTTGGAGAAGAGGCACTGAAGAATCGTTTGGCATTGAACCTATATCGACCTCTTGAACATGGGGTAATCAAGGATACCCCGGAAGATAAGAAATTTATTGCTCACTTCATTAACCATATGATGAATCTTGCAGACCCTGAAGATTATGACAGAGTTGTTGCAGTGATAGGGGCGCCAGCCGAAGCCAGTCACGTTGACAAAACCGCAATTTTCGATGCTGCAGCTGGTACCGTCAATGCTTGCATGATTATTTCGGAACCATTTGCTGTTGCTTATGCTCTTGACATGTTAGACCACACGATGGTAGTAGATATTGGGGCTGGTACAACAGATATATGCCGAGTGTATGGAACTATACCCCGCCCAGAAGATCAATTACATATCAAGCAGGCAGGCGATGTGATAGACCTAAATCTAATTGAAGCGATTCAAAGGAAATATGTCGGTGCACAGATTACCAAAGATATGGCTAGACGCTGGAAAGAACAATTTTCATTCACAAATACTTCTCC
>CAXEOD010000092.1:0-7766 GCA_963997805.1 uncultured Candidatus Poseidoniales archaeon
GACCCGTATGTCTACGTTGACCCGTGGACAGACCGTATCATGAAATTTGATATGCAT
This sequence comes from uncultured Candidatus Poseidoniales archaeon, assembly GCA_963997805.1. GTDB lineage: Archaea > Thermoplasmatota > Poseidoniia > Poseidoniales > Thalassarchaeaceae > MGIIb-Q1. The sequence continues at coordinate 58 of CAXEOD010000092.1, forward strand.
GCATTAGCAGTAATGTTTGTTGAATGGTCAGACGATGAAGGAGAAAGTTGGAGCCTACCTTTCCCTGCTTCCGGAGTTTATACCCCTCAAGACCATCAATCAATTGCTTCTGTTCCGCCTGGTCCTGATTTTTCTGGGCCGTTATTACATGAAACAGTCTATGTTTTCTGCATCAATACAGGAGCCCAAGGTCCAATTGGCGCTTTTTGCGATACCTCACTTGATGGTGGGATTACTTGGGAAGGACAAGTAGCTGGCTGGCCAAATGGTGTTACACAATGCGCTGGCCTTCATGGCCATTTAATCGGTGCAAATGATGGGACGATATATCGTGGAAATCCATCTTGTGATGGTCCTGCCGCATACCGATCTACTGACGGAGGCCGCACTTGGAGCGAGCATACGATTGACACACAACATCAATCGCGTGGGCATGAAGTTGCAATCGGAACTGATGAAGCGAGCAACGTTCACGCACTTTGGGTGGCTACTGATGATTTGCCTTACTATTCATTCTCTTCTGACCAAGGGGACACATGGAGCACACCATTGATGGTCGCACCACCAGGGGTCAACTACACTGGCTTCCCAACCATTGCAGGTGGCGCTGATGGTCGAGTTGTGTTCGGGTACATCGGTGAGTCAAATCACTCAGAGTGGTCTGGATACATGGGCATCATCACCGATACTTATGCTGAGAATCCATTGATAACAACAGTTGCAGTCAATGTGAAAACGGATTATCTTGATGAGACAGAAGATTGTGGTTCTGTGAGATGTGGTGGCTTTGGAGATTTCATTGATGTTGTAATAGATGTTGAAGGCAGACCTTGGATTGCTTTGTCACATAATATCTACAATACCGAAGCGATAATTGGTACTCTGTCAGCAGGACCTGCTCTTCGTGGTCCATTACAGCCATTGACGGAGTTGCCACTTGGCGGCCCTGAGACCCTCAAGATGTAGTAGGAATGATTTCCCTCCACCTATCATTAATTATCTAGATTATTCGGCTGGCAAAACCATCCGTTTATGTCAGATATATCACAATTCTCAATATTCCAATTCAATTCAATTCTAATAATTATATGCTCTGGGCTATACCCATAGGACAGGTGAGAGGGAATGACACCTGAGAAAAATAATGATGAACAAAATGTGATGGATTTAGGCAAGAATGAATGTGCTGCTTCAAGTCACAAAAATTAACCGATTTTACTAATAATGATAGATAGTTCAATTAAAAATATGGGGGGTTATATTTAATGGCAAATTATGGTTTTGTGATTGACAATCGAACCTGTATTGGTTGCCATGCTTGCACAGTCGCCTGTAAGTCTGAACACGATGTGCCAATTGGAGTTAATAGAACACATGTCAAGTACATTGAAACCGGTACCTACCCAAATTCGTCGCGAGAATTCTCGGTGCACCGTTGTAATCATTGTGAAGATGCACCGTGTACAGATATCTGTCCAACAAATGCATTGTTCACAAGGGATGATGGCATTGTAGATTTTGACAGTGACCGATGTATTGGCTGTAAGGCTTGTATGCAAGCGTGTCCTTATGACGCGCTGCATATTGACCCAAACACTAGTACTGCTGCAAAGTGCAATTACTGTGCTCATCGAATCGAGCATTCTTACGAGCCGGCTTGCGTAATTGTTTGTCCAACCGAATCAATAACATCTGGCGATTTAGATGATCCCAATTCTAAGATAGCACAATTAGTTGCTACTCAAGAAACTACAGTTAGAAAGCCAGAATCTGGAGCCACTCCAAATCTATTCTATATCAAGGCAAGTGAAGAGATGCTTGACCCAGCAGCTACTGAAGTGACAGCTAGTGGGGTGTGGACTGAACAAGCATTTGGAGTCGGCCACTTTGCCAAGTATGCTGATTCACGTTTATCAGAAGCAGATACTCCGTCAATGATCGTTCAATTAGCGCTTGAAAAGAAAGCGAAAGCCGCAGCTCCTAGGGACCAAGCGATAATCCGCGATGTGATGTCAAAACTAGGCGATGATTCACCTAAAGCCAAGCGGGTTTACGATTCGCCTTCAAAGGGCGTCCTTTGGGGATGGGAAGTTTCTGCATATATTTGGACAAAAGGCATTGCTTCTGGAACTTATTTGGTTGCAATGCTAGCCATGTTTGCTGGATTTATTGAGATGACAGACACACTTTGGTGGGCAATTATTGTAGTTGGCTTAGGTTTCCTTGGAATCACTGGCATTTTATTGGTAAAAGACCTTGATAGACCAGATAGATTCCTCTATGTTATGCTCCGGCCTAACTGGTCGTCTTGGCTAGTAAAAGGCGCTTACATTTTATTTGGATTTGGGGGAGTTCTCTCAGCTAGTGCTGCAATTCTGCTATTCGACCTTGACCGCTCCTTACTCACCTATCTAGCGATTGCTGGAATCCCTCTATCTGCCCTAACCGGTGTGTATACTGCTTGGCTTTTCCAGCAGGCCAAGGCTCGCTCTTGGTCTCAAGATAATCTTCTACCACTCAAATTCCTAATCGAGACTGTACTAATCGGTTCGGCAGTTTTGGCAATCATTGTCTTACCCCAGCCACTAGTATTACTTGGTTCAGCAATTGTGCTAGGTGTAGCATTTGTTCATGGCAAAGAAGTGGTTCAAAAACCACAGTTGGTTCCGCTATCCTGAGGTGTTATAATGGTACTAAAGAGGTCAATCATTGAACGCCTCGCTGAGATTATACACCTAATTCCAAAGATTTCAGAGCGGGAAATGGCAACTGGTGCAGAATCACCGCTTCGTAACTATCCTGACCCTAGTAATTGGCACGACCACATCGAACTTGATGCAAATGAGTGGCCAAAGCAAGTAGAGAGAAATTACTCGTTAGTTCCAACGACCTGCTTCAACTGTGAATCTGCCTGCGGCTTACTTGCATATGTTGACAAAGAGTCAGGCCAAGTGGCAAAATTTGAGGGCAACCCACACCATCCAGGTAGTCGCGGGAGAAATTGTGCAAAAGGTCCTGCGACTATCAACCAGATTCAGGATACGGAGAGAATTCTTAATCCCCTGCGGCGTAAAGGTGCTCGAGGGTCTGGAGATTGGGAAGAGATTACGTGGGAACAAGCACTTGACGAAATATCCTCTAAAATTCGTGCTTCGCTAAAGACCGGCGCAAAAGATAGAGTCGTTTACCACGTTGGTAGGCCCGGGCATGAGGGGTACGCGAATCGTGTACTCAAAGCATGGGGGGTGGATGGCCACAATAGTCACACAAACATCTGTTCAGCAGGGGCGCGCACAGGGTACGCATTATGGCACAAGCACGACAGACCAAGCCCTGACCACGCTAACGCGAAGGTAATTCTCCTTACCTCTTCTCACTTGGAAACAGGTCACTACTTCAACCCGCACGCACAACGTATTCTAGAGGGGATGATGGATGGTGCTAAACTCATCGTCATTGACCCTCGTCTATCTAACACCGCGGCAATGGCTGACCATTGGGTGCCGACATGGCCTGGTTCAGAGCCAGCGCTTTTCCTCGCTTGGGCGAAGATGATACTTGACAAGGGAACTTATGACCGCGACTTCCTTGAAAACTGGGTTAATTGGGAGATGTGGTTGGAAGCCGACCACCCTGATGAGCCACGTACTTTCGAGAGTTTTATTGAACTAATGAAAGTGGAATATGCTGAATACACTCCTGAATTTGCTGCTGAAGAGTGCAAAATCCCTGTTGAACAGGTGATTGAAGTCGGCGAAATTGTTGCTGAGGCAGGTAGTGCACTGTCAGCTCACGTTTGGCGCTCAGCTTCAATTGGTAATCTTGGAGGTTGGCAAGTTAGTAGAACTCTACATTTCCTCAATGTATTGACCGGTTCAGTCGGTACAGTTGGTGGAACTGCCCCTAATTCGTGGGCTAAGTACAAGCCCACTCTGTTTAACGAGCCTCCTGATCCCGATGGTTGGAATGAGTTGCACTTTCCTCCGGAATATACACTGGCTCATTTCGAAATGAGCCACATATTACCACACATGGTGAAAGAAGGAAGGGGTGAGATGGATGTGTATTTCACTCGTGTTTTTAATCCTGTTTGGACATATCCTGATGGATTCGCTTGGATGGAGATGTTACAGAATGAGGAATCAATCGGATGCCACATAGCTTTGACTCCAACATGGAATGAGACTGCTTTTTTGGCTGATTACGTACTTCCAATGGGACATGCATCTGAGCGGCACGATATCAATTCCTACGCTACTCAAGCCGGAAAATGGGTGGCATTCAGGCAACCAGTTTTGCGTGAATTTGCACGGCGCGAGGGAAAGGAAGTTGAGTTCACCCACGAAGTTAACCCCGGTTCGGTTTGGGAAGAAGATGAGTTCTGGATTGAACTTTCATGGCGAATTGATGATGGCACAATGGGCATTCGAGAGCATTTCATGAGTCCTTATCGTGAAGGTGAGAAAATCACCGTAGATGAGTATTACCAATTCACATTTGAACATGTGCCTGGGCTCCCAGAGGCTGCTGAAAAAGAGGGCTTGACGGCGCTTGATTACATGAGAAAGCATGGTGCATTCTTGATTGAGCCATCTATTTACAACGTACATGAAAAAGAAGGTTGGCCAACTCCAAGTGGTAAACAAGAGTTTTACTCCAAGACAATGATTGAGTTTGGATATCCTGAGCATTCAATACCTCATTATCGAATCAATAGTCATGTACATCCCTCAAAATTGCAGGAGGATAATGCATACTGCCTTCTGCCAAATTTCCGCTTACCACAACATATCCATTCCCGTTCAGCCAACGCAAAATGGTTGACTGAAATCGCTCACAAGAACCCAATTTGGATTCACCCCAAGGACGCCGCGAAATTAGGGGTTTCAGAAGGTGAATTACTGAAAATTCAGACCGAAATAGGTTGGTTCGTAGACAAGGTTTGGGTTACTGAATCAATCAAACCGGGGGTAGTTGCTTGTTCACACCATATTGGACGATGGCGTAGAAAACAGGACCGCGGCAACAGATTCCTATCTAATACGGTTGAAATCAAGGATCTCGGAGATGGAAAGATGAGAATGCGAACCATAGAAGGGATTCGTCCTTGGAAGTCTAAAGATAGGGATACAAATCGTATTTGGTGGCGAGATGGTGGAGTCCACCAAAATATCACACACGCAGTCCAACCTGATCCTATTAGTGGGGCACATTGCTGGCTCCAGAAGGTTTTGCTTTCAACACCAAATGATGGGGAAGAGTATGGTGATGTTGAAGTGGATATGAAAAAATCAATGGCTCATTACAAGAAATGGAATGATTGGGCCAAAGAGAGGGAAACGCATCCGCGTGGAGAGCGTAGGCCACTATGGATGAAACGCCCATTGAGTCCACGACCAGAACATTGGTTCATTGCTGAGGAGGAATGAATATGGAACTTGAGATAATTATTGCAATACTGCTAATATTGATGACAGCATTCATGTTTGCTCCGCTTGGACTAGGTGGCGGGGTTCTATATGTGCCAATTTTCCTGTTCCTTCTTGAATGGGATATTCACCCCTCATTGGTTGCTTCATTGATTCTCGTTTGGATGGTATCATTAGGTAGCAGGGCAGCCCATGCAAAAGGTGGATATGCTATTGCTAGTGTTGGGAAAAGAGGCACAAATGCTGCTTTAATGGGTGCGGTTTTTGGTGCAGTTCTAGCATCCATCTTTATCAATCAACTTGGGGATATGTCAATTAAAATCTCTGCGACATTCCTTCTAATTTGGGTTTTATACTCAACAATAAAGAAATTGAATTCTGACCTGCATGATAATGGGGACAGTGATAATCACTCCCCGGATGTTGAAGGTAAAATATTGAATATATACCGTGCTGGTTGTTTTGGTGGTGGTGCGGCATCAGGATTACTAGGTATTGGAGGTGGTGCGATTTTCGTTACTCTACACCGCTCAACTCTCAAGTATAAGCAACATGAAGCAGCAGGCACATCTTACATTATTGAGAGTTGGATGGTGCCAATGGCTATCTTAACTCACCTTGTAGTAGATGGTTCAGGAACTGCGTTAATCGAATCGCTTGGAATCTATCTCATATTAGTCTGTATTTTAGTAGCTGGTACTGCTTGGGTTGGTGCAAAGGTTGCAATCAAGATGCTTCCTCAGCGAGTCCTGACTTATCCGTTTATTATCGCAGTATTTGTGAGTCTAGTAAGATATCTAATAGACATCAAAGAAATGATTTTACTAGGTTGAATTTGAAAAATTCAAATTGTTTATTCTGCTTGAATCGGGACTTTTCCCCACTTGACCATGCTCCAACCACGCTCATGAGCATAGTAGAACATCAACTTGAGACTGATGTCTGCAATCATGAATTTCCCTACAGCCTCAAACTCCCCGTAGAGGAAAAATACAATCATTGCCCCCGTTAGCGTTGCTATGGCTCTCCAACAGACAGCCTTCATCAAACTTCTACTTTTTGTCACTCCCATACTTTCACCGCCTTCACGAGTCATCCCCATGCTGACGGCCGGAACGGCGTTAGTCTCTCAATTAACTTGGTATGGTCGCCAGCCGAGACAAATGGCCGTTTACATATGTTCAAACTGCAACGGCAATACCTACCAACCACCCACTCAGTGGGCCCATCAAGAAACCCCTTCGGGGAGCATCTCAATGAACGGGTTGTTTCTTTACCAGAGAATCAACATCAACATCAACATCCTCTAGGCCCCAATCAAGTGCGCTCCAGCCGCGCTCGTGCAGATAGTACAGCGCCATCTTGGTCACTATCTCAATGCTGGCTATCCCGAACCCAACAGTCCAACTTCCAGTGATGATTCTAGCGATAATGATGGTATCAGTCGTGGCGATGGCTCTCCACGATAGGGTTTTCACCAGGCTACGTTTTTTACCGGCGTGTCCGGCTCCTTCAATGTGCTCGGTTATGGTATGCGGTGCCATGTTATCAACATTCTAAGCAGGCTGATTAGTAGTTAATCCCTCCTACGGAGTAAAATACCAAAAAACGGTCAAATCGACTCAATGATGAGTGCGATTCCTTGTCCGCCACCGATGCAGGCAGTTGCGATGCCATAACGCCCACCTGAGCGTTTGAGTTCGTGAGCCAAAGTGAGCACCAGTCGGGTGCCTGTTGCAGCGAGTGGGTGGCCGATTCCAACAGCTCCGCCGTTGACATTGACCTTCTCAACATCGATTCCAAGGTCCTTCACACATGCGACCGCTTGACCAGCAAACGCCTCGTTGATTTCCCAGCGGTCGATATCATCAACTGTGAGTCCAGCCTTTTTGAGTGCTTGGCGGCTTGAAGGCACAGGTCCGTGGGCCATGATTGCCGGTTCCAAACCGACTATTCCCCATGACACGATACGGGCGAGAGGTGTATCTCCATCAGCCGCGGCGCGGCTTGCTGACTTGATGACAACTGCAGCCGCACCATCAACAACACCAGATGCGTTCCCAGCAGTAACGAGGGAATCTGGTCCGAAGTGCGTCCGAAGTCCAGAAAGAGCCTCAACAGTCGTTCCTAGAACGACATGGTCATCATCAGATGCCCCAACCATTCCATTTGGGGTTTCTACCTCAACAATTTCCTCAGCCCAAACGCCTTCTTTCACACTCTTTTCTGTGCGCTGGTGGCTGAGAGCTGCGAAGGCATCCGCTTCCTGGCGAGTAACCC
>CAXEOD010000093.1:0-7526 GCA_963997805.1 uncultured Candidatus Poseidoniales archaeon
CAATCCTTCCTGGGTCTCCTGCATCAACCTGAGGGAATACAGACGAGATGACTTCGACTGGGCTGATTCGAATGCTGGTTTGTTCCCAAGACTGGCCTGAATCAGTACTCCTTGACATGTAAACGCCTTCGTCTGCTCCTGTCCAGATGTGATATGCATTGGATTCGGTATCAGTAGCAACCTCAGAATTCTTTCTAGGATAAGGCGTACCTACATCTTCACCCATCGTTCGATCAAACCAAGACAAACCATTGTCATCAGAAACGATAACTGTGGGTGTTTCAACTCTGGGCGTTACGTAGACTGTGCCATCCGGTGCAGAAGTAATGGCTCCATGAAGTCCACCATTGGTTGTAGCCAATCCGAAAATCTGTCCTCCTGCCTCAAACGTAGCTCCACCGTCAAAACTGGTGAAGCAGAAAATGCCTGCGAGTTTATTGTAACAATAGTACACAGCCGTCTCATAGAGTGCTTGAGAGAATTGGCCAGGTATGCCGTACCCACTACTCGTCCATGGGCCAGTAGCCAATTTGATGTGATCATTGATTGGAGTCGTACCAGAGTCATGTGGATTGCCCAACCAGGATTCCCCATCATCATCGCTCCAGCATATCCAAGATGTCTCAAGACCCTGCATCTGAACAGCGAATATCCGATCGGTAACAGGATCGACCCAACCCCACGGGTCGTTGGTTTGGAATGCGCATTGAGGACCCGACACGTCCTCCCATGATTCGCCATAATCACAAGAACGCATGACCTTCTCAAGGGCAATGAAGAATACGCAACCACTGGATGTAACACCAATACTTGGTTCAGGTGCATCTTCGCCAACATCACTGAAGTTGAAAATCAAAGGTAGTGGTTCCACATCAACTGGCAGACCGTCAGGGCCTGTCACGAAGATGCCTTCGGGACCAGAAGGTTCCTCCGGCGTCGCCGGAGGTGTATCATTTCCGAAACAACCTGATAGTGAAAATGATGATACTAGGATGCACATGAGCAAGGCCTTCACTCGCATATGCATATCGACCACGCATTTACGCAAGTATCTTGCCCCACAATAATCATTGATGTGAATTGAGATGAGAGGCTAAAACTGACTTTGTAAAAGCCTAAAATATTGAACCTATTGATTAGACTAATCGATAAGCGTATTTTGAAACCCAACCAATCATCAAGAGAATCATGAACCATGCAAGAGAAATTCTTGCAATTCGTGATGTGATAGCCTTTCTCCTTCGCTCTTTTTCAATCTCTTCTAGAAGTGGAGCGATGGGGTCAGCCCTGCTCATATTGACTCGGAGACGTGCAAGAGATTTCAAGCGAGGGGTAACGTGGGCAGTCTGATGAGTGAGGTACCCGAAGGATTCGTGATGCCTGAAATGACTGATCCACGGATACGACCTGCTGCATCTCTAGTGATTACACGTGATAGTGATGACGGGGCTGAAATCCTATTTTGTCACAGAGTTTCCCAGATGCCATCATTTCCTGATTTCTGGGCCTTTCCCGGAGGCGGTGTGACTCAATATGACCGCTTTGCTGCTGATGAATTACCCCAATTATCAGCTGATGATGATGGGTCTGCCCTTGCCGCTTTGATGCGGGAAATGGTAGAAGAGGTGGGTTGGGCGAATAGTGAAGAAGGAATTGTAATTGTTGATGACAATGCACGAGATGAAGTAATAGAAAATGGCGAAAATTGGTACCCTAATGTAAAGCGAGGTGACCTTAGTGCAAATTCTAAAGGATTAAAAATAATCTCAATCAGAACTACCCCACCCCTCGCTCCAATTCGGTTTACTAATCGCTTCTTCCACCTACACGACTCAAATCCACCAGAACCAAGACTCCCTAGAGGACGTAGTGAATTTGATGAATTTCGTTGGTTAACTCCAATGCAAGCGCTTGATGCTTGGAATAATAGTGAAATGAGAATCCCACCTCCTCAAATTACTCTTCTTCGTGATATGATTACATCTCTAAATAAATCCGGAGGAGATATTGAATCGGCTACATCAACAATGTCTGAAAATCCACCTCGTGGTGAACATCGGATAGAGTTCGCCCCTAGTGTTGAATGTGTCCCGCTTTCCACCCACACACTGCCTCCTGCCACACATACTAATTGCTACATCATTGGAGATATGGGTGGCGACCTAGTAGTCGTTGACCCAGCCGCACAATCCGAAGATGGGCTCGCATATCTTGGGCGAAGAATACGAGCAGCACAATCACGTGGTAGCAAAGTCATTGCAACCATTTTCACTCATCGCCATCCGGACCATATTGGTGATTTGGCTAGGATTTCAGAAATCTACCAAGCACCGATTTGGGCAACTGCAGAGACTCACACCGTGATTCCACATTGTAATACCGATAAGGTGTTGAAGGAAGGTGATTCATTCACCTTGAGTGGCAGAACATGGAATGTATTGGAAACGCCAGGCCACTGCCCCGGACATATTTGTCTATCAAATGAAGTGGGCATCATTTCAGGGGATATGGCTGTGATGGTGGGTACAATTCTAGTACCTCCGAGTGATGGTGACATGGGGGAATATCTCTCTAGCCTTGAGAGATTACGTGACTTGAAACCCCCTATTCTATTACCTGCTCATGGACCTCTTTCCCCTGTTCCAGAAAAACTGCTGAACCGCTACCTAACACATAGAAGAGCTAGACACGATAGGGTATTAGATGCGGTGAAAAATGGAATTAGTGAAATCACTCGAATTGCAGACTACGCTTACGATGACACACCGGATGCCCACCCGATTCTCAAGGTTGACCAAACACTATCTCATCTACTCGCGCACCAAAGAGCAGGAGATATTGAACAAATTAATTCGTCATGGAAACTTGCGACACCATGAAGGATTGTGAAGTTCAGCAAAGGCCGAGGGGGAGAGCAATATGGAAGAAAAAAATGAAAATCTGTCAAATATTGTTGATGGCCCTACTGCTGAGGATGAAAATGCAGAGGAAAAACCACTGCTTCCGAAAAACTTCTGTTGGACATGGCCTAGTTCCGTTGTAACTTGGATAATTTGGGGGTTTGGGGCTCTTGCACTTGGCTTTGGGATAATGACCAGCATTACGTCTTTTCAAGCAGAACCACTCATTTACGGTTCCATCGGATTAATAATTCTCGGTTTTGCTAGCCCGAATCCATTCAATAGTATGATGAAAGACATGTTACCAGACAGTAGCCAAAGTGGTACATGGTCCGTACCGCCATTACCACCAATGGACCCTTCAAAGTGGCATTTAGATAGAGTTGAATGGAATGAAAAAGTAAGTGCATGGCTACCTGATCCTCTGGCTCGCTATGAGCAGGATGGCCCTGATATACAAGTCAAAAAAGATGGGAAAGAATGGGTCACCTATTCAGACGGTGAAGAAGATGGAAGATTTGCTAGTGAAGCAGAAGCGTATGAACAAATGAAAAAAGTACTCAAAAAGGGTGATACTCTAAATTCACAAGAGATGATTTTTGGTGAGCACCCACGCCATCATCGGTACCGCGCATTATACAATACTACACCACCACAAATCACCGCTCGATTCCTGTTCCATACATTCTCGGTAATGTTCCTCGTAGGAGTTTGGCTTTCCTTCCCAGCCGGAGGAGAAAGAGAAGCCACAATTCCATTCTTAATTGGTGGTCTAATAATGGGAGCGGTTGCCATCACTATTTCATATTTCCAAAATAAGAGAGTAATGGAAGCATGGGATACTGTAACATCAATTGTAAAATTCGTTGATGCGGGTCATAATGAGTTGGTTGGTCAAGTTCGACCTGCATCATTTGAACCTTTAGAGACCGTACATGTAGACAACTATCGTGATTCTAGTTGGACTTTTGACAATCTTGTTGGATGGGGTTGGACATACAGCATTTACCATTGCTGGAAAACTAGATACCGAGATAGTGAAGGAAAGTGGCATACTAAAACAGAATGTGCATGGAAATCGATTCGTAGTGAAGGTCGTTCTTCTCCTTTCATGTTACATGATGGGAGTGGTGGAATAATCGTTGACCTACCGACATTCAAAGATTCATCTTTTGGTGAAATTTGGGAGTCGGACAGCCCTGGTAGAAAAGGAGGTAATGGCCTTTACACCAAAGGTGATGTGAGAAAACATCGATGGGTGCTATACGGATTACAATTAGGTGACCCAGTATACACAATGGCGCGCGTCAAAAGTCGCCCCCACGATGAGATTGCAAGAGGAACCGTTTCAGAAAATGCTAGCAGAGTTCATCACACATTAGTTGCAGTTGGAGAAGATGCACCTCGTCGACATGCAGTCATCCAAAAAGGAACTGAGTTTTCAGTTCTGAAGGCCAAATCTTCAACGATCAGCCGATATGGTGCAAGCGCTATACTCATGATTAGTAGTATGCTCTTGATTTTAACAACAGTATAATTACTCATCTTCAGCCATTTTCTCTTTCAATGCAGCCAGTTCGGCTTTTGCCAACATCAATTCTGTCTCAGCCTCGATTGCAGCAATTTCATCCTTTAATCCCTCAGTCTTCAAATCTGCATCGGATTTCTTAGACTCTACAAAACTGCCCAAACTTGCCCTTCTATCAAACATCTGTTCAACTTGTTCTCTTGAATATATATCAAACAAATCAGCACGCTCAAAACCGAACATGCGTGCAACTAGTAGAGTAGGGAACATCTCAGTGACAGTGTTGTAATTCTTTGCTGCTTGATTGTATTCCTCAACCTCATTTGCCATCTTTGCTATTGCTTGAACACCTTCTTCAAGACCAGCTACCAATACATGGTGGGAGGTTAATTCAGGGTTGTCTTCTGCAAATGCAAGAACCTGTGGAATTACTGAATCCAACAGACCGTTTGCTGCCATCATATCGCTTCTATTACCACTGCTCTTTGCAGATGCAAACTTCTTGCGGGCATCAATAATCTTGTCATATACCGAAGACTCTAATCCTAATTGCGCTAAATCGGTTTCTTCAACAAATGCAATCTTCTGGTCTTTGACTCCTATTTGCGTCTCTAAATTTTGATACTGATTTTCAACTTCATTACGTAAGTCAACCATACGATTATATGCACTAATTATCCAAAAAATTAGCATTAACAGTACAATAACTACTACTACAGTTCCTAGCAACAAGATTCCTGCCATGGCCGCGCGAGGGTTAAGTCGCCTATCAGCCTATGGCTGTAAAAATTAGCAAATCAATGGGGTATTTGATGAAGGGTCGGCGCTGGGGTGGTAATTGACACGCGGTAGCCAACAGCAAGGGAAGGTGATGACATGAAAGGACAGATGAGCAGTTTTGATGTCGCAAGAATTGTCGCTGAACTTCGACCATACATTGGTTCGAGAGCCCGAAAATCGTATCACCCACATTGGGAGCAAGTGGTGCTCAGGCTCAACCCGAAGGAGGAAGCCCAGATTGATCTGGTAGTTGTTCGTGGTAAGAGAATCTATCTCTCAAGACGGGACAGACCAATGCCTCCAAACCCCTCTTCTTTCTCAATGCTGATGCGCAAACACCTGATGAATGGGCGTTTTGTTGATGTGCGACAACACGCTTTTGACCGTATTATAACTCTTGATTTTGAGACTAGAGATGGACTACGAAGTCTAGTTATTGAGATGTTTCGAGATGGTAATGTATTGCTTCTTGACTCAGAAGGGGTTATTATTCAGCCATTAACCAATGTGAAATACGCTAAGCGAGTTTTGAAGCGTGGTGAAAACTATGAATTTCCGCCAGCCCAAGTTGACCCAAGAACACTGACCGTGAAAGAGTTGGCGCCATTATTAGCAGCAAGTGATGCAGACATTGTCAGAACATTAGCAAGCCGGGCAAATTTGGCTGGTGCTTATGCTGAAGCTATCTGTGGAATTGCTGAAATCTCTGTTGACAGAATGGCTGCAGACTTAGATGATGATGAAATTGCAGACTTGGTCAGCGGTCTACATTCACTAACACAAAAATTAGACCGTGGTGCCGGCGGATTGGTGATTTTGGCGCCAGCGGCGAAAGCACCTTTGCAGGAATCAGGAAACAATCCACTAGCGCTTGATGCAGTCTTTGAAGAACACGCAAGAGAAGCATTACCTTTCGTATTACCAGCAAATGAAAACGACTTCACCATTGAATTTCCAAATCTTGCAGCAGCAGTAGATGCTTGGAAAGGCGGCTGGGATGCAACAGCAATGGCACGCCGCCAACAAGAAAAGGCGGCGGAAATGGTTGATGACCGCCAACAACGTGACGATGGAAGTTCACTTGAGCGCCGCTTAGCTCAGCAAGAAAGATCAATAATTGGTTTTGAAGCAAAGGGGGAGTCTCAACAACAACTTGGCATCTCAATTCAAGATAATTGGGGTCATATTGATACTCTACTGACCCAAACTTTGTCAGCAATTGAAGCCGATGGGTGGGATAATATCCGTGGCAAAGTCAGAGATATTGAATGGATTGAATCACTGGACCCAGCCAAGCGGACGATGAAAGCGTATCTACCAGACGAAAATGGCGAGCCAGACCAAAGAATTGAGTTACATCTTGACCAGACTGTACACCAAAACGCACAGCGATATTTTGATGCTGGGCGTAAACAAAAGGACAAGACTGTTGGTGCAAAAAGGGCAATTGAAGAGACCCGCGCTATAATCACTAGTAGCGAAAAGAAGCGGGCAAAGGAGGACGCTGCCGGAAAACTACACGCAACCAAAAGAAGTAAGCAATTGTGGATAGAAAGGCACCGATGGGCAGTGGTTGGAGATGGGCACCTCATTTTGGGAGGAAAAGATGCCAAAGGAAATGACACTGTAGTCAACAAATACCTCAAGCGCGAAGACCTATATTTCCACGCCGACCTACACGGTGCACCATCCTGCGCACTCAAACTCAAAGAAGGACTTGAGGTTGACCCACACCCTCTCCCAGGATTACCTGAAGGAGTCCCAGCACTACGTTTAACTCAAACATTTGAGGCTGAGGAATTCTCTGAAAAATGTATCAAAGAGGCTGCTGAATTAGCAGTTGTTTGGAGCCGAGGTTGGTCGGGTGGTGGGGCCGCGGCGACTGCATTTTGGGTTGAACCACCACAAGTCAGCAAGACTGCTGAAACTGGTGAAGCACTTGGACGAGGAGCATGGATTGTGCGCGGAAAGCGCAATTGGCTACGTGATTTGACCATGGAGATGACGTTAGGAATGGCGGTCGTCAACGGGATTCCACTACCACTGGTTGGCGCTCATGATGCAGTTACAAAATGGTGTGAGCGCTGGGTCAGAATTGGCACTGGTACAATCAAGAAAGAAGCAATGGCCAACAAGATTGCCAAGGCGACCGGACTAGTTCAAGACGATGTGTTGGCTGCCTTACCGCCCGGAAACGTAGAGGTCATAGAAGATAATGACCTCTTGAAATCTTGATTTTCTAGATACCGGCACAATTATTGCCACTTGCGTTGCTTAGCACATAGAAGGTGATTATGTGAAAGGAAACTACAGACGCG